>JBDSWG010000121.1:0-10809 GCA_039926825.1 Ferruginibacter sp.
ATAAGCAATAATTATAGATGAAAAAATGTAAAATGTATTCTGATGGAAAAAATAGTAAATATTTTTTAAACGCTGCTTATTTATAGAAATTATTTTCCGGCAAAAAACCGCAAGTCCGAAAATCATAGGGCCAAAATCCATATTACCTACTGAAGTTAGGTAGTAAAATATAACCAGCAAAAACCTGCAAATACGGATGTGTTACCAACGAGCAGCGTAAAATTTCAGGTGGTTAGGTAGGTGTGATTTACTGCATGCTAACGCATGTAAAAAGGGAAGCATAAGCATGTGAATGTTAGGGTGAAATAGAACTGCAACTTAAAACGGCCTCCTGCTAAAATTTAAAAACTTCATTGCAGTCATTTTATTTTTATACAAAAAATCACGGGTATTTTTAAAATGCTATTAGCTTTTTCCGAGTTTTTTAAAACTGGTTTATTAATAATAAAACTTCTCCCTGCTAGTTGTGATTGGGGGCAAATAAATTGAAATATTCTGACTTTGTTTTGTCCAGCGTGTTTGCGATTAATGCAAAGTTTTCAGCATCTGCTTTTAAGTCTATAAACTTTGCTATGATTGCACTTTGTCTAAAGATGATAAAAGTGTTTTCAACGGTGGGATTAATTTTATTAAGATTAACGTCACTTTCTGTGTCTGTCATGGAGGGTACAAAAGTCAACGCAATATTTTTTAAATTTAATTCTGTTCCAATAGCTTCTAACTCTTTTTCTCTTGCTTGCTTGTTGAAATTTTTTTCATTGCCATAAACAAAATATGCTTTCAGGTATTTACTCCTGTTTACACTTTCCTGTTCAAGAAATGAAAGCCACTTTTTAATGTCGTTCCAAACGGGCTTATTTCCCACAAAAAATATAATGCCGTGGTAGCGTCCATATTTACAAACCGGGCAAGTTTTTGTTCCTTTATCTGGTCCGAAAGCATGGTATGGCGTGAAGGATGGATTGTCTTCCCCAATTTCAAGCCCTGATTGAATTCCCGGTATTTTTTTACCAGGATAGCCGGGAATATTTAAACCTAAAATAATATTGTGCTCTGCAATTTGCATGTCCCCAGAAATTAATACCCTTAAAACTCCGCTGCCACCACGGTTTTCGAGCGCTTTCCTTTTAGCACCCGTCAAAAGTTTATCATCGTCAAAAATAAATTCATCAATATAATATTCATTGTCAATATCGGGTTCTTTTATGGAAGTATGAATATGTGCCGGGATATCCCTGTTTGGATAGGCAGCCGGCCGAATAGTATAAATTGAATATTTTCCATCCTTGTCTGTCTTTACCCAACCACGTATGTGACCATGCCGTTTCACTTTTTCATCTGTTTCCTTTTTTGCTGAATAATATCCATTATTATCTGTCTGCCAGTAATAAATAATAACGTCAGGTGCAGGTGTTTTGCCGTCAGATTTTAATGCGGTTCCTGTTACTAAAAGTTTTTGACCTTTCTCTGTCCAACCAGCACTTGTATCAACTGATTTAATATTTTCCGGCATACCTATAAACATAAGTTCGCAACCATCACAACCCCCACCGACTAAATTAATTTCAGCAGTTTTAGCATTATGCTGTGCTTGATTATTGATTTTTGCCTGGCCATTACAACTTGCCAATGTTGAACACATAAAAGCACATAGCCCGATGTAGTATATTCTTGTCATCATTTATTTGTGGTTTTATAATTACCCAAAAAAGGTATGACTTTGAGAGGATATGGAAGTAAAATTTTATTTATAGTGTTTACTAATGCCTGGATTTTCTTTAATACAAACCTGGAAAGCTGTTGGATTAATTATAAATATCCATTCCTACGTTTACTATAAAGTTAATCATAAATGCCAGGCAGTTGTTTGAGAAGCAACTATATGGGTTTGTATTCTTTGCAGAAGTAACTGAGTTATGAAGCATGCCTTATATGCTTGCGTGGGGCAGCTATCTGTCTTTTATTTTAAGACATCCCAACACAGGATATTTTTTATTGTTCATTAAGGAGCAACCACGAGGTTCCGAATTTATCACGCAGCATAGCAAACCGATTTGCAAAAAATGTTTTTTCCATCTTCATAAAAATCTGCCCTTCACTGGCGAGCAGGTTATAGATTTGTTCTGCCTGTTCCGGCGTATCAAACCTAATGGCCAGGTAGGCACTACGCATGGGTTCTGCATTGGGAATATCTGCCCCCATAACTGTCAAGCCACCTATTTCAATTCTTGCATGCATTACCGGGCTTTTCCATTCGGTTGGAAAATTTGGAGGCAATTGTTGATGATAATTCATCATTATTATTTTACCGCCCAGGTGCTTTTCGTAAAACTGGAATGCTTTTTCACAATGCCCTGGATAATTAACATAAACGTCAAGTTTCATGGAATGGCCGGTATTCATAATTCATCTTTTTTGCCTGTTGTAAAAAAAGTATTATTCACTTGTTACAGTTTTCTTCTGATGCTTTTTGGATACAGTTTCCAACAGCGTTTCAAGATAGTTTAATGTCATTGTAAATCTTCCCTGGAAGCCCATTTCAATCATTACTATTCGGTTTCGAAAATTTTTATGAAATTATAGAAAGTAGGCGTTATTTATGGGGTAGGTATAGCCAGCATGTTGACGGCTGGTATTATTTTTACGCAGCCTGTTTCGGCACAATAAATTTGTATATGGTTGGTGCAATGTCATCTCTCGCTTAAGAAAGATCCCGAATGATAGTAGTTAAGGAATGACCTTTGACTGAATGACCACTGACCCAATGATCTGGTTCTCCCTAAATCGTTCTGTTACTATCAAAATTTTCCAGCTCTTTGCTCACTGCATTTAAGAAAGTAGAACCAAGGGCGCCATCTATTATACGGTGATCGTAGCTGAGAGAAATATACATCATGTGGCGGATGGCAATGCTATCACCTTGTGGTGTTTCTATCACCATGGCCCGCTTTTTTATGGCGCCCACGGCCATAATGGCGACCTGTGGCTGGTTGATTATTGGCGTGCCCATAATAGAACCGAAGGTGCCCACATTAGTGAGGGTAAAAGTACCGCCGGTGGTATCATCGGGTTTCAGGCCACCATTCCGGGAAGCGTTGGCCAGGTGGTTTACGCGTTTAGTCAGTCCCGTTAGGTTGAGCTGGTCGGCGTTTTTAATAACGGGTACAATAAGATTACCGTTGGGCAGTGCCGCGGCCATGCCTATATTCAGGTCTTTTTTTACAATAATTTTATCTCCCTCCACGGAGCTGCTGAGCCAGGGATATCTCTTTATACATTTTACAATGGCTTCGATAAAAAGCGGCGTATAAGTAATTTTTTCGCCTTCACGTTTTTCAAATTCCTTCTTTACTTTTTCTCTCCATAAAACGAGGTTGGTTACGTCACACTCGGCAAAGCTGGTGACGTGCGCGCTGGTCTGCACACTGTCTACCATGTGTTTGGCAATGAGCTTGCGCATGCGATCCATTTCTATTATCTCCACATTGCCCTGGTACACGACCGGTGCCTGGTTCTGCGGCTGCTCTTTCGGCATCACGGTAACCTGCTCGTTGCGCTGGGGTTGTGGTGATTGCGCCTGTTGCTGAGCTTGTTGTTGTGGCTGGCTGCCACGGTTAGCCACATACGCTAAAATGTCTTTTTTGCTCACACGGCCATCCTGCCCGGTACCCGGTATGTTTTCCAGATCCATCATAGAAATGCCTTCGCTTTGGGCTATGTTGAGCACCAGGGGAGAATAAAAACGCGGGCCACCGGTATTCGCCTGTGCGGCAGGTACTGCTGCGGGCTGTGGCTGGTAGGGAACCTCTTCTACAATGCTGGCTTCTTCATATTCCTGGGGTGCGGCTTTGGTGGTGGCTGCATTCGCAGTGCTACCAGCGCCGGTATTGATGCGGGCTATTACGGCACCAATGGGAACCACGTCATTTTCATTAAATAAAATACTTTCTATAGTACCGGCGGCAATGGATGGTACTTCACTGTCTACTTTATCAGTGGCAATGTCCAGCACGGTTTCATCCTGGGCCACGGTATCTCCGGGCTTCTTGTGCCACTTAAGAATTGTGGCTTCCATAATACTTTCTCCCAGCTTGGGCATAACCAAATCTACTGAACTCATATAGCGGCATTTATATCTGGTGCAAAAATAAGGATGTTTAGGTCAATGGTCATCCCGATAGCTATCGGGAGTCATTTGGTCATTTGGTAAATAGGTTTGTGTGGTAATTATAGGAGGACGTACTTAAATCGTGATTGACTATTGACTCATGACAATTGACAAACCAGACTGGTTATTTAGAAATAGGTTCCCGATAGGTAATAAAAGAGAGATCGGTTGAAATCAATTTATCTGCAAACTTTATATAGAATTATATGGTTAGGCACAAGGATAAAAAGTATATGCCTGGATTCCTATGGTTAACAATAATCATTCATCAATATTATCCATGAATCCCGATGGTACTTTCTATCGACTTTTGAAAATTGAATGGTGAATTTTGTTCTATCTAAATATCTAATATCTGAAGTCTTAGTACTAAGTACCCAATACTAAGTACTCCGCACTAAATACTTTTATCTATTTACCTTTGCCGCTATGAGTTTTACGTTAGCCATCACCGGCCGCCCGAATGTGGGTAAGAGTACATTTTTTAACCGCATGCTGGAACAGCGCAAGGCCATTGTAGATGATTTGAGCGGGGTAACCAGGGACAGGCAGTATGGCATTGCAGAATGGGCAGGTTATAGTTTTAATGTGATAGATACCGGTGGATTTGTTGCCGGCAGCGATGATGTTTTTGAAAAAGAAATCCGCAAACAGGTCATCATAGCTATAGAAGAAGCGGATGCCGTCATCTTTATGGTAGATGCCGCCACGGGCATCACCAACCTGGACGAGAATATGGCCGATATGCTGCGCCGCAGTAAGAAGCCAGTCTTCCTGGTGGTAAATAAAGTGGATAACCACAATCGCCTGATGGAAGCCAGTGAATTTTACAGCCTGGGTTTTGAGCATATATTTTTCCTGTCTTCAATCAGTGGTACGGGTACCGGAGAATTGCTGGATGCCGTAATAGAGATTATTAAAGAAGAAGATAAAACGGCCGTAGATGAATATGAAGGCTTACCAAAATTTGCCATCATCGGCCAGCCCAACGTGGGTAAATCTTCCCTGCTGAATGCCCTGATAGGAAATGAGCGCACCATAGTAAGTGAAATAGCGGGAACCACTCGTGATAGCATTCATACCCATTACAACCTTTTTAATAAAAATTTCGTGTTGATAGATACGGCTGGTATCCGGCGGAAGAATAAGGTACATGAAGACCTGGAGTTTTATTCCGTCATAAGAGCTATTAAAGCCGTAGATGAAGCCGATGTTTGTCTCCTCATGCTGGATGCCCGCGAGGGTGCTACAGCGCAGGACCTCGCCATATTTTCCCTGGCGGTAAAAAAAGGTAAAGGGGTTGTTGTGCTCGTAAACAAATGGGATCTCATAGAAAAAGAAACGAATACGGCCAAAACCTACGAGAAAGATCTCAAACAACGCCTGCAACCTTTCTCCGATGTGCCGGTGCTCTTTATTTCTGTTACTGATAAGCAACGCATATTGAAGAGTATGGAAACAGCCCTGCAGGTTTATGAGAACAAAAAGCGTAAAATAAGTACCTCGCAACTGAACGAAGTCATGCTAAAAGCAATAGAAAGCTATCACCCCCCGGTGGTACGCGGCAACAGCGTAAAAATAAAATACGTTACGCAGCTTCCCACACATACGCCTAGCTTCGCATTTTTTACTAATTACCCCAACGATATTAAAACACCATACAAAAATTACCTGGAAAATAAACTCCGGGAAAAGTTTGATTTTAGTGGTGTTCCGCTAAGGCTGTTTTTTAGGAAGAAGTAGGTCGTTAACTTGTTACTAAAAAAAATATTATAGAAAAATGCCGTTCACTTCATTTGATTGGTTATTTTCATTTTTCTTTCACTTATAAAAATTAGTAGATACACTATACTGTATTTATGTTTTAATTAATCCATTAACAACAAATATGAAGAAGATTTACAAAAATATTTTAAGTATTTTATTTCTGGTGGGTAATAGTTTTACTGTTAATGGCCAGCTTACCGGTATTAAAAATATTCCCGGTGATTATGCAACATTGGCTGCTGCAATCATTGATCTTAACACCCAGGGCGTAGGCGCTGGAGGTATTACTTTAAATCTTTTGGCCGCGAATTCTGAAACTTCACCCGCTGGTGGATACAGCATTACAGCTACAGGAACTGCAGCTGATCCAATTACCATAACAGGAAACAACAATACCATTACCGCGCCTACAACACACACCGTTGGAGCATTAAATGATGCAATTTTTAAAATTATTGGCGGTGATTATATTACCATCCAGGGTTTTACCATGATGGAAAATGCAGCCAATACAATAAGTACGGCAGGTATAAATAACATGACAGAATGGGGTGTAGCATTATTATATGCCACAACAACTAATGGTGCACAAAATTGTACTATTCAAAATAACACTATCACACTGAATAAGACTTACCAGAATACTTTTGGTATTTACAGTAATTCTGCTCACTCAGCTACAGTAGTTACATCAGGTGTATCTGCCACCACAACGGCAGGTGGAAACAGCGGTTTAAAAATATACAGTAATAACATTAGCAATGTAAATAATGGAATTGTAGTTGTAGGGCCCACTGCTAATGCGGATTTTAATAATGGAATAGATATTGGCGGAAACTCAAATGCCACTGCAAATACAATAAGTAATTATGGAACCACCGGTACATTTTCCGGGTATATCTCTGTATCAGGGACTATTTTTGGGGTGCTAGTTAGAAACTCAACCACTATTAATGTTTCCTATAATAGTATTACAAGCCCGGGGACTAATACGCTCGGAACTATGAGAGGCATTTATGTTCCTTCCTTTATCGTTGCTCCTACAGGAACGTTTACCAATACTTTCAATAATAATTCGATTTCCGTAGCTACAGGTTTGGCAGGAGGAGCCCTCCAGGGAATTGCTGTGGAAACTACAACGGGTACAGCCACATCTGCAGTTAGCATTAGTAATAATAACTTTACTAATTTATCCTATAATGTAGCTTCTCCAACTGGAACAGTAACCATTATTTTAGATGCAATGGGGTTTAGAAATACAAGTATTAATGGAAACACTTTCACAAATCTAACAGTAAACACAACAGGTAGTGTAACATTTATATCGCATAATTATACTATGCCTGCAGCAGGGACTCAAACCATAAATAATAACTCAATCGTTACTGCATTCAATAAAACCGGGGCCGGTGGTACAGTTACAATGACTACCACTTCTGGAAGTTCGCCAAATGCAACGACGAGCAGTGTTATAAATAATAATTTCTCAAATATTACTGTTACCGGAGCTACCGCAATACAAGGCACATTTAACATGGATGGTTCCATTTCCAGCCCTGCTAAGATTTTTACAGGTAATAATTATAGTAATTGGACTGGTGGAACAGGTACGATAACCGGTATTACCTATAATTCTATTGGTACTACATCAAATATATCCAACAATACATTCGCTAACATAACAGGAAGTGGTGTAATTACTGCAATCTCTATAGGGAGTACATTTAGTGGATCTACATTACTTAATGTTTCTTCAAACACTATAAACAATTTAATGTCCTCAGGAGCTATGGGTTCAGTAACAGGTATCACTTGTTCAAATACGGCAGGGGTAATTAATATCAATAGTAATGTAATAAATAGCTTATCAAGCACAGGAACAGTAAATGTAAACGGGTTGGTTATTAGCAATGCTACCTCCACCAGGGTTTTCAAGAATAAAATTTATGACGTTTCTGCCAGCAACCCATCCGGTAGAGTAAATGGAATACTCGTCTCCGGTGGTTCAAACATTTTGGTTTACAATAATCTTATTGGTGATTTAAGAACTCCGGCTGCAAATTTTTTCAATGCATTGGTTGGTTTAAATTTCTCTGGTGGCACCACAGTATATGCATATTTTAATACGGTTTATTTGAACGGTGCCAGTTCCGGTGCCACGTTCGGTTCCAGTGCTGTTTTTGTTTCTACTACGCCTACAATCACTTTAAGCAATAATATTTTTGTAAACAACTCCAGTAATAATGGAACAGGAATCACTGCTGCATATAGGCGATCTCCGGCTGATCTTACTTCATATGCTGCAGCATCTAACAATAATGATTTTTATGCAGGTACTCCCGGAGCAAATAATGTAATATTCTATGATGGAACTAATAGCGATCAAACAATTGCTGATTACATGACTCGAGTATCTCCAAGAGATGCTAATTCTATTTCTGAAAACCCTGCTTTCTTAAGTACAGACGGTGCAAATGCGACCTTCCTGCATATTAATCCTATTATTCCTTCACAATTGGAAAGCGGCGCTTCTGCCATAGGAGGCATAACTGATGATTATGACGGGGAGACAAGAAGTATAACAACTCCTGATATAGGTGCCGATGAATTTACCCTGAGCGTTGTTCCTATCTACGTAGAATACTTCCGCGGCAGCAAGCAGAATGCGGGCAACTTCCTTGATTGGAAAGTAACTTGTATCGGTTCACCTTATGTGAAGATGGAACTGGAGCGCAGCGCAGATGGCAGAACCTTTGCACCGGTATATAACTTACAGGCTACATCAGTACAATGTCTGCCTTCATTTAGTCACATGGACTTGAGCCCGCTGGCAGGGGCTAACTATTACAGGTTGAAAACTACAGATGATAATGGAAAAATTTCTTACAGCAATATTGTATTGTTGCTGGGCAAAGAGAAAACATTTGATATTGTAGGCCTCAATCCAAATCCTGCAGTAAGTATTGCGAAACTGAATGTTTCCACCGCAAATGCGGGTAAAATTGAGATCATGATTACAGATGCTATGGGCAGGGTGATGAGCCATGAAACAGCCAACCTTGTTGCGGGAAGTAACTTAATAACCTTAAAGGTTTCTAAACTTGCAGCCGGCCGTTACCAGGTAACAGTTATTACGGCACAACAAGAAAAATTTAGTCTGCCATTTGTAAAGCAATAAACTAGTATTAATCCTTTAACCAGGCTGCTCCTTTTGAGAGCAGCCTTTTTTTGTAAATAGCTTATTGATATTCCATCATATAAACCTGTATTAGTGCAGGAATAAGTTTAGTTTTGTATTCAATGGACTTGCAGCACTATATTAAATCCGGCATCATAGATTCCTATTGCCTGGGATTTACTTCCCCTGATGAAAACCAGGAGGTAGAAAGAATGGCTGCCTCACATCCCGGTGTACAGGCGGAAATTGATCTCGTTCGTAAATTCATCAGCGATGGAATTGTCCAGCAGGCCATTATGCCCTCACGCAAAGTGAAGGATAATGTTTTTAAAACTATATACAGGCAGGAAGCTACGCATCAACAGGAATTTGTACCCTTGCTTGATGAACTTTCTTCAGTCATAGCACTGAAGGATGTTTTGGCAAAAAATAGTTGCGCTGCTCCGCAGGAGGATTTTGATAACCTGTTTATACAACCTTTGCCCTCTACCCGGGAAATTACCAACCTGGCGATCTGGGTTAAACAGGGGCATGAAAAAGAAATACACGAAGACATGCATGAATTCATTGCAATCATCAATGGCAGCTGCATAATGAAATTTGAAGGCTCAGGCAGCCGTCCTTATGTAGCTGGTGATGTCATTCACATTCCCCCTGGCTTATTTCATTCCGCTTCAGTTACTTCAGTAGAACCTATGATGGCCATTGTGCAGCGGCAGTATTTTCTTTCTTAATTTAAAAATTTCTTTACAACAATAAAGGCTGTAATGCAAAGCAGGAGAATAAGGATCACAGTGTAATAAACCCATGGTTCATTATAATTTAATTTACCCCGCTGTTTCTTGTTAGTTGATTGTATAAGCTGGTGAAGATTTTTATTGAGGCTGCTGACTGTGCCTTGTACAGTTTCTTTTTTTTCTAATTGTTCCAGGCCTTCCAGCGCATCATCCAGGAAGGGATCTTCTGCAGACTGCGCTTCCAGGTTATGACGTTCTTCACCATCCAGCTCTTGCTTAAGATAGCCCAGCACTTTATCCGGGTCAATGGATTTGCGGCCGTCTTCAAAAATATGTTGTCCTTTCTTACTCATGGCGCATTTTTTCCATCAGGATTTTCAGGTTTCGTTTTCCATTCTGAATATGGCTTTTCACTTTCATCATTTCAAAACCAGTTACATGCACAATATCCTGGTAAGACTTTTTTTGAAGGTAAAACAAAGTTATACAAACCTTTTGCTCTTCATTTAATTGTGCAACGGCCATAGATAATTTTTCGAGGTCCAGGTCTTTCTCCTGCGGCGTTTGTCCCTGCGCATCATTCGGGTAGCTGGCCATCACATTTTCTGTGAGGGGTGCGGCATACCGGTTTTTATTTCTCAGTTGCATGAGGCAATGATTTTTTGCCACCATATACAACCAACTTTTAAAATATTCTACTTTGTGTTTTTTTAATTCATGAATAACTTTCAGGAAAATTTGTTGCACACTGTCTTTGGCAGCTTCTTCGTCTTTAAGATATTTCATGCTCACACCAAAGAGCAGGAGGGTGTAGCGTTCCAGTAAAATGCCCAGCCATTCATTATCACCATCCTGGTAATAATGCTGCAGCAGGTCCTTATCTTCCAAATGTTCTCCTGGTGTAGCAGCCAATGTTCTTTTTTTATAAAGATGTAAACATAATTAACTTTCCATAATTA
>JBDSWG010000122.1:0-9242 GCA_039926825.1 Ferruginibacter sp.
CCTTTGGAAATTCCTTAAAACCAATTTTTGATTGAAAAACCTTCGAAAGAAGGTTTTTTTATACTATTTATTATTGTCTTCATTTGCAGCATTAACCGGTGAAGGTTCCAGGGTTATTTTCCTTTTGAGCATATTAGAATTTTTAATATAGCTGTTGTCATTACCATATATAAATAAGCAGGACCCATTTTTTATAGTTTCAATTATAGGGCGGTATATTTCTGGTGATACGGCCGGGCACCCCAGGCTCCTGCCCACATAACCTTGACTGCGCACAACGCTTTCACTTACATAATCTGCACTATGCATTACAATATCCCTCTCCTTTGCATTATTATTATACCCTATTTCCTGGCCATCGAGTTGCATAGAATATCCATGATTCCCGGAATAAGTTCCCAGGGTAATATAAAACCCGACACTACTTTTAAAACTTTCCGGTTCATTGGAAAAATAAAGTGACTTATCCAAACCCGTATTTTTGCCGTGGGCAACATAAGTAACAAATAATAACTTGAAATTCTTCATGTCCAGAACGAATAATCTTTTGCGCCCGGAAGGCAGGCTCATATCTGCAATTGTGAGAATATCATCATTACGAAGTTTCCCTTTACTTTTTAGAACATTGAAACCCAGCATGGCGTAGTCAAAAGCACGGCGCCCGAGGCCTAATTTCCCAAGATTCATGCTTTCAAAATATGAATCATTTTCCGCCCTTTGTTTGTCGGCAACAGAAGTTGCAGAATGATATGCATATGGATGTTGCTGTGCCCCGGCCGTTAGCGGGTGTATCAGCAATAAAAAAAATAATTTAAGAGAATGGATAAAGGCTGCTTTCATCATATGCATTTAGAAAATGAAATTACAAAACTAAAGCCAGTCCGGAAATAAAGGGAGAATTACAGGTTAATAAACTTTCTCACCTTTTTGTAGCATAAGACCCCAGGCACGATTATATGCGTGAATTTTAGTAGTAGGCTGGTTCATATTATCTACTATTGGCAGGCCTTCATTCACCCATTGGAAAATACCACCATATAAATTCAAAACGTTTGTAAATCCTGAAGCGAGTAATTTTCTCCCGATATCTTCACTTCTTTTACCCACACTACAATAGACCAGTAGAGAAGTGTTCCTGGGAATGGGTCCTAATTGTGCAGGTTCGAATGTTTTGTAATCTGCAAAAAGGGCTCCCCGGATATGACTTACAGCAAATTCTTCGGGAGAACGCGTATCCAGTAAGGTGTATATATTTAAATTATTTCTTACTGCATCTACCTGTGCTTGTGGAACGTCGCCTTGAAGCATCATCTTCAGCATCATCTTAAAAGTACCCTGTTGAGCTGTTGCCATTCCAGGCAAAAAATTAGCAGCCAGCAGGAACGAAATAAATATGGTAAATGACACCTTCAATCATTCAAAGTTACCATTTATAAAAGCTTCATCTTCTTTGTAAACAAATTATAACATTTCTTAAAACAACAATATGGCAATATAATTGAACACCATTCTTTTTAAAAATTCAACTTATATATAGCATGGGAACAAAACAAATGACAGCCGCAGATTTCAAAGAAAAAATTTTTAATTACGAAACCGAAAAAGAATGGTCTTATTCAGGGGAACGCCCGGCCATTGTAGATTTTTATGCGGACTGGTGCGGGCCTTGCAAAATGGTTACACCCATACTGGAAGAACTTTCTATTACCTATGATGGCCAGGTAGATATTTATAAAGTAGATACAGAAAAAGAAATTGAGTTATCGGAAGTATTTGGTATCCAAAGTATACCTTCTTTACTTTTCATACCGGTAAAAGGAGACCCCATGATGCAACCTGGAGCTTTACCAAAATCTGCCTTCATAGAAGTTATAGAAACAAAATTGCTGGTAGATAACCCACCTTCAGAATAGTAAAATTATCAGTGTGGAAGTTCATCCTGGAATTTACCATAGACCCAGGTTCCCGCAAGTGCACTTAAAATTGTAACCGAAGTTACCAGGAAGCCTGTACCCAATTGAGCATATAACGGCCCCGGGCAAGCGCCGGTAATGGCCCAGCCTGCTCCGAATATTAAGCCCCCTATGACCTGTCCTTTACTAAATTTCTTTTCAGGATAAGCAATTACTTCCCCGTTAAGTGTATTTAATTTAAATCGCTTAAGTATCAAAATAGAAATGATGCCGGTTATCACTGCGGAACCAATGACGCCAAACATATGAAAACTTTGCAGCCGGAACATTTCCTGGATCCGAAACCAGGATATCACTTCAGATTTTACAAGAACAATTCCGAACAGCATCCCTACGACCAGGTATTTTAAATTGGCAGGTACATTTATTTGTGTTTGTGTTTCTTGTGCTTCTTCAGGTATCTTCATTTTTATGTCAGCAGATCCTACTTGTTGAAAAGGCATATATGAAGGGCTATGTTGTTGCTCCATAATTTAAAATTTTAAAATAACCGGTAAAATAATATTGGAAACAAAGAAACCGCCAGCCATAAAACTGATGGTGGCAATAAGCGATGGCCATTGCAGGTTAGACATTCCCATGATAGAATGCCCGGATGTACAGCCCCCGGCATAGCGGGTTCCAAAGCCCACGAGAAAGCCTCCAAATACCATAAAAAACAAGCCTTTCCAGCTAAGTAAACTTTGCCATGAAAATATTTCTGTGGGCAAAAGAGAAACCTGTGGGGCTATACCATAATGTGCCAGTTCGGAAGTGAGTGCGGGATTTATAGCAACCGGTGCCGGGTTCATAAAAAACAGGGCAACTAATAGCCCTCCTGCAGCAATGCCAGCAACAAAAAAAAGATTCCAGGCCTCCTTCTTCCAATCATAAGAGAAGAATGGAATTTTGGCAGGAACGCACATGGCGCATACATGACGTAAAGAACTGGATACTCCCAGGCTTTTATTGCCGATGAATAATAAAACAGGAACCATCAGGCCAATGATGGGACCGGCAATATACCAGGGCCAGGGTTGTTGTAAGAATGCAATCATAAAAAATAATATAAAGGTTTACTGTTATTACTAAATCATGAGAATTGCTGAATGTCTTCACCGAAATCCAGGACCTTTACCCGATCTCCTAACATACTATTTACGATGGAACTACCGGCAGCACTGCGATATCCGGCGGCGCAATGAACCACAACCGTTTTATTCAACGGAATTTCGTTTATGCGATCCCGTAACTCGCCCAGGGGAATAGCCAGGGAAGAAGCAAAAGTTTTTTTCTCCTTTACTTCCGTTGGATTTCTTACGTCTACAATTGTATATGCTTCCTGGTGAGCCCGGAAATTTTCCAATTCGAACGCAGACATTTCCTCACTGCCGGCCTCCAGAACAAATACTTCAGCAACAAAAGGTTCATAGCCAATAGTTGCTATCCGCGGCAACAACTTTGCTATTTGCTCATCACCGGTAGCCGCCAGGTAAAACCTTTCTCCGGGCTTTATAATACTTCCCAGCCATGTTTCAAATTTGAGGCCTTCCATCACGTTAATAGACCCCGGCAGATAGCTTGCTTTAAAATTTTTTTCGTTGCGTGCATCTACTATTACCAGGCTTTTATCTAACCTGGCGGCATCCAGCGGGCCTGTAATAGCTTTGCCGATGCTGATGTTTTCAATACCTTCAAGAAAAGCGGGCGCCCCTTTCCTGTTCAGATCTACATCATATCCAAAGTAGGCCGGAATCACCGGTTGATCCTGCAATAATTCTTTTACAAATGATTCTTCACTTAAAGGTTGCAAGCACCAGTTAGTCAATTTTTCTGCGCCCATAGTACTGCTTTCTGCTTTACTTAGGGCCTTACCACATAATGAGCCGGCACCATGGGCAGGATAGACAATAATATTATTTGCCAGTGGCAATAGTTTATCCCGAAGGGAATGATACATTTGTTTTGCCAGGCTTTCCCGGGTAGCTGTAATCTTGCCTGCGCCTTCCCGAAGATCAGGACGGCCACAATCACCAATAAATAGCGTATCCCCGGTAAATACAACTTTTTGTTCATCGTTTTCTTCCAGCACAATGCTTAGGCTATCTGGCGAATGTCCAGGCGTATTGAAAGCATGAAAAGTTAATTCGCCGGTTTCAATTTTATCGCCTTCATCAAAAGATTTATGGGTATATTCTGCCTGCACCAGTTTACTCACATAAATATCTGCACCGGTGGCCAGGGAAATTTCCAGGTGGCCACTTACAAAATCCGCATGCGGGTGTGTTTCAATTATACCGATTATTTTTGCCTCGTGTTGTTTTGCAAAATCAAGATAAGGTTCGGGGTTCCTGGCCGGATCTATCAACACAATTTTCGAAGTAGATTCATCCAGCACCGCGTAACTGAAATGAGATAAATTCTTGTCTTCCCATTGTTCTATAATCATTTTACTTTTTTTAGATGTAAACGCTTTACGGGCTATAAAAATATTTCTTTTGTTACAATATAAATGCCCATCACCAATACGAACCAGCCAAATCCTTTGCGAAGCTTAGTCCCATCTACATTACGGCCTAACTTTCCGCCCAGAAAAATTCCACAAATAGCAATGGCAGAAAGAATGGCAGCTAATTTCCAGTCCAGGTTATAATGACCTATATCCCCCATAAAGCCGATGAGGGAATTAAAAGATATTATCATCAAAGATGTGCCTATGGCTGTCTTCATGGGCATTCCTAATATAAGCACCAGTGCAGGAATAAGTATAAAGCCGCCGCCGGCTCCCAGGAAGCCGGTAACTATGCCCAAACCGATCCCATATAGTAACAATATTAACAGGGGTTTACTTACCCTGGAAGTTTGCCTTACAAAGATTTCTCTTTTCCTAATCATACTGACTGCTGCTGTAACCATTAATAAGGCAAAGACAATAAGGATAAAGGTTCCAAAGGAAAGGGTTACATTTCCGATTATAAATTGAGAGGGTATCACTGGCAGCATAAATTTTCGTATACTGTATACCGTTATTACAGAAGACAGGCCAAATAAAAGTGCTGTTTTAATATCCACATAGCCTCGCCGGTAATTATTTAATGCCCCTACGGCACTTGTGAGGCCGACTATAAGCAGGGAATATGAAACAGCCGTTAACGGATCTATATGAAACAGGTAAACCAAAACAGGCACTGTAAGGATGGAACCTCCACCTCCAATAAGGCCAAGAGATAAACCAATCAATAACGCCGCAATGTATCCTGCAATATCCATTAAGACTGCAAAGGTGCCATTCTATTTACTTTTATCAGGTGATGAAAGTCACAAAGAGCAATTTTTAGTGCAGATAAATGGCCTGGCGCTCTACGTGCAAAATATCCTTTTCTTCCATTTTCTTCAAAAGCCGGCTGATCACTTCGCGGGAGCTATTGAGGTCCCGGGCAATATCCTGGTGGGTTATGCGCAGGGGGTTACCCAATAATTCAATTTGCCTGCGCAGGTAATCTTCCAGGCGATCATCCATCTGGCGGAAAGCTATTGCGTCTACAGTGCGCAAAACCTCTTCAAACCTTTCCCGGTAAGAAGTAAGCACAAACCTATACCAGCTGGGGTAAACTTTCATCCAGGATTCCATGCTCGACAGAGGAACCTTTAAAATGTCTGTATCTGTGAGGGCCAGCGCCATAAGTTCACTACGCTCATGCTGCACTGCACATACCATAGATAAAGAACAGGCCTGGCCAGCTTCCAGGTTATATAAAAAAAATTCTGTACCATGTTCATCTGCGCGGTAAAGTTTTACCAGGCCCCCGGTAATTAAAATTATTGAGCGTATTGTCTCTCCAAAGCGCAATAATGTTTCGCCGGCTTTTACATGCACCATCTCTCCTTGCTGCAACAATTCTTCATAAAGTCCTTCTTCCAGCCCGGGGAAATGTTTCTCAATATTTTCTCTTGATATCATAAATTTAAACGCTTAAGGCTAACCGGTAGTTCCTGTAAAAAATGCAGGAAAATTTTTCTACTACAATTCACGCCGGTATATTCAACAAAATTAAATTTTGTAATTTGCCTGAAGCTATTCAAAATATTTAAATTGCCGGCATGAAGATTATGGGTTTCAGGTGGTTCAAGATAATTTATCGTAAAACGGTAACGAGTATTGCGTTCCTGCCTGCCGTCATTGCGCTACTTTTCCTATTTCTTGCCTTCATCATGATTAATTTTGATTTTTCTGAAACGGGTAAAACCTTTAAAAAAAGCCTGCACTGGCTCAGCCTTAAAGATGCCACTACAGCCCGAAGTATTGTGAGTGCCATCACCAGTGGGGTTATTTCTCTTACCGTTTTCAGTTTCAGTATGGTTATGATTTTGCTGAACCAGGCTGCGTCGCAAATGAGTAACCGCATCCTGGATAAGCTTATTGGTAACCGCTTCCAGCAATATGTCCTGGGCTTTTACATTGGCACAACCGTCTATGCCCTCTTCCTCCTGAGTACTATCCGGGATATAGATTCCGGAATATATATCCCGGCGCTAAGTGTTTATTTCCTTATTGCGTGTACCGTCATTGATATTTTTCTCTTTATTTATTTCCTGCATTATATAACCCAATCCGTAAAGTATGAAACCATCATCAACCGTATTCATGATGATACTATGCAGGCACTGGTAAGAACCTGCACCCTCACCTCTACCCCACAGGAAAAAGAAATTGTAAAGGATAAAAGTGGAATAGCGCTTCCTGCCCCGAAGTCAGGGCTTTACCAGGGTTATAATGCAAATGAACTGTTAGAAATTTGCAGAAGAGAAAATATCAACGTAAAAATAATTGTTACGGTTGGCGATTTCCTTTTGAAAGGAACTACTGTACTGGAAATTAATGGCAAAGAAAATCCCGGGGAAGATTTAAAAAATGAGGTGGCAGAAACGTTGAATATTTTTAGAGGCCAGGAGATAATTAATAGTTATTATTATGGCTTCCGCCAGCTGATGGAAATTGCGATTAAGGCTCTAAGCCCCGGCATAAATGATCCTGGTACTGCGGGCATAAGCTTGCGGGCGCTGGCTGATTTATTTCTCTACAGGTTCAGGCATTTTCCCCACGTTTCGTTCGCTGATAATGATGGAATTTACAGAATAGAAACCCGGCAAAAGTCGACTGATGACATGCTAAGAGAATACTTGTTTCCCATCTGGGATTATGGAAAGAATGATCGTAATATTCAACTGGATATCCTCAATATTACCGGGCAATTAAAATTGTTTGTAAAAGAACCGGCCCTGGATGAATTATTTAATGCTGCACGGGCCGCAAAAATTCACCAGGATCATTTATAAATGAAAAGCTACACCTATTATCACCTGGGTTTACAGTAGCTTTTCTGGACTGTAATAATTCTGAAGGAAACTGTTAACTTGTTTTATTCTTTTTGAATAGAAAATTTTACCAGGATATTCCTGATAATTCAGGTATTCCTGAAATTAATATAAACATTGACTTCACTAAGGAAGGCAATGTTTTTATTAATGAAATATTTACTAAACAATATTATTGTTATTGGAATTATTTGCCCAATCATGACGTTCAGGCGTCGCCGTTTTCTGGCCACGCATAATTTCATCCGCAGTTTGTTCATGTTTTTCTTCGCCACTTTTTTTGGAGTCGGTAAGGCCCTCTTCCTTAGGCTGTGTATCCGGATGGGCATTTTCAGTCTGATTGGTCTCTTCAGTAGAATCCTCTGTTTGCTTATTATGATCTGACATAAAATAAAAGTTTAATGATGAAAATACATATGCTGCTTAAAACGTGCCAGATTCAGGTATGGAGTAAATGTCTTTTTTAATTACAAATTAATAAAATGTTAGGTGCGGAAAAATAGAAAATAGCCAGGCACTATAAATTATTTTTGATCCCGTGTTTGTCAAGATTTATTTTTAGTTCACCTCTTTCTCCTTCCCAGAAATCTCTTTTGTGAATAGAAGCAGCATATTGTTTATCAAACCATAGAAAAATCCATTTATTAGTCTGTTTTACCTTTAAAATTTTGTTCCAGGTAATTGTACTTCTATATGTTTCCCCGGTACAAAGAATTCGATTATCCATTATTTCATAGGTTACCGTCTCCCCTATTTGTGGATTCTTTTTATAAAGGTATTTAGCTTTTACAAATGCGATAACAGGAAAGAAAAATAGGAGAATAATTAATAATAGAATATCGAAACCATTGGCCGTGTCAACAAGCATATAGGTTAAACTTTGTAATAGTGCCAGCAAAATCCAGCATGCCGTTAATATTCGCACAAGGATTCGTTGGTAAACCAAAGTAATATTTGCCCGCACAAAATCATTTTCTGAAAGTCTTGTTTTTATTATCATACATGTTGAAAACCGGGACAGTTTTCCTGCAAGGTTATGTTTTTTTTCGTTTACTGCTTTTTGCCATCTTATTATACTCCAGTGCCAGGGAAATAAAATATTCAAATTCTTTTTTTGTTTTTAGCGTTTCTTCATTTACTAAAATGAAACCACTCCCCGGTCTCTTTATAAAATCCATTTGGCGGCATCCTTCCCTCTCTAATAATTCATTTTGTAAAGACGGGTTTACCCGGCACATGAGTTCATTTTTCATGATGCCGACACACATTTTATCATCTACCATAAAAATTAGCCCCCCCATCATTTTTTTTTCTTCCACGTTTGCCATTTCCTTAAAACGGGTACGGACACGCCCGGCCAATTTTTCATTATAAGCCATACTGACAATGTTTGTTAATATTAAAATTAATTTTTTTTAATGAAAAAAAACAGTCCGGGCACAGTACTTAACCTGCAAATTGATTTGCTTACCTTCATAAGATGAAAAGAATTTTTTACCTTCTCCTATGTCTGACCCTAATCTCCGCCTGCGGCCATTCTACCAGCACCCCCGCAAGTAACCATGATTCTACGAATATTATCTTTACACCTCCTCCACCGGATACCATCAAATCACAACCAGATACCGTTTTAAAAATAACGCGTAACATTTTATCCCAGGCTGGTGATAGTATTATTTATGAGGGTAACCTGGAATCTTTAAAAAGTTCCGATTCAATACCAATTAAAATTACGCACACCGGAAACTTGCAGGGAAATATTGTAACAGGGGATGGAAATGGCGGGAAGAATATCCGCTTCACAAGGATTATACTACCAGACAGGGAATCTGACGGACCTTTTGGGACATCGATTTCTTATAACATAAAAAATACCGGGAAGTATACTTTTATTATCGGGCATTCTTTAATGGC
>JBDSWG010000123.1:0-2825 GCA_039926825.1 Ferruginibacter sp.
TGGTACAAAGCAGGAAAATTTTTCAAACTATAAGGAAGGAAAATGCCTGGCTCCGGGAGCAGGTAAAGCAATATAATATTGATGTCATTATTTCTGACAACCGCTATGGATTATATCATGCAGAAGCAACCTCTATTTTTATTACGCACCAGCTTAACATTGAAACCGGCAATTCCATACTGAATAAAATTGCACAAAAAATAAATTACTATTTTATCAACCGCTTTTCTGCCTGCTGGGTGCCAGATGGAAATGAAGAAATAAAGCTGGCCGGAAAACTTTCTCACCCCGAAATTTACCCGTCTATCCCGGTCCGTTATATAGATATTTTATCCCGTTTCTCCCCGCTAAATGTGGATAAAGAATATGATATTATTATTCTCTTATCCGGCCCTGAGCCACAAAGAAGCATCCTGGAGGAAAAGTTGATTTCACAGGCAATTAATACGGAGTTTAAAATATTACTTGTACGCGGCCTTCCCGGTGGGAATACCACTACATTGAAAAATACTGCCCGGCTCGAAATCGTGAACCACCTGCCTGCAAGAGTATTAAATACTAAAATGGCGGCCTCTGCACTGGTGGTTTGCCGCTCCGGTTATAGCAGCGTAATGGATTTGATAGCCATGCAAAAAAAAGCCGTCTTCATCCCAACACCGGGGCAAAAAGAACAGGAATATTTAGCGGCCTGGCTTAAAGAGAATAAGTGGTTTAATTACAAGCAGCAGGAAGAATTTATGTTACAATATGTTTTTTCACTTGCTGAAAACTACTCCCCACCACTAAATAAAAAAACAAACGTCCTCGATAATTCTGTAGATAATTTACTGGCTGGGTTTAGAATTCCCGGATAACTATTCCCACCCTGGATTTATGTGGGCTGCCCAATATGCTAGCTGAGCCCACACCATGAAATAACCAGGTAAAACCAGGTTGTTGCTGCATCAGGGCTATCGTTGTTTCATAGGGAACTTCCCGGGAAGGGCAGAGGATGGCTTCAATGTGTTTTGTTTTGAATGTGTCTATATTAAGTAGAATCTTAGAGAAGGGTTCAGGAGAAATTCTACCACATATAGTTACCGGCGGGTCTGCATGTTTCAGTAACTGCAGCAAATGGGGCAAGGCATCCTCTGCGCAGATAACCAGGAGGGGGAGTGGCCCTGCGTTCCTTTTTTTAACCGGTACAAGGGATTTCCGCATGCGAGCCAGTGCGGCTGCGGCTTTCACAGAAGCCATTAAAAAAAATGAAACGGCTTTACGATTGTTGTAATGCTTTTTTACAAACAATTCCATGGCCTGGTAAAAATTACTGAGGTACTTCTTATTCTCCTGGCCAGAACTTTCACCTTTAAAATGTACAATACTTACCTCCGGGAAATAGAAGTTTTTCAAGCCGGCCTTTTTTATGCGATAACAAAAATCAATGTCTTCCCCATACATAAAAAAATCTTCGTCTAATCCACCCGTTAGTTCAATGGCATTTTTATGCATCATTAAAAAAGCTCCGGCTAATACATCCGTTTCCCCGGTTTGGTTTTCCGGTAAGGCTGCTGCATAGTATTCAGCAAAATAAGAAGAACGGGGAAACATACCGGCCATACCGGTCATTTTAAAAAAGGAAGCTTTCACACCCGGGAAAGCCCGCTTACTTTCCGGCAGAAAATAGCCAGAACCATCTATCATGTGCACACCTAAGGCACCAAAATCTTTTTGTTTCTTTGCGAAAGACAGGCAGCGTTCCAAACTTTTTTCAGGGATAATAGTATCCGGATTCAGAAGTAAAATATATTCACCCTCTGCCATTTTCATGCCCTGGTTATTAGCTGCAGCAAAGCCTTTATTACCAGGATTCCAGCAAAATTTTACGGAAGGAAATTTGCCGGAAAAAAAAGCTTTACTTCCATCAGTAGAGTTATTATCTACAACAATTATTTCTGCTTCTATATTATCACAGGCTTTTAAAACAGAAAGCAGGCATTGCTCCAGGAAATATTTTACATTGTAATTAATAATGATAATGCTGAGATCCAAACCGGGAAATTTATAACGAAATACGGCCATTTACGGGATACATCAAAATGCCGGGCTTATCTTTGCCGCATGATAAAAACAACGCTGCTGAATGCAGTGCAAGCTGGTGCTGCACAATTGATGCACTATTTTAATGGAGAGTTTGAAATTTTCAACAAAGAAGGCATCAATAATCTAGTTACAGAAGCAGACCACGCGGCAGAGAAAGCTATCATTGAAGTGATTCAACATGACTTCCCGGATCATTTTATTTTAAGTGAAGAAACCGGCGAAATTGCAACAAACAGTGAATACAAATGGATAATTGATCCTATAGACGGTACGGTAAATTTTAGCAATGGCATACCTATATGCTGTGTAAGTATAGCCTTGGAAAAAGATGGTGTTATCATTCTTGGTGCTGTGTACAACCCCGTAATCAATGAATTCTTCTTTGCTCAAAAAGGTTTTGGCGCTTCGCTAAATGATAAAAAAATTCATGTCAGCAGGAAAACTGAGGTTATAAAATCCTGTCTTGTTACCGGTTTCCCATACACGTATTTAGATAACAGCAACGGGCCGCTACAGGTATTCGAGCGTTTCATACGCCGTGGGGTTCCTGTACGCCGCCTCGGCAGCGCTGCTATTGATTTATGTTGGGTTGCTGCCGGAAGGTTTGATGGTTTTTATGAGCACAAATTGCAGGCCTGGGACAGTGCTGCGGGTTTTCTTATTGTAGAAGAAGCTGGCGGAAAAGTAACCGATTTTGAAGGCAATCCTTTTTCACCTTACCAGCCACATATATTGGCCACTAA
>JBDSWG010000124.1:0-53437 GCA_039926825.1 Ferruginibacter sp.
CTGCTGGCCAACGAAGCCAGCCATGGTAAAAGGGCGTTGCCTTCTTACAACCTGGATAAAGCTAAATTGATTGTGAGCCTGGGTGCTGATTTCCTGGGAACCTGGCTGAGCCCGACTGAATTTAACCGCCTGTATGCTGTAGGGCGCAAGGTATCTGGCGAAAAGCCTGAGCTAAGCCGCCACGTTCAATTTGAAAGTATGATGAGCCTCACCGGTAGTAATGCCGATGATCGCTATATACATGCGCCCTCTCAAACCGGTGCTATTGCCCTGGCTTTATTGCAGAAAATGGGTGGTGCCACAGCTGGTCCTGCCATTGCAGATGCGGCACTTAATAAAGGCATTGAAAAAACGGCTGCTTTACTGGCTTCCAGCAAAGGCTCTGCCGTAGTACTCTGCGGTAGTAATGATGTGAATATTCAAATGGTTGTAAATGCTTTGAATGAAGCTATCGGGGCCAACGGAACCATCATTGACTTCAACACGACTAACAACACACGTAAAGGGATAGACGCAGATATGGTACAGCTCACCAATGATATGGCCTCCGGGGCTATAGGTGGATTGCTGGTTTATGACTGTAACCCGGTATATAGTTATGCCGATAGTGCAAAATTTGCTGCAGCACTTTCCAAACTTCCATTAAGCGTTTCTTTTAACAGCACCATGGATGAAACCACGGAATTGTGTAAGTACCTTATACCTTCTCATCACTGGCTGGAAAGCTGGGGTGATGCCGAACCAAAATCCGGTAACATCAGCCTCATTCAACCTGTTATTAATCCATTATTTAAAACACGCCCTTTCCAGAGTTCCTTGTTGAAGTGGGCTGGTGTAAATACTGGTTCGGGAATGACGCCGGTTACCGTTTCTGCGGTAAATAAACCAGATTCTTCCAAAGCATCTGATACTACCGGAGTGCAAATGGCTCCTATGCCTGCACAACAATATACGGATCCTTACGAAAATTTTTATACTAAGTATTGGTCAGGTAAACTGGGCAGTACTGAAAATTGGGAGAAGGCCTTGCAGGATGGTATCATTACCATTGCTGGAAGTGTTTCTGCACCTGTTGTTGCGGCATCAACTACCCTTGCACAGCCTGTTTCACTGGAAGCGGCTTCTGCTAAAATAGCAGGAACAAAAGGATCCCCTACAGAAGTTGTTTTCTACCAGAAAGTTTCTATCGGCAACGGTAGCCAGGCAAACAACCCCTGGTTACAGGAACTTCCGGACCCTATTTCCCGCGTTACGTGGGATAACTACGCAATGATAAGCCCCGCTATGGCGAAGAGCTTATTAAATATAGATGTACTGAACCCCGATCACCGGAAACAGGCTGATGATTATGAAGTTCATCCGGAAAAACCTGTTATTAAAGTTACGGTTAACGGTAAGTCACTGAATTTGCCCGCCATGATTATTCCTGGTGTGCACCCGGGCACCATTGCCATTGCATTGGGTTATGGCCGGGGCGGTGCCAATGCTGACCTTAACCTGGATCGTGTGGGCCGTTCGGCTACACTGGCGGGTGGTAATGCCTACCCTATGGTGCCTTTTGATGGTAATACTTTTGTTTATAATGCGCCTGCCACAGCAGTAACTACCGGTGACGTGTATGTGCTGGCGCAAACACAGGTGCACGGTTCTACAGAAGGCCGCCCGGTGATATACGAAACCAATTTGGCCAGCTTTACTGCCAACCCGGAGGCCCTGCTGGAGGAAGCCCGGCATGAAAGAGCCGCCATAACACCAGAAGGTAAAACAGATTATCGCCGTGATGCGACCATGTACCCGGATTTTGCCAAGCCTGGTATTAAATGGGGCATGAGTATAGACCTCAACACGTGTACGGGTTGCAGCGCCTGCGTGGTAGCCTGTATTGCAGAAAATAATATTAGCGTTGTAGGAAAGAAGCAAGTGGCCAGGTACCACGATATGCACTGGCTGCGTATTGACCGCTATTTTACTGGCGATATGAACAACCCGGATGTCGTTTATCAACCTATGCTTTGCCAGCACTGCGACAATGCGCCTTGTGAAAACGTTTGCCCCGTGTCTGCTACTAACCACAGTTCTGAAGGTTTAAACCAGATGGCCTATAACCGTTGCATTGGTACAAGATATTGTGCAAACAACTGTCCTTATAAAGTAAGAAGATTTAACTGGCTGGATTATACCGGAGCAGACAGCTTCCCGGATAACCAAATGCCGCTGATAGGTGATGTGCTGGATGAAGTTACTGTACAAATGAATGATAACCTGACCCGCATGGTTTTAAACCCGGATGTTACTGTTCGCTCCCGCGGTGTAATGGAAAAATGCAGCTTTTGTGTGCAGCGCCTGCAGGATGGAAAACTGGATGCGAAGAAAAAACAAGATCCTTCCCTGGTTAGAAACCTGAAAACAGCTTGCTCACAGGCCTGCCCGACGAATGCCATTATGTTTGGTAATGTGAACGACAGTGCCAGCGAAGTATATAAAATCAGGAACGTAGAACAGACTAACCGTAATTTTTATGTGCTGGAGCAATTGCATACCCTGCCAAACGTGAGTTACCTGGCAAAGGTGCGCAATACTGACCGGCACATTGGTATACAGGAAGAAGAACACCTGGGAGAATTGCATACTGAAGGCAATAATGGGTAAAGCTGAATAAAATTATATAAGTACAAATGTTCCGATAGCTAAATAACAACAACCATAACCAAAGTTGTGAAGCTGATAAACTAAAAAGAAACAAGCAAGGCCAGCTTAAAGAAAAATATATGTCATTACTAAAATACGAATCGCAACTGCGGGAGCCCCTGGTAGATGGTAATAAAGATTACCACCAGGTAACGGAAGATATCATCCGGCCTATTGAGATGAAGCCTTCCCGGCTTTGGTACATTGGCTTCTTCATCAGCGTAGGATTATTGCTGTTTGGTGCGTTTAGTGTATACCGTGAGGTGACCTTTGGTATTGGCGAGTGGAACCTGAATAAAACTATCGGCTGGGGCTGGGATATTACCAACTTTGTTTGGTGGGTAGGTATCGGTCACGCGGGAACCCTGATTTCTGCTATCCTGCTACTCTTCCGACAGGGCTGGCGTACGGGAGTAAACCGTGCCGCAGAAGCGATGACGATTTTTGCTGTAATGTGTGCGGGCCAGTTCCCGATATGGCACATGGGCCGGGTTTGGATGGCTTTCTTCGTACTGCCTTACGCCAATACACGCGGACCGCTCTGGGTTAACTTTAATTCTCCCCTGCTTTGGGATGTGTTTGCGATATCAACTTATTTCACCGTATCCCTGCTGTTCTGGTACTCCGGTCTCATTCCGGATCTGGCAACGGTAAGGGACAGGGCGAAAACCAAGCTTCGCAAATTATTATATGGGGTGGCTTCATTTGGCTGGACGGGTAGTACAAAGCACTGGCAGCGCCATGAGTCTTTATCCCTGGTACTGGCAGGTTTGAGTACCCCACTTGTACTTTCTGTACATACTATTGTATCTTTTGACTTTGCTACTTCCGTAATTCCGGGCTGGCATACAACCATATTTCCGCCTTACTTTGTTGCGGGTGCCATCTTTAGTGGATTTGCCATGGTGCAAACGCTGCTGATAGTAGTTCGTAAAGTTATGAACCTGCAGGATTACATTACCATCGGCCATATTGAAGCCATGAACAAAGTAATTGTACTTACGGGTAGCATTGTAGGTTGCGCTTACCTTACAGAGTTATTCATTGCCTGGTATGGCCAAAACCCTTACGAGTGGTATGCCTTCAGCCAGAACAGGGCAAACCTGTTTACACCTTACGGCTGGAGTTATTACCTGATGATGTTCTGTAACGTAGTGAGCCCGCAGTTGTTCTGGAGCCGTAAACTTCGCCGGAACATTACAGTTACTTTCTTTATGAGTATCATCGTAAATATTGGTATGTGGTACGAGCGTTTTGTAATTATCGTTACGTCTATTTACCGGGACTTCCTGCCTTCCAGCTGGAGTACTTATTACAGCCCGTCAATATGGGAGATAGGTTTTTACCTGGGTACATTCGGTTTATTCTTTACCTGCTTCTTCCTGTTTGCTAAATACTTCCCGGTAATAGCCGTGGCAGAGATTAAAGCCATTTTGAAAACGACGGGTGAAAACTATAAAGGGAAAATGACCGATATGGAAAAGGAAGATGCGGAGAAATTTTATATTGAAGAAGTGGAGCATGCGCATTAAGTGAATCAGGGTTAATAAAACAGGGGTGAGGGTTGAGGGGAGAGGGTTGAGGGATGAGGTGCCGATAGTTATCGGGAGAGGAGATTCTGTTTTGCATTTGTCTAAATACTATATACTAAGTACTAAATACTAAGTTGAGTACTAAATATTAAATACTATAAAATGTCAGGTATTAAAAAGTTTGTGGTGGGTGCCTTTGATGATGAGGCCGTACTTTTTCCCGCAGTGAAAAATGTGCGTAAAGCCGGCTACAAAATTCATGATGTGTATACGCCCTTCCCGGTGCATGGTCTAGATCATGCAATGGGTATCAGGGAAACGAGCCTGCATACAGCGGGTTTCATTTATGGTATTACGGGTACTGCAACTGCGCTTTTATTTATGAGTTGGGTGTTCGTAAAAGACTGGCCTTTGAATATTGGTGGTAAACCACATTTTGCCCTTCCGGCCTGGATTCCCATTACATTTGAGCTGACCGTATTATTTTCCGCAATCGGAATGGTATTGACATTTTGTTACCTCTGCCAGTTGGCGCCATTTATAAAGAAGCATCATTTTCACCCCCGGGCAACAGATGATCTATTTGTAATGGTTATAGAATGTACCAGCAGTACAAATGAATCTGAGGTACAAAGCTTCCTGGAAAATGCCGGGGCAAAAGATATAAATGTACAGGTTGCGGAAACGGGTTGGTGGATAGGCCGCTACGATAAAACTCAAAAGTTGTATCGTGAAGAACTTGGATTTTAAAATTTTAAAAGGAAGAAAGCAGATAAAGCATCATGCGCATGAATAATATAAAACATTTAACTCTCGCCGCATCCATTGGCATCAGTGCCTTGCTGGGGGTTGCAGGCTGCGGCAGCCACAAAGAACCAGGACGGATTTATATGCCTGATATGACTTACAGCCGTGCTGTAGAAACATACTCTGAACAGGATTCTTCAGTATTCACCCGCCTGGATAACCGCCGCGGTGGTTCCCAAATATTTTACAATGCTATACCACCGGCAGGTACCATAAAAAGGGGCGAACTTTTTCCATATTCTCTTCCGAACGATAGTATGGGTTATAAAATGAGTGCAGGAGTGAAAAACCCCATTGATAGCCTGGGTAAACTGGATATGCCGGAAACGGCTCGTCTTTTTAATATTAATTGTGCCATTTGCCATGGGGCAACAGGTGCCGCAAATGGACCCTTAGCAACGGGTGGCCAGATTGGTGGCGTGGCTAACCTTACTTTACCTGCTTATGTGGAATTGGCTGATGGCACTATGTTTCACAGCATTACCTATGGCAAAGGTAATATGGGAAGTTATGCATCTCAACTGGATCGTAAGCAGCGCTGGATGATAGTAAAATACATTCGTACGTTGCAAAAACCGGCAGGCGCAGCAGCGGCGGCGGCAACGCCGGATAGTGCTGTAGTAAAAAAATAATTAAGAGAATAGATTCATGGTGAGTACAAATGGAAAGCCTCACACAAATATATTTTTAGATGAACCATCATTTTGAATTACCGGGAAGCTATAAAAAATGGACGCTGGGCCTTATCATAGCAGGTATAGTAGCGCTGCTCTACGGGTTTATTTTCCTGCATCCTTTTGCGCATGGTGGCCATGGTGAAAATGTAGGGAGCACCCGTTTCTGGGCTGTGCTGCTGCAAAACAGCGTGTATTGGTTACTAACAGTAAATGCAGCTATGTTCTTCATGTGTGTTACCACAATGGCCATGGGTGGCTGGCAGATTGCCCTTCGCCGTGTGCCGGAAGCTATATCCAGTGTAGTTCCAATATTGGGCATCATCACTTTTATTATACTTATGGCTATCGTTTGGGGTGGCCGTACTGATATATACCATTGGCTGGATACAGAAGCTGTATCGCATGATAAAATATTAAATGGTAAAAAAGGATTTTTGAATCCTGTATTTTTTACTATTGTTTCTGCGGTGGCCATTGGCCTGTGGTATCTCCTCGGAAAGAAAATGCGTACACTTAGCCTGGAGACAGATAAAAACGGGCCTATGGATTATGAAACCGGAAAAAAATGGATTTGGAAAAATACCGTTTGGGCCTCTCTTTTTACCGTTGTTTTTGGTTTAACTGTGGCATCTTCTATTCCCTGGCTTTGGCTCATGAGCGTAGATCCGCACTGGTATAGTACGATGTATAGCTGGTACACTTTTGCCAGTACATTTGTTTCCGGGCTGTCGCTCATTGCCGTATTTGTAGTTTATCTGAAAAACAGGAACCAACTGGAATATGTAACAGATGAACATATGCATGACCTCGGTAAATTCATGTTTGCATTTTCAATATTCTGGACTTACCTCTGGTTTTCTCAATACATGCTAATCTGGTATAGTAATCAACCGGAAGAAACACGATATTTTATAGACCGCATTGGTACCGCTGATAAAGCGGGGCCTTATAAAGGAATATTTTTCTTTAACCTGGTGGTGAATTTTCTTTGCCCCCTGCTTATCCTGATGAAAAAAGGGCCCAAACGGAACTGGACGGTTGTAACATTTACGGCTGTGCTCATCATCTTTGGCCACTGGATAGATTTTTACCAGATGGTAATGCCAGGCGCACTTCATGAAAATGCAGAACTGATGCCTTTTGAATTTGGCATAGCCTGTTTATTCATAGGAATAATTATGTGGGGAGTGGGCCGCTATATCAGCCAGCACTCGTTGCTGGCACGTAATCATCCTTTCCTGAAAGAAAGTATGATACACCATACCTGATAAAAGATAAACAAAAGACGAAAATTGCCTTATTCTGAAATAAATTTGCAAAGAATTAGGTTGAATATAAAAAACAAAAACTCTTGGTACTATTAACGGTATTGCCAGAGCCAAAAAATTTAAACCGATGACGGAGTTTTTCCTGGTTGTTATTATCATCATGATCTTCCTTGTAGTCTTCCAGATTGCCAAGGCCAGTGAATATGTAAGTGTGCTGAAGGGAGAGGAAAAAACCCGCAAGCAGAATAACCGCATCAACGGTTATATGCTGGTAATATTCCTGGTGCTTGGCCTCGCAGGTGCCTGGTATTGCAACCATATTTTATATGGCCGCACATTGTTTCCGCAAGGATCCGGTTCCGTAGAAGGAGAGAAAATTGACTTTATGCTATGGATAACCATTGCTGTAACAGGCGTGGTTTTCATTGTTACACAAGTACTACTGTTCTGGTTTGCTTTTAAATACCAGGAAAGAGATGGCAAAAGAGCCTTTTATTTTCCCCACAATACAAAACTTGAATTACTCTGGACGACAGTACCCGCTATTTTCCTAACGGTATTGGTAGTATTCGGTTTGAAATTCTGGTTTAAAATTACCGGCGATGCACCTGAAAATTCCGTGGTAGTAGAAATTACCGGTCATCAGTTCGCCTGGGATATGCGTTACCCCGGTAAGGATGGTATTTTAGGAAAAGTGAATTACAAACTTTACAATAAGCCCAATGGCAATACTTTGGGTGTTGATTTCCAGGATCCAGAAAGCTGGGATGATATTCACGTAGCATCAGAAATGCACCTGCCCGTAGGGCGCCCGGTGAAACTGGTGATTCATGCCCAGGATGTAATACATGATGTGGGCCTCCCTCATTTCCGTATGAAGATGGATGCTGTTCCCGGAATACCGACGACGCTTTGGTTTACGCCACAGTACACTACTGCTCAAATGCGGGAGCGCACTGGTAATCCAAATTTTACTTATGAAATCAGTTGCGACCAGATTTGCGGTGCAGGACACTTTTCAATGAGAGGTGTTATAGTGGTAGAAGATGAAGCTTCTTACAATGCCTGGCTGGCGGGTCACAAACCCGAGTATTTCTCTTTTTACCCCGAGAAAGATCCGGAGCAATTAAATAAAATAGATAGCACGAAGCCCATTATGCCAGTCGTAGCTAAGGTGGGAGAATAATATTAAAAGACTTTTTGAAAAACAAGATATTATGAGCAACGAAGTTCACATACAACCATCCGGCACAGACGTGGTCCACGAAACCCATGTGCATCACCACCACCATGAAACATTTATTTCGAAATATGTTTTCAGCCAGGATCATAAAATGATAGCCAAACAATTTTTGGTTACGGGTATCATATGGGCCATTATTGGTGGTTTGTTTTCTGTTCTATTCCGCCTGCAACTGGGTTACCCGGATACAAGTTTTCCTATCCTGGAAGATTTACTCGGGCATTGGGCCAAAGGTGGTAAAATACAACCGGAATTTTATTATGCGCTCGTTACAATGCACGGAACGGTGCTGGTATTCTTTGTACTAACGGCGGGGCTTAGTGGTACTTTTGCCAATTTCCTGATTCCTTTACAGATTGGTGCAAGAGATATGGCTTCCCCCATGCTGAACATGCTGAGCTATTGGTTCTTCTTCCTGGCTTCGGTTATAATGATGTCATCGTTGTTTGTACAAACAGGACCTGCAAGTGGTGGCTGGACGATTTACCCGCCATTAAGTGCGCTGGGTGATGCATCCTCAGGTAGTAAAATAGGGATGGATCTCTGGCTGGTAAGTATGGCAATGTTTATTGTTTCTTCTTTATTGGGAGGCCTCAATTACATTACAACCATCTTAAATATGCGTACCAAAGGTATGAGTATGACTAGGTTACCACTTACTATCTGGGCATTGTTGTTCACCGCTATGTTAGGCGTGTTGTCTTTCCCCGTATTGTTATCAGGGGCCATTTTATTATTATTTGACCGTAACCTGGGTACGAGTTTCTTCCTTAGTGATATCATTGTGGCCGGTAAAGTTTTACCAAATGAGGGCGGTAGTGCCATCCTGTTCCAGCATTTGTTCTGGTTCCTTGGCCACCCGGAAGTGTATATTATTGCATTGCCGGCAATGGGTATTTCATCGGAAATTCTTTCCATCAACAGCCGGAAACCCATATTTGGATATATGGCCATGGTGGGTTCTTTATTTGCAATTACAACCTTAGCATTTCTGGTATGGGCGCATCACATGTTCGTAACCGGCCTTAACCCTTTCCTGGGCTCCGTATTTGTATTGCTTACGTTGTTGATAGCTGTTCCATCGGCTATTAAAGTATTTAACTGGCTCACAACCCTTTGGCGTGGAAACATACGTTTTACTCCGGCCATGTTATTTGCTATCGGCTTTGTAAGTTTGTTTATAAGTGGTGGCCTTACAGGGATATTTTTGGGTAATTCCACGTTGGATATTCATTTGCATGATACCTATTTTGTAGTAGCCCACTTTCATATTGTAATGGGTGTGGCATCTTTCTTTGGCATGTTTGCCGGTGTATACCACTGGTATCCTAAGATGTTTGGCCGTTACCTGAATAATACACTTTCTTACATTCACTTTTGGATAACGATTGCCGGTGCTTACCTCATATTCTGGCCCATGCACTACGAAGGCCTTGCGGGTATGCCTCGCCGTTATTATGATTACAGCAACTGGGAATCATTTAAAATGTTTGCCGGCCTCAATGAATTTATAAGTACAGTTGCTATGGTGGTGTTTGCTGCCCAGTTACTTTTTGTCATAAACTTTTTCTATAGCATCTGGAAGGGCCGTAAAGTAACGACCATGAATCCCTGGAATGCAAACACACTGGAATGGACAACACCTATACGCCCGGGTCACGGTAACTGGGTGGGAGAAATTCCGGAAGTACACCGTTGGGCATACGATTACAGCAAAGATGGTAAGGATCACATTGCACAGGATGTGCCCATTGGGCCGGATGAAAGCAGTCATTAATAATAATGAACTGGGAAGCTGCTGCCCGTGGGGGCAGGCAAAAATGGTTTTACATGCCGAACAGGGAAAATAAAACAATAGCTGATTCAACATCGTTTGCATTAGCGAGCAAGGTGAAGGATTATTTTTTACTCATAAAATTCACCTTGAGTTTTATGGTGGTTTTCAGCACAGTTATCAGTTACCTGCTGGCGCCAAATGTTCGGTTTGATATAATACAAGTTCTTTTACTTTTTGTTGCAGGAATGCTCATCACGGGTTCGGCAAACAGCATCAACCAGGCATTGGAAAAAGATACCGATGCTCAAATGAAGCGTACTGCCGGAAGGCCGGTGGCCAGTGGCCGGATGAGTGTGCAGGAAGCCATGAGTTTTGCTGCAGTTGCAGGAATTATTGGTATTGGAATACTCTGGTATTTTTTTAACGTGGAGAGTGCCATGCTGGGTTTATTAAGCCTGGTGTTGTATGGGTTTGTTTACACACCGCTTAAAAAAATCAATTCCGTTGCCGTGCTGGTGGGGGCTATCCCAGGAGCGTTACCTTGCCTTATAGGCTGGGTAGCAGGAACTGGAACATTCAGTGCCGGCGGATGGGTTTTATTTGCTATCCAGTTTTTATGGCAGTTCCCGCATTTCTGGGCAATAGCCTGGGTGGCGCATAAAGATTACAGTGCTGCGGGGTTTAAACTGTTGCCGGGAGATAAAGGGCCAACCAAGTTTACAGCTTTGCAATCCGTCATCTACAGTATGATGATGGTGCCCATTGGACTGCTCCCGTTTTACATTGGCATGAGTGGCTGGGTGAGTATGTGGATATTGTTGTTATGCAACCTCGGAATGGTTTTCTTATGTGTACGGTTGTATATAAATATGGATGTGGCGAGTGCAAGGCGGGTTATGTTCGGGTCATATTTTTACCTGATGATCGTTTTTCTCAGCTTGTATGCTGATAAACAAAACAGGGCAGAGCAAAGGTATGTGGTACAAGAGGGCGATGCAACGATGATGATAGCAGCACAGAGCCTGGATCATAAAGGATTTAAAAAAGAAAATTTATATGAGCGCAGTGGCGATACAACAACGAAATAAGATTCACCCCCATAAATTTACATTATGGTTAGGCATCGGCAGCATACTGATGATGTTTGCCGGGCTTACCAGTGCTTATATCGTCAAACGCAACCAGGCCAACTGGGCGCCGTTTGATTTACCGATGGCTTTTTATTATAGCACTGCAGTAATTCTGGCCAGTAGTGCAACCATGTGGCTGGCAGAAAAAAGTTTTAAGGCCCGCCTCATGCCACGTTACCGGTTACTCCTTGCCGTTACCCTTGTGCTGGGCATCATATTTACTGTCTTGCAGGTATTTGGCTTCAGCCAGTTGGTTCAGAAAGGCATAACACTTAAGGGGAATGTTTCCTGGTCATTTTTATACGTAATTGTGGGGTTGCATGCCCTTCACATCCTGGGTGGTGTTATTGCATTAATTGTAATGAGCCTGAAAGCTTTCAGCAGCCGGGAAAGAAGTTATAGTTTAGTGCCGGTAGAATTAATGAGCACCTATTGGCATTTTGTAGATGTGTTGTGGATATATCTACTATTATTCCTTTGGATGATTAGATAAAAAATGGAAAAGATTGGAATTAGTAAAAATGGAGAAAGAGCGTGTAGATTATGAGTAAATAAAAATATTAAATAGTAAAAGCAACGCCTTGTGACGGCTATCTTAAAAACTAGCCGGGTGTACATAAAAGTTAACTAAGCAATATGTCAACAACAGCAATTCCGGTGGAAACAAAATGGTGGAACGGGGGTAGAAGCCCCTTTAACAGCAGCTATGGAAAAGTGATGATGTGGTATTTCCTTATGAGTGATGCATTCACTTTTGGTGCATTCCTCATCAGCTATGGAACCATCCGCTTTAGTGTAAACCATTGGGCAGATCCCAACCACGTGTTTAATGCGTTTCCTTTTGCAGGCCACATGAACCTTCCGTTAGCATTCGTGAGTTTAATGACATTTATCCTCATCTTTAGTTCTGTTACGATGGTACTGGCAGTGCATGAAGGGCATAAAATGAACCGCAAGGGTGTGGAGAAATATATGCTGTGGACAATTCTGGGGGGTATTGCATTTTTAAGTTGCCAGGCCTGGGAGTGGACGCATCTTATCACCGGTGATCATGCGGTTTTGATAGATGGCCAGATTCAACATTGGGGAACAACAGTTTCGAAAAATCCCTGGGGCCCTGAAGTTTTGTTTAACGGGCAGGAAGTAGCAACGCCCGGCCCTATTGCCTTTGGCGGATATTTCTTTGGTATCACCGGCTTCCATGGTTTCCACGTATTTAGTGGGGTAGTCATTAATATTATCATGTATATTAAAACCCGCCTCGGCCATTTTGACCAGCGTGGCCATTATGAAATGATAGAAAAAGCAGGTTTATACTGGCACTTTGTTGATTTGGTTTGGGTATTTGTGTTCCTGTGTTTTTACCTAATCTAATGCCCGGTTTCTTATTTATTAATTTTTTTGAAATAACAATATGTCACAACACACCATATCTCCCGAAATAAGTTTTGCTCCAGAGCATGAAGAAGGCACAAAAAAAATCTGGAAAACATTTTGGATTCTTTCCGCTATCACACTTGTGGAATTAGGGATAGGCTTATCTATCTACACCATTCATAAAGGAGAAAATCCCAGTGCCATGCTGGTATTATTTTTTAAAGGAATGGTATGTATTCTTACGTTGGCAAAAGCCTATTATATTGTTTCCATATTCATGCACCTGGGCAGCGAGGTCCGTAATATGATCATGACCGTTGTCGTTCCACTTACATTATTCATATGGTTTCTCATTGCATTTCTTTGGGATGGTGACAGCTGGAAAATTTTGCGAAATACCAATGCCGGTGCACACCAGAATACGGAACAGGTGATTCCGGCCATTAAAGAAGAAGGAAAAAAAGACTAGGAAATATTTATCGCTCTACCGTTTTAAATTCAAATCAAAAAAGGCTGGCTCAATAATATGAGCTAGCCTCTTTTTTAACCTAAGTAACCTGTAACCTTAGTTAGACAATATAAAGCTTTGGCAAAGTTTCTTTCTGCCAGACTTATATATTTTATTTATTCACGCTCCTGTGCGACCTTTGCACCGCAAATTTTCCTGCACACAACAAGCCTAAAATGTGAATAAAAAAACTGCCCTGGCATTTCTCATGGCTATCCTGCTGCCGCTCACCGGCTATTGGCTGGTTAAGTACTACAGCCGCGATGCTGTGCATATGCCCCATAAATTTTTTTATGATGATGTGGCCACAACTGTTATTCGCGGAAAAGAAACTTCAGATACACTCTGGCATAAAATCCGGAACATCAGTTTTACAAATCAATTAGGTAAAAAAGTTTCCCTGGATGATGCCCATGGTAAAATACTTGTCATTGATTTTTTCTTTACCCGCTGCCCAAGCATTTGCCCCGGGCTGGCCCGCAATATGAAAAAGCTTCAGGATTCTTTTGTGAAAAATGACAGCATCGTACAGTTCATAAGCATTAGCGTAGACCCGGAGTATGACAGCGTGCCACACTTAAGAAGATTTGCTGACCGGGTAAATGCCAACCATGATACGTGGTGGTTTGTAACCGGAGATAAAAAAGATATTTACGATTTTGCTATTCATGAACTGAAAGCCAACATTGCGGATGTAAATGTAGATACGGCATTTATTCATACAGAAAACTTTTTCCTGCTGGATACCAACCGCATCTTCCGGGGTTTTTATAACGGCTTCGACACCACGAAGCTGGCAATACTGGCCCACGACATTCCAACCCTAATGCTGGAACGGGATAAAAAAAGCCCTTCTATCCTGCGAAGTTTCATACCGATTCTACCCATTATTTTTATCGGGATTGCCCTCGTGATGATTGTGATGACCAGGCTTAAAAGAAACAATAAAAACCAATATGATATTCCTAAAAACCTGGAGAAAAGACGAGACTAAAGCACGCTGGTTTATTTTTTCAGTTTCCATAATTGTGTTCCTGGCCGTACTGGTACTTAGCCGTGTACAATGGAAATTGGAAATGCCTTTTGACGTTCATGTTTTTGCCCTGGCAAATGCCATTATAAATTCCCTCGTTGCCATTTTATTGCTTGCGGGATTGTGGGCCGTGAAGCAGAAAAAGTATCTGCTGCATAAAAATATCATGCTTACTGCTATATTGCTCTCGGTATTTTTTCTGATTAGTTATATTGCACATCATTTATTAGCCGGGGAGACGCGTTTTGGAGATCTGAATGCAGATGGAATTTTATCAGATGAGGAAAAAGCCAGCGCTGGAAGCCAGCGAATGATTTATTATGCTTTACTGCTTACGCACATTCCTTTGGCGGCCATCATACTCCCTTTTATTTTATTTACGGCATACCGCTCTCTAACGGGCGACTACCTTAAACATAAAAAACTGGCCAGGCTCACCTGGCCCATTTGGTTTTTTGTTGCCGTAAGCGGGGTCATTATTTATTGGATGATACGGCCATATTATACGCCCGCGGGTTAAGACGTTAGTGTGTTATTTACCGGCAATGGCTGAACGATAATTTTCCAGGGCGTCAGATGCAGGATTTTTACATTTATAATATCACCGGGAGCAGGACTTTTATAACCACATTTCAAAACGTCTTCCACAAGCAGCTTTACTTTTATTGCCGGGCTGAACAAATCTGCGTGTATGGCAAAAGGGGTGACCCTATGCACAACAACTTCTGTTTCCGTTTCATTCTTAAAAAATTTAATGGCCTGCCGGTATTCTTTTATATAATTATTGTCAACTAACGTTGCTGTAAGTTTTTCATTCTTGCCCGCACCCTCCAGAAAAAAATTTACCAGTTCTTCCTGCTTTTCTAAAGGAGGTAAAATTTGCCAGGTCGATACAAGCAGCGGGATAAAAAGATAAGTTTCTGCTTCTTTTATAAAATATTCTCCGCCGGCTTCTTTTATATAACCCCTGAAATGATTGTCCGTCCTTGATTTATCAGCGAGCACATTGCGGGCATTGTTATATAAAAATTTAAGGTTGGTCGCTATGGAAATTTTGCCGCCAGCTACCGGCTGAAGAGCAAACCTGACCCTGTCACCGCCAGAATAGTGATGGGCAATTTTGGTTTTTGTATTTGTTGAACCAAGGGGTGCCTTTACGTTACGAACTTTTCCACCAGCTTCGTAATCTATAACCGCATAATTTTTTTTATACTCTATAAAACTAATAGTTCCTTCAAATAATTTTTCCATGTAAGTCTATAAAGATAACTCTTTGGCAGGGTCCCAGAATATTGTATTGAAATTTTCAACGGTATCATCTTTCACTTTTACGCCATCTTTTAATAATAGTTTTTCCATAGTATCCGGCTCACCAAAATGTGCTTTGCCACTCAGCATTCCATTCCGGTTTACAACCCGTTGTGCCGGTACTTTTGGTAATACCTGGTGGGCACCATTCATAGCCCAGCCCACCATACGGGCACTCAATTTTGTTCCCAGGTAGGCAGCTATAGCGCCAAAACTCGTTACACGGCCTTTAGGAATTTTCCTCACTACGGCATACACATCTTCGAAAAAACTATATTTTTTTGGAGCGGCCGGTTGTTCCTTCTCCGTGTTTTTCTGCTTCATGTTTTTCTTTTAATAAATTTTCCCGGTGAGGCTCTGGCACATTGATAAAGTTATAGGGGCAGTGCAGGCATCCATTTCCGCAACAGAAACCTTTCTGCCGGTGATATGTTTCTGTGAATACAAATAGCCCGGCTTCATTATAATAAAAATCAGTTCCTTCAGTCAGCATGTTCAGCAGCTAATAATGTTTTTAATTCAGCTTCTACATCCGGCAGTATTTTCGGTAAAATAAATTTCAGGTAATGTATTTTTTTGCTACCGGCGATGTCTAATGCCTCGTAATGCGTTTTTATGGCCAGGTCTGCATTTCCCGGCCTTTGCGTGTATACGTTATCGTAAGCTTCCACAAGTTTGCAACCTGTAAGTTGTATCACCAGTTTGGTAAACTCATACAAATCCGGCGAATCTGTTTTTAAATGTATTGGACCGCCTGGCTTTAAGATGCTGTGATATGCTTTCAAAAACCGAGGGTGGGTGAGCCGCTTTTTAGCTTTGCTTGTACGGGGTTGCGGGTCAGGAAAAGTAATCCAGATTTCGCTCACTTCACCGGGAGCGAAAAACTCCGCTATTCTTTCAATCTGCGTGCGCAGGAAAAATGCATTAGGAATATTTTCATCACGGGCAGACTTTGCGCCCAGGAACATGCGGTGCCCCTTTACATCTATGCCAATAAAGTTTTTATCCTCATGCGCCCGGGCCAGGCCAACCGTATATTCTCCCCGGCCGCAGGCCAGCTCCAGTATAATGGGTTTGTTGTTGCCAAGCGCAGTTGCCCATTTTCCCTGCATAGCTTCAGGGTACTCCCAAACGTTAGAAAAAGTTTTAAGCTGTGCAAAGCGGATGAGTTTTTTTTGTGCCACAGGGCAAAGATAATTCAACTAGTAAAAGGCTAATAATCAAAATATGAAGCCAAAGCTTTATGGGTAAATATTAATAATTTTAATAGCAGTATTCAATTTTTATTAAAATGTTTTAGTTAACATCTTTTATACTAATGTACACTAAAAACTATTTTAGTGTACATTTGAATGTTTAATGTACACCATCTACACATTATGAAATTAGGAAAAATTAAAAAACAATTACAGGGGTATGAAGCTTTTATTCCCAAAAGGAACTTAATAGAAGAAATTATGGCTTTCCCACCAGAACTGATAGCAAAAGCTGCCCAGGCGGAAAGGTTGATTGGGAAATTGGATGGAATAGCCCACATACATCCAGATGCTAACTTTTTTATTAGTATGTATGTAAAAAAAGATGCAACGTATTCTGCTCAAATTGAAGGATCCAAGGCCACCATTATGGATGTAATTGAAATGGAAGTCGGATTAAACCTGGATGATACGGATGCACAGGATATTCTGCATTATATAAAAGCATTAAACTATGGAATTGAACGACTAGATAAATTCCCTTTCAGTTTGCGCTTTATAAGAGAAATACATAAAGAGTTAATGACAGATGCTCGTTCATCTCATTTTTCAGATCCGGGAGAATTTAGAAAATCTCAAAACTGGATTGGTGGAACAAATCCTGGAAATGCAATGTATGTCCCTCCACCTCCTGACGAAATGGTAAATGCTATGGGAGATTTAGAAACATTTATTTATAAAGATTCGCTTATGCCCGTACTACAAGCAGGTATTATACATGCACACTTTGAAACCATTCATCCATTTCTGGATGGTAACGGAAGAACAGGCAGGCTTTTAATAACTTTATTCTTATATCAGAGAGCGGTTTTAGAAACACCTGTTCTTTTTATAAGTTCTTATTTTAAAAAACATCAAAAAACCTATTATGAAAAATTGGATGATTATCACAACGATAGAGTAAATAGTTGGATAAATTTCTTCCTGGATGCTGTTATACAAACGGCAATAGAAAGCATAGATACTTCAAAAAAAATAATGCTCTTAAGAGAAAAACACATGCGTGCGTTGCAATCGTTAGGCAAAAGGGAAGCAGATAGTGGCGTGCATTTCTTACAATTATTATATAAAAACCCACTTGTTTCCGGAGCTTTAGTTACACAACAAATGAACTTTTCTCGCACTGGTGCTTTAAAGCTAATAGAGCGGTTTGTAAATTTGGGAATATTAACTGTAAAAGATGAATCCGTAAAGTATGGAAGAACCTATATTTATAAGGAATATATAGAAATCTTTAATTCTTAATTAATACCTCAAAAAACTGTAAGGAATTTTTAAATAAAAATTATTAAACAAATGGATATAAAAAAAACCGTTACGAAAAGTAACGGTTCAAATAAGCTGTAGGGGAAGGGCTCGAACCTTCACGGAGCAGTTAGCTATTACACAAAATTGTAGAGGGAGCAACCCCTCAACCTACTGGTGGTCAACCCCAGTCGGTCCCGCTGCAGCGAGATCGGCAATATGCAATGTTTATCCTGTGATCTCCACCCCCGAGACAAGGGGGCATGTCTGCCAAAAATTTCATCACCCCACAGTAAAAAGAACTTCACAGGCCTTTAATCCTGATGGCACAAATTAAGCCGAATTCGGATAAGTTGAATGAGTTTCAACAATTATTTTTAAAATATAGATATTTTTTAATAGATTACGCAATTATTTAAATTGTATCTAAAATACGTTGTTGTATGGCGGCTAAATTAAACCTGGATAAACTGGACCTTCAAATCATTGAAGCCATGATGCAAGATGCGCAGATTTCCTATGCGGAACTCGGCAAGAAACTTTTTGTAAGCGGCGGAACCATCCATGTAAGAATAAAAAAACTCCAGGAATTCAACATTGTAAAAGGCACCCGGCTAAGTGTAGACCTGAAACAACTTGGTTACGACATCACAGCCTTTGTTGGTATTTACCTGGAGAAAAGTTCGCTTTATGACCAGGTGGCAAAAGACCTGATGAAGATCCCGGAGATTGTGCGCCTGAATTATATTACCGGAAATTACAGCATGTTTATCGAAGTGGTTTGTAAAGACATCACACAACTTCGTTTCGTCCTGCATGATGAACTCCAAAAAATAAAAGGCATAGAACGAACAGAAACATTTATTTCTCTGGAAGAAGGCTTTAGCCGGAATGTACCCGTGGCACCGGTAGAATAATCTAAGCTTTCACATCCAGGGCATCCCGCAGTCCATTACCTAATAAATTAAAAGCCAGCACCAGCAGCATGATGGCTATGCCGGGAATGATGGCCAGCATCGGGTTATTTGTAATGATGAAATTATAGTTTTCTTTTATCATGAGTCCCCAGCTCGGCTGCGGCGGCTGCACACCAATGCCCAGAAAACTCAGCCCGGCTTCTATAATGATTGCGGTGGCAAAATTAGCAGCAGCAATAACCATAAGGGGGCCGAGCATATTGGGTAAAATGTGCCGGAAAATAATACGTCTATCCCGGAAGCCCAATGCCCTGCCGGCTTGTACGTATTCCATTTCTTTTAATGCCAGCACCTGCCCACGCACAAGGCGGGCAACATTTACCCACATGGTAAGGCCTACGGCAATAAAAATCTGCCAGAAACCTTTGCCTAGTGCCAGCGTAAATGCAAAAACGAGAAGCAGTGTCGGAATACTCCAGGTCACATTGACCAGCCACATAATAATAGCGTCTGTGCGGCCACGGTAGTACCCGGCCAGGGCTCCCAATAGAATGCCCAGGGTGAGAGAAATCAAAACTGCAATCAACCCTACGGCCAGGCTTACCCGGGTACCAATAATCAGCCGGCTTAAAATATCACGCCCAAACGCATCTGTTCCCAGCCAGAATTTTCTTGTTGTAATTTTCCGGGAGAGATTCTCAGGGTGGTTACTTGTAAGTGCGTTTATGCTGTATCGTTGTACGATGCTGGTATCTTCATCTATAAACTTTTGCACGCTGAAGGAATCCGTCCCGTATTTAGACCAGCCACTGATGGGCAGCCAGGAGTATTGCTGCGGCTTACCGGTAAACGCAGCAGAAAAAGCATTATAGGATTGTTGCCGGGCAGGAATTAATAAGAATTGCTGCGCATACCCCGGCTTTGAGGCCTGGATTTCTACCGTTTGCAGGTTAGCGTTTGGACTGTCATCAGGGGCCAGCAGGTATGCAAAGATGGCCACCAGGAAACAACAAATAATAATGAAAAGACCGGCCATAGCAGGAAAGTTTTTTTTCAGTCGCTTCCATATAACCTGCCCCTGCGTTTTATCCTGCTTTGCCATTAAGCCAAATTAGGGAATAAATTTATTTCTGTAGTAAATCTAAAAATTCATCCCGTGGAATCATCCTCGCACCCATGCTGAATAAATGAGGATTTGGCAACTGGCAATCAAGGAGTGTGTATATACTCTTAGTACAAACCCAGATGAGCACTGCTTTTGAGGCATTGTTCATTATACTGAACATACTTTCCCCGCAAAACACTTTATTTACACTGAGGCCATACATACCCCCCACCAATTCACCAGCATGCCAGGCCTCTATGCTGTGTGCAATGCCGAGTTTATGTAAATGAATGTAAGCGGCCTTCATTTCTTCTGTAATCCAGGTGCCAGCCCCGCCTTTTCTTTTTACCTGCTGACAATTTTCTATCACATCTTCAAAAGCTGTATTCACTTTAATTTCAAAGATATTTTTATGTAAAACTTTTTGCATAGAATTGCTAATGACAGCCTCACCTGGAAAAATAACACAGCGCTCATGCGGGGCATACCAGCAAATAGGTTCATCCTCATTGTACCAGGGGAAGATGCCATTATTATAAGCCAGCATAAGCCGTTCTGGCTCCAGCCCGCCGCCAATAGCCAGCAAGCCATCCTCTTCTGCCAGGGCCGGATCCGGGAAGGCGAGTAAGTCCTTATCCAACTGGAAAATCATTCAATAAAATTAATTTTAATAATGGGTACAATAAATTGTGAAACCGGTTACTTTACCCGGCGGCCTTTCCATTCATAAGAACCAAATAAACCCAGAGCGCCGGCTATAACGGTATAGCATACATGAAAAGGTTGTGCCAGGGGAAAATACCAGAGTAATTTTTCCTGTTCGAAAAACCGGGCGACTGGGTAGAGGAAGAAAAGTTCTGCTACAGTTTTAAAAAGCAGCAAACCCAGCCAGGCCCACCAGAAATATAATACCGGGATATAAAACGATAGAATAATGAGAGCTATGGGAATGAGAAATAAAAGAACATTTAAAAGATAAACCAGGAGTAATACCAGGCTTACATTATTATCTGCATATTTGCCGGATTTACTGGCCCAGCGAATCCGTTGCCGGAAGAATTCTTTTACTGTATGTACCGGTTCCGTATCTACGATGGCATCTTGTGATTTTAAATATTTCACCCGGTCCGGGTACGCCTGCGAAAATTTGTGCATCAGCAGCATATCATCACCACTGGCAATATCATCGATGCCTGTAAATCCATCTACATCCCGGAACGTATCTTTACGGTAAAGCAGGTTGGCGCCATTGCACATACTCATAATATTCTTATAAACAGCCGCCCCGGTAATTCCTTGAAGGCTCATAAAATCCAGGGCCTGGAATATTTCAATGGATTTGCGTGGTGATGCCATACGGACGGGCGCAGCAACAAAAACGGCATCTTTCTGTTGTTGAAAACTAACCATCGTGGCCACCCAATCCGAATCCATGATGCAATCTGCATCCGTGCAAAGAATGAGGTTTCCTGTCGCATGTGCAATACCGGTTTCGATGGCTTTTTTTTTATATGCATTGATTTTTTGCGGGCCCAATACTGCTTCCAATGAAATCAACTGGATATTTTTCGCCGGGAAATTTTGTACGATCGATGCAGTGGCATCAGTGGAGTAATCATCAACCACAATGATTTCAAGAAGTTCTGCAGGGTAAGTTTGCTGTTGTAATGATGTTAGGAGGTCATACAGGTTTGCAGCCTCATTTCGTGCCGGTATGATGACTGATATTTTTATTTCATTGGTTACACCTCCCTGAAAATCCGGCATTTGGATCCAGGCCTTTCGGCAATAGAGCAACAGGCCCACATAAGCCAGTAAGGAAATAACACAGATAATTAAAATCCAAATCATATAAAAAATCTATTTAAACGCCGCAGGCTGGAACAAAAATAAATTTTACCGGTTAGAATAAATCTTTATCTTTATGTAGTTGCATAAACAACTATATGCCAAACAACCAATTTAAGAAAGGAGAACTTTATAGTTTTATAACCGGTAAAGCCAGTACTGCTATCAGCAGGCGTTTGCAGAAGAATTTTAAAGACGCCGGACTGGATATCACCATTGAACAATGGAGCGTACTATACCACCTTTGGAAGCAGGATGGGATAAGTCAGCAGCAGCTTTGCGAAGCCACTTTCCGGGATAAGCCTAGCATAACCCGGCTGGTGGATAACCTGGAAAAATTAAACCTGGTGAAAAGGGTTGCCAGCAAAAATGACCGGCGCATTAATATGATTTACCTGGCCCCGGGGGCTGAAATGTTGCAGGAAAAAACAATGGAGCTGGCTAACCAAACACTGAATGAGGCCCTCAAAAGTGTCAGCAACGGCCAGATTGAAATTGCAAAAGAAGTGTTGCAGATAGTTTATGAAAACCTGGCCGGTAATAACGGGGTGGAATAAACGAATATTACTATTAAAAAGTTAATTATACCAACCATGAGTACAACAACAGAACAGACCCAAACATTAAAAGGTGGCGAATGGCTTATAAAAGAAAGCCAGGCAGCGGATACTTTCATCCCGGAAGATTTTAATGAAGAGCAATTGATGGTGAAAGACATGTGCTTGCAGTTCCTGGCGACAGAAGTAATACCCATTATTGATCGCATTGATAATATGGAACCCAACCTTATGCCATCGCTCATGGTGAAAGCCGGCGAACAGGGGTTGCTGGGTGCTTCTATACCGGAAGACCTGGGTGGCCTCGGTAAAGATTTTATCACTTCTACTCTTGTGAATGAAGGCCTGGGTGGTGGATTCTCCTTTAGTGTGGCAGTGGCAGCGCATACCGGCATTGGCACTTTACCCATTTTATATTTTGGTACGGATGCCCAGAAAAAAAAATATATTCCGAAACTGAGTAGCGGGGAATGGAAAGGTGCTTATGGACTAACGGAACCGGGTAGTGGCAGTGATGCCTTGGGTGCAAAGACTACAGCCACTTTATCAGGAGATGGTAAATATTACCTGTTAAATGGCCAGAAATGCTGGATAACGAATGGTGGTTTTGCTGATGCGTATATCGTATTTGCCAAAATTGATGGTGAACAGTTCACCGCATTTATTGTAGAGCGTGGTATGGAAGGTTTTACCAACGGGCCCGAAGAACATAAGATGGGTATTAAAGGTTCATCCACTGTACAACTATATTTCCAGGATGCAAAAGTGCCCGTAGAAAACTTACTGGGCGAGGCGGGCAAAGGGCATATCATCGCTTTTAATATTCTTAATATAGGCCGGCTGAAATTATGTGCAGCGGCAATAGGTGGTGCCAAGATGGCCCTGAATACCAGTATTGAATATGCAAAAACACGGGAGCAATTTAAAACGGCCATTGCCAATTTTGGGGCAATAAAATATAAGCTGGCGCAAATGGCCATACGTACCTGGGTATGTGAATCTGCCTTATACAGAACGTCGAAATGGATAGATGATAAAGAAACAGAACTGGCAGAAGCTGGCAAGCCTTTCAATGAAGCGTTGCTTGGTGCAGCAGAAGAATATGCCATTGAATGTGCCATGCTAAAAGTGGATGGCAGCGAAGTGTTAGACTATATTGTAGATGAGGGCGTACAGATACATGGCGGTAATGGTTTCAGTGATGAATATATGATAAGCCGTGCCTACCGGGACAGCCGTATTAACCGTATTTATGAAGGTACAAATGAAATAAACCGTTTGCTTACCGTAGATATGATGCTGAAGCGGGCGATGAAAGGGAAACTGGATTTGATGGGCCCGGCCATGAAGGTTTCTAAAGAACTAATGAGTATTCCAGATTTTGGAGATGAGGATGAAACATCATTTGCGAGTGAAAAGAAGGCGGTGGGGAATATGAAGAAGGCAATTTTAATGACTGCCGGTGCCGCTGTTCAAAAACTCATGATGAACCTGCAACATGAGCAGGAAATATTAATGAATATTGCAGACATGGCTATCCTCACTTTTAATACAGAAAGTGCTTTGCTGCGCACCATAAAACTTTCAGAGAAAAATGGGGAAGAAGCTACCAGCCTGCAGGCGGATATGATGCGTTGTTATCTGAATGATGCCCTGGATGCCGTGAACAAAGCCGGCAGAGATGCCATTAATGCTTTTGCCGAAGGCGATGAACAACGTATGATGTTATTGGGTATAAAACGATTTACGAAAGCGGCCCCTTTCAACAGCAAAGATGCCCGCCGCCGCATTGCAGATAAACTGGTTGCGGAAAATAAATATCCGTGGTAAAAACGATTTCGTGTTAGCAGCTGCTAACCCTTTTTTATTGGGTGCGAAGAAAATATTTCAAAGGCATATTTGCTAAAGCGTATAAAATTAAAAAGCAAACCTGTAGAATACCTCAAATCCTCACCCATCAATGGTAATAAAAAAAGTAAAAAAAAATTATCGGTTTTGATTATCATCAAGCCAGCTAACATATTTGCTTAAACCTTCTTCGATAGAAACTGTTGGTGTATAATTAAGAAGATTTTTAGCCACTGTAATATCTGCAAATGTGATATCAACATCACCTGGTTGCATTTCTTCGAACAAAACATTCTTTTGCTTATTCAGCACCCGGTAAATTTCATCTACCAATTCATTGAGTGTAACAGGCGTTTTATTTCCCAGGTTTACAATAGCATACACATTACTTTCCTGCATACAATATTGCAGGGCGGCATAAATACCTTTTACGGTATCATCTATATAAGTATAATCCCGTGCCGTGCTGCCATCACCGAAAAGCGTAAGGGTTTTATTGTATTTTATCAGCTGGATAAATTTATTTATTGCCAGGTCCGGCCGTTGCCTGGGGCCATACACAGTAAAAAAACGAAGATTAATAATATCAACTTGATGTAAATGATGAAATGTATAATTCATTAATTCCCCTGCTTTTTTAGTAAAGGCATAAGGAGAAATGGGGTAGTCTACAACATCAGATTCGGCAAAAGGAACTTTTTTATTGTTACCATAAACAGAAGAAGAGGAAGCAAAAACTAATTTAGTAATGCCACGCTTAAGCATAAAGTCTTGTATTTGTTGCGTACCCACAATATTGGTGTGAATGTAACTTGTCGGGTTTTGTAAAGAAGGCCTTACGCCGGCTTTTGCAGCCAAATGAATAACTGCCTTTATATCTGCTTCCGGGACTCTATCTAAATCTGTGCAGATATCATATTCATAAAAATCGAAAGCTGCATGATGGAGAAAATTATTTAAGTTCTGTTCTTTTAAAGTCCTGTTGTAGAAGGGATCGAAATTATCTATACCAATAACTTTAAATCCTTTTGCCAACAATAATTCACAAACATGACTTCCAATAAACCCGGCGCAGCCTGTTACTAAAATTGTATCCATATCTGAATTCCTGAAGGAAAGTTTATTCTATAATTATAATCGTGAATCAATTCCCGGAAAAAAATATCTTCCTATACCTGTCTAGCATAAGTGTATTACTATAATGATTTACAGCAAAATTATGGGCAGACTTTCCTAATTTCTGGCATAATTCCTCATCCTGTAATAAAACATTAATTGCCCTCGCCATTTCTTCGGCATTTTTTGCAGGTACAAGCAACCCTGTGATATTATTCGTTATCATATTATCAACACCCAATACATTGGATGCTACAATAGGCAATTCGCACGCCATAACCTGCATGATAGCTGTACTCATCGTTTCTCCTAATGTAGCGTGTACATAAATATCTAGTGAATTGATAAAGCCTGCGAGGTCTTTTTCTTCCAGCATACCCGGAAAAGTTACCTTTTCCTTCAACCCAAGTTTTTCAACCTGGGCCACAAGCGCCGGCATGCATTCACCATCCCCTGCTATTATTAACCGTAAAGGTTTGTCAGGATTTTCAGTAACACATGTATTAAAAGCACTAATCAAAGTAGCATGATCTTTCGTGGGCGATAACCTGCTTTGCATTCCTAACGTAATAAATTTGCTGTTTGCATCAGGTTGAGGTTTGTAAATGTTCAGGTCAATACCATTTGGAATTACATCAGTTCTTTTTTCTGAAAAAAACACGGAAAGTTTTTTCTTTATTGCAGTTTTATATTCTTTACTTAAAAAAACCACTTTGTCTGCTACCATTAAAGCAACCGAAAGGCCCAGCCATTCTTGTTTTGTTTTAAGGTGGTTGGGTTGTGTTTCTCGTACAACAATCCGCATTTTTTTTGCTGCCTGCATCACTGCTCTCTTCACGGGAAAAATATAGGAACTACTATGTATAAAGATGATATCAGGCTGTGATGAAAGGATAATTTTGGTGATTTCACTGTAGGAATTTTTATCCAGGCCCGGCTTTTTCTTCACTGAATGCCAGGCTATATTTCTATCCGCTGCTTTTTTTATATAACCCTCCCGCACTGGTTCTATTCCGAAAAACAAAGCTTCGTAGGTTATATCACCGCTTTTATCAGCATCAACCATAGAAAAAAAAACATTTCCATGTCCGCCTAAACCTGAATATAATATATGTAACACCTTCATTTTTAAAAATTTATATCCAGTAACTCGATTGTGGGTAAAGTAGCAGGTGATATTTTATTTATAGCACACCAACATTTAAAAGGGTGCGAAGGTATAAAATACTACCCAAAATGGGGGAAAGAGGCCAAGTTATAAAATTCTTTTCTGGAACAATTTTAAACTAAAAATCTATTCCTTGTTAATTATTGTCCGTTAAGTGCCAGGAGGCACACCAGGAGCAAGAGGTATATTTCCAGGCCATTTGTAAAATTATATTACGCTTTCAATCGCTCAGCAAATTACTAAAGAATAAGGTTTCGATGCTTTGAAGTAAAAATTCAACCTGCTTTCTTAAGGTGCCACCCACAAGTTATCTTTATGATTTGCATCGGGTACGTGCGGATGCGTTATCTCAATTTGTTGTATTACTTTTTTTGCGGCCAGCACAATGGTAATGCTTGTATTCCCTTTTTCCCACACAGCTATACTTTTATGGATGGTTTGCATGGTTCCATCTTTATACTTCACTTCAATATTAACCGGCAAAGGTTTACTACCCATAAGGCTAACCGTTAGTGTTTTCGTATTACCGGTCCCGGTTACCTTCAGGCCAAGGTCCGGTACGCCATCATCAAAAAACCAGCGTTTCCAGAACCAGTTCATATTTTTTCCCGCACCTGCATTCATACTATAAAAAAAATCATAAGGCATTGGGTGTTTGCCATTCCAATTTCGTATGTAATAGTGCAATGCTTTATAAAACAATTCATCACCCAACATATCTTTTACAAATAAATAACCCATTGCTGGTTTTGGATAGCTATTCGTAAATCCGGCCGAACCATATAGCGCCGGTGTCAGTGTCATAATCGGTGCATCCAATTCACCGCCGGCTGCCCGGGCATAGGGTTCTACTCCATATTCATCCACGATGCTGCTATCTATCATAGGTGAAATCAACCATTCGCCGATGGTTGCCCATCCTTCATCCATCCAGCCATACTTGGTTTCGTTTATGCCCATGTAAAAAGGAAACATGGTATGAAAAATTTCATGATCTGTCAGTTCAATACTTTCTGCCCGATCCTCTACAGGGTTGTCATTTACCATCATAGGATATTCCATCTGGTCCAGGCCATCAAAAACCGTTTCATGCGAATAAGGAAACGGCCATTTTGGAAATTCATAACTCATGGCTTCTACCGTTTTGCGGGCATCTGAAGCTACCAGAAAATAATCTTTATGTACCGGGTTAAACACAGCATCTACACGGGTTCTGCGGTGGGTCGATTTATCAACTTCTATACTGCTGCTTTGCCAGATGTAATGATTGCTGGTGGCAAAAACCACATCTGTTACATTTTTTGCAACGAAATGCCAGGTATGCGTGCTATCAGATTTAGTAATGCCCCCTTTTATTAAATCTGTACTGTCAATAATAAATCTTAACGCATCTTTTGTTTCGGCATCGTGTATCCGTTGCTGAAATTTATCTGTATAAATGTCTTTTGTATTTACCAGGTCTCCTGTGCTCCATACCTGGTAATCGTGGGGCAGCGTATACTTTACATCAAAATCTGAGAAATCATTATAAAATTCATAACTGCCGCTATACGGATAACGGTTCCAGCCGTCAATATCATCGTACACTGTTATCCGTGGGAAGAAATAGGCAATGAAATAAGCGCCTTTCTCTACCTCACCTGTACGGTTATGCGAACTTTCATTAAGTGTGTATTGATAATCTACCTGGAAACTTATTGATTTGCCCGGCAGCAGAGGCGGAATAAAGACGCTCATGTTAGTACCATTCACCCGGATATTTTTTTCAAGAACAGTTTCATAATCGCGGCGCAGGGTGTTAATAATTATTCCTTCACCGGCATCTTGGGGTTCAATATTCCGGGTGCGGGCCACGCCTTTTTTATAATAATTGGGGTAAAGCTTCCAAACAATTTCTTTAAGCGTATCCGGGCTATTGTTAGTGTAAGCGATATTACAGGTACCGCTGAGCAAGCGATTGAAAGGATTAAAACTTACGTCAATAGTATATGTTGCCTTATTTTGCCAGTAAAATTGACCCGGCTTGCCTGTGGTACTCCGTGTTTTTTTTTCAAAAGTTTTTTGAATTTCTTTAGCGACGGGTAATTGCACCTGAGCCTGTACATGCAGCCCTGCAAAAAAGCAAAAAATTATAAGAGAAAGTTTCATATTAGTAATTTGAAATCAAAAAAAAGCTCACCTAAAGGTGAGTAATAAATTATTAAAAATCATTCTTTCAAAAAATTACCATCCTAATATCCATGCAAATATCAAGGGAGCAACAATTGTAGCATCACTCTCCACTATGAATTTAGGGGTATTAATATCCAGTTTACCCCAGGTAATTTTTTCATTGGGCACCGCACCACTGTAAGATCCGTAAGATGTAGTACTGTCACTTATCTGGCAGAAATAACTCCAGAAGGGTACATCGTGCCATTCTAAATCCTGGTACATCATCGGCACAACACAGATAGGAAAATCACCTGCAATGCCGCCACCAATCTGGAAAAACCCCACCCCTTTTCCAGAAGAATTGTTGCGGTACCAATCTGCCAGCCATACCATATATTCTATACCACTTTTCATAGTAGTGGCCTTCAATTCATTCTTAATAATATATGAAGCAAAAATATTTCCCATAGTACTGTCTTCCCAGCCCGGCACCACGATTGGAATATTCTTTTTTGCAGCCGCCAGCATCCAGCTGTTTTTAGGATCTATTTCGTAATACTGTTCTAACAGTCCACTCAGCAACATTTTATACATATACTCATGCGGGAAATAGCGTTCTCCTTTAACGTCCGCATCTTTCCATATTTTATGAATATGTTGTTGCAGGCGGCGGAAAGCCTCCTCTTCGGGGATACACGTATCCGTTACCCTGTTGTAATGATTTTCCAATAATTCCCATTCCTCCTGCGGGCTCAGGTCACGATAATTAGGCACACGTTTGTAATGGCTATGCGCAACCAGGTTCATAATATCTTCTTCCAGGTTGGCGCCGGTACAACTGATGATGGCCACTTTATCCTGCCGAATCATTTCTGCCAGGCTCAGGCCCAGTTCTGCCGTACTCATGGCACCTGCCAGCGTTATCATCATTTTTCCACCTTCATCTAAATGGGTAACATATCCTTTCGCTGCATCCATAAGCGCAGCAGCATTAAAATGGCGATAGTGATGTTCAATATATGCGGATACAGGTCCTTGGCTCATAATTTATATTTAGGGTACAAATTTAAAATTTTAATAGGGAAGCCGCCAGATAAATTTAGTGCCCTGTTTTTTTTCAACCGGGCAGAAACAATCGTAATTTTAATAAATGAAAACATCCGCAGGTAAATTATTTAATTTGTTTTTTATATTGGCCCTTACCCAGTCATCCTTTGCACAGCAACAAAATTTTGAAGGCGCCTGGCAAGGAGTACTGCATACCGGGGTAGATTTAAGGTTGGTCTTTCACCTTAATGCAGATGCCCAGGGCCATTGGAAGGCCACCCTGGATAGCCCGGACCAAAGCAGCTTTGGCATTCCGACAGATAGTGTATCCGTTAGCGGGAGTAATGTGTTTATCAAAGAAAATAAATTAAAAATTTCTTATGAAGGTGGGCTAACAAATGATAGTACAATTACAGGTACTTTTCACCAGGGAGAATTTCGCCAGCAGTTGGTTTTACATAAAACAATAAAAAAACTAGAGGCACCCAAGCGGCCTCAAACGCCCAAGCCTCCTTATCCATATTTATCCCTCGATGTCCTTTTTACCAATGCAAAAACGGGCATCACCTATGGAGCCACTTATACCCGCCCTGCATATGATGAAAAGGTGATTTATAAAAAACTGCCCTTGTTCCCCGCTATTGTATTCATCACAGGTAGTGGTGCACAGGATAGGGACGAAACTATATTTAATCATAAACCATTTGCCGTAATTGCAGATTACCTTACACGCAGGGGCTTTGCCTGTCTCAGGATTGATGATAGGGGCGTTGGTAAGACCACCGGAGTTTTCGATACGTCTACGAGTTTAGATTTTTCCAATGATGTAGAAGCCGCATTAAATTACCTGAAAAGCCGGCCGGATATAGATAAAAATAAAATGGGGCTCCTCGGGCATAGTGAAGGCGGCATGATAGCGCCAATGGTGGCTGCACGGCGGAAAGATGTAAAGTTTTTAGTGCTCCTGGCAGGGCCGGGGACGATGGGTGCAGATTTACTGGCAGAGCAAAATGCAGCCATTTTTAAAAGCCAGGGCGTAAGTGATAGTACTGCTGCTGCCTTCCAGGTTTTGTTTCGGAATTTATTAACAGAGGTTATTAATACAAGCGATTCGGTAGTGCTGGTTGAAAAAATGGATGCCCTGGTTAATAACTGGAGTGCAAATGATCAAATGAAAAAAGAATTGAATTTGTATACGCCGGAAGAGAAAACCCGTTATCGCAAAACCATTTTGCCCTCGCTGGAAAATAAATGGATGCGGTACTTCCTGGCTTATGATCCTACTGTTGATTTAAAAAATTTGCGTATACCCGTGTTGGCTATCAATGGAGAAAGGGATATACAAGTATTGCCGGCATCTAATATTGCGGGAATAAAAAATGCCTTCTCTAAAAATCCTAAATACCTGGAAACAAAAATATTCCCTGGTGCAAACCACCTTTTCCAGCTATGTAAAACATGTACAGTAATGGAATATGCTTCTTTGGAGCAAACAGTAGATCCACAGATTTTAGTGTATATAACAAACTGGCTCAAAAAAGTTACAAAATAAAAAAGTGCCCGCTCATTACCGGCGGGCACAAGTGAACCTTAGAAATTTATTTCTTTGTTTTCTTCACTACTTCTACTGAACCATTGGAAGCGCATTTCACCAACAAGGAAGCTTTGCTATTTTCCAAAATAAAACAATACGAAGTTGATCCCTGCATAGGAATTTCAGAGACTGGGGAGTTGATGGAATAGGATGAAAATTGCTTTTCCAGGCTGCGGCTAACTGCAAGGGGCATATCTGTTGCCTTAATATCCCTGCTTTCTGCAATCAGGTTCGCGTTTTCATCAAAGGCTGCCATCCTATCTTTATTATCTTTTATGAAATAGGCAAAATAAATTCCGTCTTTTTCTTTCCAGGTAATATCACTGGCATTTGTAAAATTTTTGTTTAATGAAATCCGGAGTGCATCTTTCCCTGGTTCGGGATTGGCGGCAAAGGCAGAACCCATTGCAATTAGCAGGCAAGCTGCCAGGATGGTTGTTAACTTTTTCATGACTTTATACTTTTTTGGTTTATACTTTATGTTGCCGGAATGGCAACGTTTTTCAGGAACAAAACTATAAGGAGCTTAAAAGTGACAAAGGTTTAAGTTACAGGGAAAGTTAAAGAAATGATAAGGGCTTATGAATGGTATTAATGATGCTACTGAAATATATTTTTCCGGGAAAGTATTTGCTTACTGTATTTTTTGTTTGATAAAATTTTAAATATTGTTGAGTTAATGTTAAAAAATATTGGCGGCGTATTTAGTCTAATTTTATTAAATGAATTACCTCGGTCACGCTTTTTTTTCTCCGGAAGATGCAGATATTTTGCTGGGCAATATGATAAGCGATTTTGTAAAAGGGAATAAAAAATATACCTACCCGGAAAATGTTCAGTTTGGAATGCGGGCCCACCGGGCATTAGATGCCTTTACGGACGGGCATGGCGCTATTAAGGAGATGATCAATATTTTCAGGCCGTCGTATCGGTTGTATGCTGCCCCGGTAACAGATGTAATCCTGGATTATTTTATTGCCAATAGCACGGCTAACTTTCCGACACTTGAAAATTTGCAAGCTTTCAGTAAAAGAATTTACCAAAAGCTGGAAGAAAATGAACAACTTTTCCCCGAGAAATTTAAGCGGATGTTTCCCTACATGAAAACACAGGACTGGCTGTACAATTATCATACACACGAGGGTATATTGCAAAGCCTGGGTGGCCTGCACCATCGGGCAAAATATATGAAACCCCCGGCCGAAGCCTTTGAAATTTTCGAGGAAGAAAAACAACTATTAGAACCGCTTGCAAATATTTTTATTACGGATGTTAAAAAATTTTCTGAAGCTTTTTTCTCCCTATACTGAACCGATGATTAAGTTATCTTTGAAATAAAAAAAGCATGAAGTGTATTGTTACATTGTTTTTCTTGTGCCTCGGTAATATTTTATGGGCCCAGGATAATGTGCCTGCCATGGATAAGTCTCCTCTTGATGTAAGTTATTTTCCGGTAAATTACCCTGTTTTAAAAATTCAGGATAAGGCCTCTGAGACACCTGTGGCCAGGATTATTTATAGCCGCCCACAGAAAAACGGCCGCCAGATTTTTGGTAACCTTGTAGAATATGGTAAGGTATGGCGGTTAGGCGCAAACGAAGCCACTGAATTGGAATTTTTCCAAAGCGTTTCTATTAATAATAGTAAAATAAAAAAAGGCCGGTATACTTTATATGTCATCCCCGATTCCAGCAAATGGACTATTATCCTGAATAAAGAAAATGATACCTGGGGTTCTTTCCGGTACGATGAAAAGAAAGATGTATTACGCTATTCCCTTCCCGTTATTGCCCAACCGGAAAGCGTAGAAACTATGTACATGTTTTTTGATAAGAAGGATACTGCTAACTTTACATTGAACATGGGTTGGGAAAATGTGCATGTAGCTTTGCCCATACAAATAGATATGTAATGATAAAACAGCCGGTAATCTTTCTTGCTTCTCTTTTTTTTATTTCCAGTTTCACACAATGTAATAATAGTCAACCCAAGCCTGGCAATTCCGTAGTGCCCGATAGCAACACCGTGCAGAATATGTATGCACCTGTAGACAAATCTCCTATGGATATGAGTTATTACCCGGTAGATTTTCCTTTGCAAAAGATGAATGGTACAGCAGCCGAAATGCCAATTGCCCGGATTATATATAGCCGGCCCCATAAAAATGGCCGGGTTATTTTTGGGACAGATGATAAAAGCCTTTGCCAGTACGGCTTGCCATGGCGTTTAGGAGCTAATGAAGCGACTGAAATTACGATTTTCAAAAATGTGAACATCAGCGGAACCAATGTAAATAAAGGCACTTATGTTTTGTATTGCGTGCCACATGCTGATCACTGGACCTTGATTTTTAACCGCAATCTATACACCTGGGGGCTGCATATGGATAGCACGCAGGATGTCCTTAAAACCGATGTTCCTGTGATGGCGCAGCAACCGGTGCAGGAAGAATTTTCTGTAGTATTTAAGGATATGCCATATGGTGCCGATCTTATTATGGCCTGGGATAATGTAAAGGCAGCCATGCCCATGGAGTTTTCAAAATAAATTCTCTTTCCTTTGGCATTAGCTGTGGGATATAGGATATTTACAGCATGTGCGGAATAGCGGGAATTTTATCTCAGGATAACAGCGAAGTGCAGGTGAGCAGGCTTGAAAAAATGGCTGCCGTGCTGGCTCATCGCGGTCCTGATGGTGAAGGCATCTGGGTAAATAAAAATGGGACAACAGGCTTTGCACATCGCCGTCTCTCCATCCTGGATTTAAGTAATGCCGGAGCCCAGCCCATGCATTACCTGGAACGCTACAGTATTGTTTATAATGGCGAAATTTACAATTACCTCGAGATAAAATCAGAGCTACAGAAAGCAGGTTATTCTTTCAAATCTAAAACTGATACAGAAGTTATACTTGCTGCATTTGATAGCTACCGCGAAAGATGTCTCCAATTTCTGGATGGCATGTTTGCCTTCGCCATCTGGGATGAGGAAAAAAAGGAATTATTTGCTGCCCGGGACCGCTTTGGAGAAAAACCCTTCTTCTATGTGAAAGAAAAAAAGGTCTTTGCTTTTGCCAGCGAAATGAAAGCCTTGTGGGCGGCCGGCATTACACCTAAATCTATCGAGCCAAAAATGTTGCTGAATTACCTGGCACTGGGGCAGGTGAAAAATGCAGATGATAAAAGCCAGACATTTTTCAGCAATATCTATTCCCTTCCGGGGGGCCATTTTCTTACATTCAGCCTTGCGGAAAATACACTTGATATACAATCCTGGTGGGATATAGATAAGCAAGCCAAAATAAACATTAGCCCGGAGAAAGCTGCCGAAACCCTGGATAAACTTTTTGAGGAATCCATAAAAATTCGTTTACGCAGTGACGTTACTGTAGGCTGCAGCTTAAGCGGTGGCCTCGATAGTTCCTCTATTGCCTGGTATGTAAATCAAATTAAAGGGATAAATCCCGCGCAGCCATTCAAAACATTTTCTGCTGTTTTTCCTGGTTTCAAAAATGATGAAGGGCCACATGTTGAAAATGTTACACAACACCTTGGCCTGCAGAATTATACCTGTAAGCCCGCTGCAGGCGATCTCATCACCCAGTTTGAAAATTTACTCTGGCACCAGGAAGAACCTTTTCCTTCCAGCAGCATATATGCCCAGTATAAAGTTTTTGAACTGGCAGCCAGCCATAAAGTTCCGGTTTTGCTGGATGGGCAGGGCGCAGATGAAATCCTGGCGGGATATCATAAATACATTCACTGGTTTTTGCAGGAGCTGGTGAGCCGCAACCGCTTCTCCCGCCTCAAAAGTGAACGCAAACATCTATTAGATAATGACGTGGCCTTACGTTGGAATTTTAAAAATATAGCTGCAGCTTTCCTGCCTTCACATGCAGCCATTGCCCTGGAAAAAAAAGAATTTAATATTATCAAGTACAATCATGACATCAGCAAAGAAATGCTGGTTTTTTTGAAGGGCAGGGAATGGGATGGTATTCATAAACCGGTTGTAACGAAGCTGAATGATATGCTTTATTTCAACGTAATGCAAAACGGCCTGGAAGAGTTGCTGCGCTTTGCTGATAGGAATAGTATGGCTCATGGCTGCGAAGTGCGCCTGCCTTTTTTAAGTCCCGCCCTGGTAAAATTTATTTTCTCGCTGCCCTCTCATTTCAAAATAAATGAAGGGTACCCCAAATGGATTTGGCGAAAGATGATGGATAAAAGGCTGCCGGATAGTATTGTCTGGCGCAAAGATAAAGTTGGCTTTGAGCCACCGCAGCAAAGCTGGATGGAAGATGTGCATATGCAGGAATTTATTTATGAAGCCCGGCGAAAACTTGTAAGAGAAGGTATCCTGAAAAAACAGGTATTGACGAAGACCATAACTGCGGCCGGTGCTCATGATCCAAATAATGCAGACTGGCGCTACATCTGCGCTGCATACATGTAATTACATTTAAGGCAGGACTCCACATTTTTCTGTCTATTTTTGTGCCTACTATTAATTAGCCATATGAGTAATCAATTTTCAGACAAGAAGATAGGAACGAAATTTATACACGCCGGTGCTGAACCGGATCCTTCCACCGGTGCCATCATGACACCTATTTACCAGACGTCTACGTTTGTACAGGAAGCCCCCGGGGTAAACCAGGGATATGAATATGCCCGCTCACAAAATCCGACACGTACGGCCCTGGAAAAAGCATTGGCCCAGATAGAAAATGGAAAGTATGGCCTTGCATTCAGCAGCGGTGTGGCGGCTACAGATGCACTCTTGAGAATATTGAATCCCGGTGATGAAGTCATAACAGGGAATGATCTTTACGGAGGAACGTACAGGTTATTTACAAAAGTTTTTGAACGTGGCGGAATAAAGTTTCATTACGTAGATACAACAGATGTAGAAAATATACGCCAGGCAATAAACAGTAAAACAAAATTGTTGTGGATAGAAACACCAACGAACCCGCTCATGAACATTACGGACATTGCAGCGGTGGCAACAATTGCCAAAGAAGCGAATGTCCTGCTCTGTGTTGATAATACCTTTGCCTCACCTTATTTACAGAACCCGCTGGACCTGGGGGCAGATGTGGTGATGCATTCTTCCACTAAATACCTGGGTGGCCATAGTGATGTGATACAAGGTGCGTTAATGATGAATGATGATAAGCTGCGGGAGCAGATTTATTTTATTCAAAAAAGTTGTGGGGCTGTGCCCGGCCCAATGGATTGTTTCCTGGTGCTCCGTGGTATAAAAACTTTGCATGTGCGCATGCAGCGGCATTGTGAGAATGGCGCCAAAGTAGCTCATTATCTGAAAGGGAATGAAAAGGTGGAAACGGTGTATTGGTGCGGCTTTCCGGGGAATAAAAATTATGAAGTGGCCCGCCGGCAAATGCGGGACTTTGGGGGCATGATGAGTTTTACGTTGAAAAACGATAGCATAGATGCGGCAACAAAAGTTCTTTCGTCTACTAAAATATTTTCCCTGGCGGAAAGTTTGGGCGGCGTTGAATCATTGATAAATCACCCGGCAGTAATGACGCATGCGAGCATACCACGGGAGGAACGCTTAAAGTATGGCCTGGCAGACGGGCTCATTCGCCTTAGCGTTGGGATAGAAGATGCAGAAGATTTAATTGACGACCTGGATCAGGCTTTAAAAATGGTGTAGCCGCAATGGATGCTGCACTTGCCCTTTTCCTGAATGCAAAATACCTGGAATATAATAAGCCATCATTTATAGGCCCCGATCCTATATCTGTGCCGCATAGCTTTACAAAAAAACAGGATATAGAAATCGCCGGTTTCTTTGCTGCTATTTTTGCCTGGGGCAACCGTACCACCATTATAAATAAAGCGAAGGAACTAATGCAGCGCATGGACAATGCACCGCATGAATTTTGCCTGGGTGCCGGGCCCGAAGACTTACGCCGCCTTGCAGGATTTAAGCATCGCACTTTCAACGAAACAGATCTCTATTATTTTGTAGAATTTTTCCATCATCATTATACGCATCACAATTCCCTGGAAGAAGCGTTTACCCGTAACCTTAAGGTAGAAGACCCAAATATAGAAAATGCATTGAATGGGTTTTATAGGTACTTTTTTTCCCTGGAAGATGTGCCCGGCCGCACTATGAAACACATTGCCTGCCCGGCAAAAAAAGCCAGTTGTAAAAGGTTATGTATGTACTTACGCTGGATGGTGCGGCAGGATAAAAATAAAGTCGATTTTGGCATCTGGAAAAGGATATCGCCGTCCCAATTGGTAATTCCGCTGGATCTGCATGTAGCCCGGGTAGCCCGTCACTTCAAGCTTTTAAACCGCGTAACCAATGACTGGTTATCCGCTGTAGAACTGACTGGTGCTTTGAAAACCCTGGATGAGAACGATCCTTCCAAGTATGATTATGCCCTGTTTGCCCTGGGCGTACTGGAAAAGTTTTAGTAAATTTATTTATGGCAAAAATCAGAAACTGGTATGAAGCTCAAAGCAATCCTGCAAAGCTGTTGATTGCATTTTTAGGGAATTGCTTATTCTGGTTGCTCACACATACAGTTTTTTTATTAATCTGGGATGATATGTCCAGGTCAATTGTATACAATATTTTTTATGCAATTTGGATGGGCGCAGTGTGGACGCTCGTCTTCCATTGGCCTTTGGTAAAAAAAGTATTCACAAGAAATTCTACAACAAAAGAACTGTAAAATGCCTAATCTTTTTGAAGAAATAATGGTGGTTGAAGAAGCGAATACCCTCCGGGATCGCATATTTACAGAACAACTCTCTGCTGCTGTCAACGACCTCGTGACCCATGATTTTGAAAAACTGGTATACTGGCTTTACAGAATGGATATAAATGAAACCAAACTTCGCCAGGTACTCAATTCAAATATGGATGAGGAAGCCGGAAATATTATTGCCACACTAATGATAGAAAGGCAACTGGAAAAAATAGCTTCCCGGAAAAAATTTAAATCACCGGAACCCGGTGCAGGCGATAAAGAAGAACGGTGGTAAAAGCACAATGGAAATTGCTGTAAAAGATTCTTCCTGCCTATACGGGCAGGTGGTCGCCAATGAAGTTTAAAGAATTTGCTCTGCCTGGCTTCACTATTTTAATACATCAGTTCCTTTACTTTTTGTTTATCCTCTACCTCATTTTTGAGATCGAAAGTGGTTCCAAAAATATGATCCCATAAGGTAGAACTAACGCCAAAGCCCCGTTGTACTTGTTTGTAGTGATGCAGGTGGTGGTTGCGCCACAGGCCTTTCATCCATTTAAAAGGCGGGTTCCAGGCATGTATGGCATAATGCATACTGCCATAGATGAGGTAACCCAGTATAAAACCAGGGAAAAATGGAAAGACAAGTTTGCCCATTACCAGGTACATCAGCATAAAAACTAACGCGGCAATGATGAGGCTGGGTGCCGCCGGCATGAAAAGGCGTTATTTATCCCTTGGGTATTCATGGTGGTTACCATGAAGGATGTAAATGAATTTGCGTCCTCTTTCAGATTCTGTAAGGTGATGAAAAGCGAAGCGGTGAATAATATATTCAAACAAACTCCAGAAGAGTATTCCACCTACGTAAAGCAAAACCACATTACCGGTAGAGTATTGCAGTACACTCAATGCATAATAAGGTAACAATACCAGCACAGGCAGGTACATACCCCAGATAACCAGTGGATGTGTCTTGGTAAGATACTCCAGGTATTGATTTTGAAAGAGCCTGGCCTGACCTTTATTATGAATTTTTTCGAATTCCATGTTCTGAGAAAATTAATGCAAATATAATCATACATTGGAAAATAGCCATTTTACACTGCATTGAGGGCTAAATTTTAACAGCCTTGTGCACTAAAATATATTGAAATACAATTGTTTAATTTTACTGTTCTCACAAAAATTTGCAACATATGAAATTAGTTACTTACCAGAAAGAGGATGAACAACAGCAACTGGCCCTGCTGGTTGATGGTTTATTATATGACACGGATGCATTGCATCAGGATCTGCCCATGAGTATGGCCATGTTCCTGAATTACTGGGAAGATGTATTTCCCATGGCCCAGGTAGCAGAAAAGCGGATAAGAGAAGGCATCACCCGCAATGTGAGCCCGGTAAAGTTTGATGAAGCGTTAATATTGGCTCCAGTTCCGCACCCTTCCAGTTGCCGGGATGGATATGCCTTTCGCCAGCATGTAGCATCGGCCAGGCGTAACCGTAAGGTAGATATGCTGCCGGAATTTGACCAATACCCCATATTTTATTTTACCAACCATAACAGTATTCAAGGCCCCGGGGAAGTATCTTGTATGCCGGATCATTTTGAGCGGCTCGACTTTGAGCTGGAAGCCTCCATTGTAGTTTGCCGGCCGGGAAGAAATATTAGGGCCAGTGAAGCGGATGAATTTATTGGCGGCCTAATGATAATGAATGACCTGAGTGCCCGCACCCTTCAGATGGAAGAAATGAAACTAAACCTGGGCCCGGCAAAAGGGAAAGATTTTGCAACCGTCATCGGGCCCATGTTGGTAACGTTGGACGAATTGGAAGCATTTGAAGTGCCATGCAAAGAGGGCCATACCGGGAAAGCCTGGAATCTAAACATGAATTGTAAAGTAAATGATATAGAAGTGAGCCGCGGAAATTTATCCGACATGGACTGGACTTTTGCGGAATTGATAGAGCGCTGTAGTTATGGGGTGAATATGTTTCCCGGAGATGTAATTGGCAGTGGTACTGTGGGTACGGGTTGCTTCCTGGAACTGAATGGAACAGCAAAATTGGAGAACCCCGAAGCACCGGAACAATGGCTGCAGGCTGGAGATGTGGTGGAAATGAATATAGATGGCCTGGGCAAATTGGTAAATACTATTGTAGCAGAGGACAGTGATTTCAGTTTGCTGGGGATTAAGAAATTATAACCGCAGAGACGCAAAGGCACGAAGTAAAATTTTTTTTAGTAGTGAATAAAGATGAATATAATGCTTTATCCAGGGAGGTAGTTGATGCCTGTTACCAGGTCCATAAAGAATTGGGACCAGGCTTGCTTGAATCAGCGTATGAGTTTGCGTTATTAAAAGAATTTGAGTTAAGGTCCATTCATGCCGCTAATCAGGTACAGGTTAAGTTGTATTACAAAGGGTTTGATACAGGAAAATATTACACTATGGATCTGTTGATTGAGAATGAAATTGTATTAGAAATAAAGTGTTGTGATATTATGCATCCGGTTTATACTGCACAAATAATTTCTTATCTAAAACTCTCACAGAAAAAACTTGGTTTTCTTGTTAACTTTCATGTTCCTTTAATGAAAGATGGAATTAAAAGAGTCGTAAATGCTTTTTAGGCACTAAGTAATTAATAGTATATGTATAAAATATAGTAGCGATAAAAAGGCAGGAAGTAAGAATACTTTTGTGCCTTTGCGTCTCTGCGGGTATAAAAATGATATTAAATTTAAAAGATCTCTCTCCGGCCGAGGCCCAGAACTATTTACAGCATGCCATTGCACCGCGACCCATTGCGTTGGCTAGTACCATAGATAAAAACGGAAAAGTAAACCTTAGTCCTTTTAGCTTTTTTAACCTCTTCAGCAGTAACCCACCGGTCGTTATATTTTCACCGGCACGCCGGGTGCGGGATAATAGTACAAAACATACGCTTCAGAATGTGGAGGAAGTGCCGGAGGTTGTCATAAATATCGTGGATTATGATATCGTACAACAGACATCCCTCTCCAGTTGTGAATATGAAAAAGATATAAATGAATTTGCCAAGGCAGGTTTTACTGAAGAATTGTCTACAGTTGTAAAGCCGCCAATGGTAAAAGAAAGCAAAGTAAAACTGGAATGTAAAGTGTTGGAGATAAAACCGCTGGGAACCAATGGTGGCGCTGGTAACCTGGTTATCTGTGAAGTACTGGTGATGCACATAGATGAAAGTATACTGGGAAAGGATAATAAAATTGACCAGAAAAAATTACATCATGTTGCCCGGTTAGGCGGCAACTGGTATAGCCGGGTAGATGAATCCAATCTTTTTGAAGTGCCGAAACCTAATACGCAGACTGGTATTGGCGTGGATGCTTTGCCGTTATCTATCCGGAACAGTGAAATTTTATCTGGAAATGATTTGGGAATGCTGGCTAATTACCAGGACCTGCCTGTGATTGATCCTGCTTTTGACGATGATAAACTTAAAAATATTATCCAGTATTATTCCCTGAACCCTTCTGACATGGAAAAAGAACTGCAGCTATACGCAAAGGAATTACTGGCTGCAAACAAGCTGGCAGAAGCCTGGCAGGTATTATTAACCAGCGGGTGAAGAATTGGGTATATAATTTTCTTTTTTTGATTATTTCTTCTAAGACAGTTGAAGAAAAACTCTTCTTATTTATCCCCTGCTTTCCTTATCAATTAAATTTGTTTAAAATGTTTTGCAAGTTGTTGAAAGCATAATTGCAGAACTTTTATTAAAATGATTTTAAAGTCATTTGAATCTACGTGTACAAAATTGTCTCCCAATAAGCATTTATTTATATACACCGTTGCGGACTCTGGATAGCTGTCTTTTCAATAAGAACGCCTTCTGCCTGTGACTTTTTGGGGTGGTTTAATCCTTCTACTTGAACGTTAACTTTCACAATCTTTTTTCTATCAGGAAATATATCGGCCTTCATTAAATTTTCATCCAGCCCCTCCGGGTGAAACTGTTTTTTATTAATTCAGGATAATATATCAAAAATACGCTTCCAGAAAAAAAACTTAAATGCGGCCAATTCCGAAAACTACATAATAAAACATGGGTGTTATGTAGGGGAACCATAATGAAATTTTATCAAATTGTACTAATTGATGTACCAGGTTTAGTTATAATTCCTAAAAAGCTAAATACCACGATTAAAATAAGTAATTATTAAAAACTTTTTTTATAATATAATTTTTACTACCAACTTTTACTGAAACCCTCGCTATTACAGCATTTTCCCGTTTTTAACCAAGCGGCCCTGGTACTACTTTTACTCCCGGAAGATAAAAATCATCGTCCGGGAGTATTCTGAAAATCCCAAACAGAGTAAGACGCACATGCCGAAATGCGAAAACAGTAGGTTATTACTTTAAACTAAACAACATGAAATCTCTAATTTTCCCCTTTTTACTTTTAATCATTATCCAGGCTTCGGCTCAAAACGCACGTGTAGGTTTTAACGCGGGCGTTAATTTTTCCACCCTGGTTTTTAAAAGCGTAGATGAAAATCCAAAACTATCTTATAAACCAGGCATCGCTTTGGGAATGTTGCTGGATATTCCGGTTACATCGGCGTTTAGTGTTCAGCCGGCTTTGAATTATGTAACAAAAGGTGCAAAGTTTCCCCTGGAAAAAACAAATATTAACCTCAACTATTTTGAAGTACCCCTGAATTTATTGTACTATTCAAAATCTTCAATAGGCAAGTTTTTTATCGGAGGAGGTCCTTATATTGCTGGCCCCATAATGAGCAATGTCATAATAGATACTAATAATGTAAAGCATCGTGAAGAAATTGAATTTGGCAAAACTGAAAACAGTGATTTCAGAAGTTTTGATTGGGGCGTGAACGGCACAACCGGAATTTTATTTAAAAATGGTTTCCAGGTTAGTGCATTTTTTTCCCGTGGGTTATACAATTTAAATCCATCAAGGGAAGATGGTGCAGGAAAAGGTTACAATCAAAGTTTTGGGATTAAACTTGGGTATTTATGCGGTTCTATTAGCGGCCGATGATTTTTAAAAGATTATCTCTAATGAAAACGGTTACAAAAAGGACTGGCAACTGCCAGTCCTTTTAATTTATATGATTCGTATTACCTGCCTAAATAACTTCCAAAGACCTTCTTCAGTAGGTCGGTAGTACGTGCCGCAAAATTATTCCTGATATTCTGCTCTTCTTTTGAAATGAGATCAAACAAAGCATTCGTTGCCCGCTCTGTAACATATCCGGCAAGATCAGGATTTATTTTATTGAATGTCGTAGGTATATTATTATATGTGTTAACCATATCACCATAGTATTTTGTGGCACTTACTTTATCCAGAGAGTTTTGTATCACAGGCCTGAAAGCATTTACCAGCTGATTTGTTGTTTTCAGACGGAAGAAATGTGTAGCACTTGTATCTCCACCCCGAACGAGATTAATGGCATCCGACAAAGTCATACTTTTTATTGCATTAATAAAAATTGGTTTTGCGAATCCTGCAGCATCTTCCGCACCCCGGTTAATTTGCAGAATGGCTTTATCTACGAGGCTGTTAAATCCCAGGTTTCGAAGAGTATTTTCAATTTTCTGTGCTTCAGGTGGAAGAAATATTTTATAAAAAGCGCTTTTAAAAAACCCATCATTATAATTTAATTGTACAACAGCTTTGCCAAGACCCTGGCCCAGGGCTTCTTTTATACCTGCTGCTGCTTCGGATTGGGATATACCGGCACCGGGAAGACCAGTAGATGTAGGTAGTGTGCTTAAAACATCGCAAGAGGAAAGCGTGATCGTACCAGCCAGGAGGAAAAGGATAAATATTTTTTTCATACCTTTTATTTTACGAGTAATGTGCAACTATACTGCCATTATTAGAAAAGAGTTGTTTAAAGGGGTTGAGTTTCAAATTGTTTGACAAGATAACAACGGTTAACTTTGCCGCCATTAAACTGATATTATGAGCAGTGAACAACTCTCTGAGCAACAAATTATAAGAAGGGAAAAGCTTGCGGAACTCGTGGCTTTAGGAATAGATGCCTACCCGGCAGCCATGTACCCGGTAAATATTACAGCAGCGAAAATCAAACAGGAATATAAAGGAGAAGAAAATAAAGAAGAATTTTCAGATGTGTGCCTGGCCGGGCGACTGATGAGTGTCCGGGATATGGGGAAAGCCAACTTTTTTGTGTTGCAGGATGGTACCGGTAAAATTCAATGTTACATTAAGCAGGATGATATTTGCCCCGGGGAAGATAAATCTATGTACCAGCAGGTTTGGAAAAAATTGCTGGATATGGGTGACATCCTGGGGGTAAAAGGTTACGTTTTTACCACGAAGACCGGCGAAACGTCTATACATGTCCGTGAGTTTAACCTGTTGGGTAAGGCCTTGCGACCCTTGCCCATTGTAAAAGAGAAAGATGGAGAATCATTCGATGAAGTTACGGATCCGGAATTCCGTTATCGCCAGCGCTATGCTGATCTTATTGTGAACCCGGGTGTAAAAGAAGTTTTTGTGAAGCGCACAAAAATGGTGAATGCAATCCGTGAATTTTTAAATGAACGTGGTGCCCTGGAAGTAGATACACCGGTTTTACAAAGTATACCCGGCGGTGCTGCTGCCCGCCCTTTTTCTACCCATCATAATGCGTTGGATGTACCTATGTACATGCGCATTGCTAATGAATTATATTTAAAAAGGCTGATTGTTGGTGGGTTTGAATGGGTTTATGAATTCAGCCGCAACTTTCGTAATGAAGGTATGGATCGTACGCACAACCCCGAGTTTACCGTATTGGAATTTTATACCGCTTATAAAGATTATGAATGGATGATGGATACCACGGAGCAACTGCTGGAAAAAACGGCTGTGGCAACAAACGGATCTGCAGATATTCTGGCAGGAGAAAAAACCATCAGTTTTAAAGCGCCTTACAAAAGAATTACTATGTATGATGCTATAAAGGAACATACGGGACACGACATTGGCGACATGAATGAAGATGGCATTAGGGAAGTCTGCCAAAAATTAAAGATACATGCCGATTCAAAATGGGGCAAAGGAAAACTTATAGATGAAATTTTTGGCAGCCAATGTGAACAGCATTATGTGCAACCAACTTTTATTACGGATTACCCCGTGGAGATGAGTCCGCTTACCAAGAAACATCGTAGCAAGCCTGGGCTGGTAGAGCGTTTCGAGCTTATTATAAATGGTAAAGAGATTGCCAACGCCTACAGCGAATTAAATGATCCCATTGAACAGCGGGAACGTTTTGAGGAACAGGTAAAGCTGATGGAACGTGGCGATGATGAAGCCATGTTCATCGATCATGATTTTTTACGTGCCCTCGAATATGGCATGCCACCAACCAGCGGAATCGGTTTTGGTATAGACAGGTTGTGTATGTTGCTTACCGGGCAGGTAAGTATCCAGGATGTATTATTTTTTCCCATGATGCGCCCCGAGAATATGGATTAATGAAGTTATGAGTGAGGAGTTATGTATTGGGGGCTATAACAAATTATTCTACCTCAACAAAGTCACCATACCCTTTTGAAGCCCGGGCTGTCCGTTGTATAGGTAAGTGGCAAACCAGGTAAAGCTTGAAGTGTTCTGCGCCATATCTTGAAATTTCCCTTTCCACTTTTCCAGGGGATTGCTACTGCTGAAAACCAATTGTCCGTAGCGGTTATAAATTAAACATTTATACTTTGTAATTGCAGATAGATTCCCGAGGGGCCCAAAGCCATCATTTCGCCCATCACCATTAGGAGTAAACGCAGAGGGGAAATAAATGCCACTGCAGTTTTCAGTAATTTTCAATGTATCACTTCCTTTGCACCCGGAAGCGTCTGTAACCATAATATAATATAAACCCGCGGCTTTTGCCGTGTAGGTTGGTGCCACAGTATTATCCTGCCAGAGATAACCTGAGTAAGAACCTGCCTGCAGTATTATAGACTGGCCGGTGCAGATACTCAAATCCTTTCCCAGGTCTGGTTTCACAATAATATTCACTTCGGGCACTACAATATTATTTTTTGTTGCGCTGCATCCGTTTGCATCAGCTACTGTAAGGCTGTAATTTCCTGCTACGAGGTTAGATGCTGTCGCGGTTGTAGCACCGCTGCTCCAGGTATATTGCAATGGTGCTACTCCGCCGCTTACCGTAGCAGAAGCTGAACCATTTTTATTATTACATTTTTCTGCGGTTGTACTGGTAGATATTACGATAGCGGTACTTGCATTCAAACTAAACCCTAACACATTGGCACAGGCATCCATTGCACTTACAGTTACCATATATGCTCCGGGGCCAACATTGGTAATAGAACTGGTCGTTTGCGGAGGTGTTGTATTCCAGGAATAAAAGTAGCCAGTCGAACTACCACTAGCCGTAACCGAGAGGGTGGCATCGCTGGCACCCGTACAGCTCCCGGGCCATACCTGGCTACCGGTGACTCCAATAATTACAATTGTTTTTGTGCTGCTGGCAGAGGGGCCATTAGCATATTGTACGGAAAGGCTCACCGTATATGACCCCGGTGCGGAAAAAGAATGTGAAGGGTTGGGAAGAGTAGATAAATTAGCTGTGCCGGAACCGGGATCTCCGAAATTCCAGCTGTAGGCCGTTGCACATCCTGCCGTACCATCAAAAGCAACAATCTTATTATCTACGCAACTGCTTGTAAAAGAAGCAGAATTGGGAGCGGCTTCATGTATGAGTATATCATCTATGGCAAAACCGTCATAGGCATTACAGGTTGTGCCCGCACCAAAAATAAAACGAAAGCGAACACTACCCTGGCCCGCCAGGTTAGTAAGGCTATGCCTTGCCGTTAGCCAGGTACTGCTGCCACCTCCACCCTGGCAGCTGCCGGATGTAGATTGAATATTACCAGACCATCCCGGTACATTTCCCAGGTAGGTTATTCCAGGTGTATTAAACCAGTTTTCTCCTTCACAATTGCTGTTAGAATTTATACTTCCCAAAAGTTGCCACGTATTACCACCATCAAGTGAATACTGGAAAGAAGCACCGTCAAACTTTTTTTCTGTTTCCCATAAAACTTTGAAACTAATTTCAGGGAATTGCAAAGCAGAAAAATCAAAGCAAGGGCTTTGCAGCCAGGAATTTTCTCCATTATTATAAAAAGAATTTACCAGGCCGCCGGTAACCCAGCATTTATTTCCCCCACCGGCAGAAGATATAACCGGCTTTGAAGGCATGCCCCATTCCCAGTCTGCTAGTGTGCCGCCGCTTACCCAATTACCATCTGTATTTTCAAAATTTTCAGTATATGGAAAACTGCTGATGTTACCTGAGCAGGCAAGTGGAGAGGTTGCCTGGGCCATAGCCATTCCCGGCAACATAATAGAAATGAACCCCAAAAAATAGATTATCAATTTCTTCATACAGCAAGTGTTCTCCCTTGTAAGCAATCTGTAAAAATAAGAGAAAAGTGGTTAAGAAGAAATCTACTCTTTATTGGCATTAAGCCTTCATGGCTGCAAGTTCTTTTTGCATAGTAAACATCTGGTCACGCAGGCGGGCCGCTTCCATAAAATCAAGATCCCGAGCGGCTTTTTCCATTTCTTTTTTTATCCGTTGTATAGCTTTTTCTGCCTGGGGAATAGTTTTATAAGTTTCCTGTTCATCTGCCGCAACCGTTACCAGGTCTTCACCCGGTTGTATAGCATATGGCCGGCTGGGGTCATAACCTTTTACATCCAGCACGCTACCCTGTGCCATTACCTGGTCTTTTGTTTTGACGATGGTTCGTGGCGTAATATTATGTTTGATGTTGTATTCAATTTGTTTATCCCGCCGGCGGTTTGTTTCATCTATTGTCTTCTGCATACTTTCAGTCATGATGTCGGCATAAAAAATTACGAGGCCTTCTACATTCCGTGCTGCCCGGCCAGCTGTCTGTGTCAGGCTACGTTCATTACGCAGGAAACCTTCTTTATCTGCATCCAGGATGGCAACAAGAGATACTTCGGGCAGATCCAATCCTTCTCTCAATAGATTTACGCCTACCAGCACATCTATAATACCGAGGCGCAGTTCACGCAAAATCTCCACCCTTTCCAACGTTTCCACAGCACTATGAATATATTTAGATTTGATGTTGATACGGTGCAGGTATTTATCCATTTCTTCCGCCATACGTTTTGTAAGCGTGGTTATCAATACCCTTTCCTGTTTTTTAATACGTTTATCTATTTCCTCCAGCAGGTCATCTATCTGGTTAATTGACGGGCGAATTTCTATAGGTGGATCCAAAAGGCCTGTGGGCCGCACCACCTGTTCCACTACTACACCCCCACACTTTTCCAGTTCATACTCTCCCGGTGTGGCAGAGACGAAAACAGTCTGGTGTGTGAGGTTTTCAAATTCATTAAAATTCTGTGGCCGGTTGTCCAGGGCGGAAGGAAGACGAAAACCATAATCCACTAAAACCAGTTTACGGCTGCGATCTCCACCATACATACCACTTACCTGTGGAATGGTCTGGTGGCTTTCATCAATAATGGTTAGGAAGTCTTTTGGGAAATAATCCAGCAGGCAAAATGGACGGGCACCGGGCGTGCGGCGATCAAAAAATCGGGAATAATTTTCAATGCCATTGCAATAACCCAGTTCCCGGATCATTTCGAGATCATATTCTACCCTTTCACTTATGCGTTGGGCTTCTATATATTTTCCGACACTCTTAAAATATTCCACCTGCGCCAGGCATTCATCTTGTATTTCGTGTATTACCTGTGTAAGCATATCCTTGGGTGCCAGGTATAAATTCGCAGGGAAAATTGCGGCATTATCAACAGGACTGATACGCTTGCCGGTAGCCAGTTCCAGGGTTTCTATACTTTCTATTTCATCGCCAAAAAAACTGATGCGGTAACCAAAATCAACATATGGGAGATTGATATCTACCGTGTCGCCTTTTACACGGAACGTTCCGCGGGTAAAATCTCCCTGGCTTCGATGGTATAAAGAGTTTACGAGCGCATGTAAAAAACCCTGGCGGCTTATCACCTGGTTTTTTTTGATGCGGATAATGCCATTTTCATATTCGGTAGGATTGCCCATACCATAAATACAACTTACGCTGGCAACTACAATAATGTCCCGGCGGCCGCTTAGCAACTGGGCAGTGGCCTGCAGGCGCAACTTATCCAGTTCTTCATTTATGCTTAAATCTTTTTCAATATAAGTATTACTGGAAGGCATGTACGCTTCCGGCTGGTAATAATCATAATAGGAAACAAAATAACCCACGGCATTATCCGGGAAAAAAGATTTGAATTCGCCGTAAAGTTGTGCTACCAGTGTTTTATTATGTGTAAGTACCAGCGTAGGCCGCTGCACCTGCTGAATAACATTGGCCATGGTGAAAGTCTTACCACTACCGGTTACGCCTAATAGCGTTTGGTAATGTTCCCCTTCATTTATGGCCTCCACCAGTTGTTGTATTGCCTGGGGTTGATCCCCCGCCGGCGTATAGGGTGATTGTAAATTAAATGCTGACACGGTTTAAATATAAAAGGCTCATGAAAAGAGCCTTTGTAAAATTAAATTAATTTTTCCTCTCCTGAAATTTATTGAAAAAAAGGCAAGTGCTTTTGTTTGGGCCTTTCTTCAATCGTAATGGTTTTTGTTGCGTCTTTAGAAAGGGCTTTATTTCTCAGGTACCAGGCAATAGTAAATGTGGGTATGATGTCAGTAAAGGGAAGAATTTCTTCCAGGAAGTCGAATATACCACCAAACAAACCCATTTTGCCACCAAATGTGTTGTAAAAAATTATACCGGAAAGTGGAGCCCAAATGATGTCGGAAAAATCTCCGATAAAAGGTATCGTAAAGCTGGCATAACCAATCAAATCCATGATGATGCAAAAAGCCAGGGAAGGAAGGGGTTTTGTATTATTCATTCATTAAGTTTTTAATTTTCAACGGCAATCTACCAGTTACACAGTTTTTTACTGTTGAGATATTCATAAACTTCCTTACCAACCTATTATTTAACAATATACCCCTAATATAAGCGTTTAAGCGCTTGTCATCCCATTGTATTTAATTACCTTTGCGCCTCAAAAAATAAGCGCTTTCAGCTTACCACTTAATAATGAACATCCGCAACATTGCAATTATTGCACACGTAGATCACGGGAAAACTACCCTTGTTGATAAAATTTTACACGCTACTAAAGTATTTCGTGATAACCAGGAAACCGGTGAACTCATCATGGATAGTAATGACCTGGAACGTGAAAGAGGTATTACAATCTTTAGTAAGAATGCTGCAGTTGTTTATAAAGATTATAAAATAAATGTAATTGATACGCCCGGTCACAGTGACTTTGGTGGTGAGGTAGAGCGGGTTCTTAAAATGGCTGATGGTGTTGTATTACTGGTAGATGCTTTCGAAGGTCCCATGCCTCAGACGCGTTTTGTTTTGCAGAAGGCATTGCAACTGGGCCTGAAACCCATCGTGGTTATAAACAAAGTGGACAAGCCCAACTGTCGGCCGGATGAAGTGCATGATGCGGTTTTTGAATTATTTTTTAACCTTGATGCAACAGAAGAACAACTTGATTTCCCCACCTTTTATGGTTCCGGAAAAAATGGATGGTTTAACAAAACCCTGGAAGAAATAGATAATATCACGCCACTGTTGGACGGAATTATTGAATATGTACCCGAGCCAAAAGTGAATGAAGGGCCATTACAGATGCAGATTACTTCACTGGATTATTCTTCTTTTCTTGGCCGTATTGCGGTAGGAAAGGTGGCCCGTGGGGTTATCAAAGAAAATCAGCAGATTGCTTTAATGCAGGTGGATGATAAGATCAAGAAAATGAAAATTAAAGAGTTGTATGTTTTCGAAGGCATGGGTAAGAAAAAGGTGAGCGAAGTGAAGGCCGGAGATATTTGTGCAGTGGTTGGCTTAGAAGAATTCAATATCGGGGATACTATCGCAGACGTGGAAAATCCTGAGGCACTTCCGGTCATCAGTGTTGATGAGCCTACTATGAGTATGCTTTTCGGCATTAATAATTCACCCTTCTTTGGTAAAGAAGGAAAATTTGTAACCAGCCGCCACTTACGTGACAGGTTGATGAAAGAAACAGAAAAAAACCTGGCGCTTAAAGTAGAAGACAGCGACAGCGCAGATAGTTTTCATGTATTTGGACGGGGCATTTTGCACCTGGGTATTTTAATAGAAACCATGCGACGTGAAGGTTTTGAGTTAACAGTAGGACAGCCGCAGGTAATTGTAAAACATATTAATGGCGCTAAATCTGAACCATATGAAATATTGGTTGTTGATGTGCCGGCAGAATACAGCGGAAAAGTTATTGACCTTGTTACACAACGAAAAGGTGAAATGCATGTGATGGAAACGAAAGGCGAAATGCAACACCTGGAGTTTGAAATTCCTTCACGTGGCCTTATTGGCCTGCGTAGTAATATGCTTACCAATACTGCCGGTGAAGCCGTTATGGCTCATCGTTTCAGCGAGTATAAGCCCTGGAAAGGACCTATTCCCGGCCGCAACAATGGCGTATTAATGAGTAAAACAACTGAAAAAACTACCGGTTATTCTATAGATAAGTTACAGGATCGTGGTCGGTTTTTTGTTGACCCGGGCGAAGATGTTTATACCGGGCAGATTATTGCCGAGCACATTAAGCCAGGTGACCTTGTAGTGAATGCAACTGAACCAAAAAAGCTCACAAACCATCGTGCCAGCGGAAGTGATGACGCCAGCCGTATTGCGCCAAAAACTTTAATGACCCTGGAAGAATGTATGGAATATATTCAGCAGGATGAGTGTATAGAAGTGACGCCGAAAAATGTTCGTCTTCGTAAGAATATTCTTAATGAAGATGATCGTAAAAGGGTGAGCAAGCAAATGACCCAGGAATTGGCTTAGGTTTTTATTTGAATATTTATTGCGTTTATATATCCGTTTTTTTTCTTAACCCTACATTGAAAAATAATTTTATAAAGGGTATAATGAAAAAATTAGTATTTATTCTTATAGTTTCTCTCCCGTCTTTTTTTGTTTCGGGACAATCTATTAATGAAAAAATAAAAACGGCAGCCGCCCGTCTTTCCCAGCTGGAAATGCAGAAGCAGGTTGTCGCTTCTCTCCTGGAAGATCTTAAACTGGAAAAAATCCAGGTTTCCCTGCAGGAAATCGGCCTGCCAACAATACAACCCGGAGAACAACTCGTTAGTCATTTAGCTTATTCCCTTTCGTATGCTGAGAAATTTGAGCAACCCCGATGGGTAGCTCATATAGTACTGCCGGATATTGTAAACGGTGTTGTGCTGCGCACCAATGATTTTCGTGTAGACAGCAGTGTGCGTTCGGGCAGTGCTGTGGAAGCAGATTATTTTTTAAAGAAAATAAATGCTGATAGCAGCATTACTTATGACGGTTTTGGTTATGATAGAGGGCATCTTGCTCCTTCTGCTGATTTCCGTTGGTCCCGCAAAGCCCTGTCAGAATCATATTTTTACTCTAACATGTCCCCGCAACTGGCTGACTTTAACCGTGGCGGCTGGGGCGACCTGGAAGACGCTATCCGGGGATATATTTTTGCTCATCCCGGTGCCCAACTTTATATCGTCACCGGCCCCGTTTTGCAGGATGACCTTCCACGCATGGAGAGAAGTATTCATAAAGTTGCCATCCCGGCTTTTTTCTGGAAAGTGGCCCTGGATCTTGAAAACCGCAAAGGCATTGCATTCCTTATGCCCCATGCAAAACTGGACAAACCGTTGTATAGTTATGCGACAACGATACGTAATGTAGAGCAACTAACCGGCCTCAATTTTTTCAATAAACTTTTACCTGCATTACAGGATTCGGTAGAGAATCAAATGAAACCGACGGACTGGTTGCCGGAGAAAAATATGACTGATGCAGAGCCGCTCAGCCAGGAACAACTCCCCAGGAATTTCTTCAATACTATTGTAGCCGCGAATTACATCAATAAAGCAGATGAGATAAATGTTTGTGGTAAAGTCGTTGGTGCCAGGGCCAGCCGTGCCGGCAATATTCTTATCAATTTAGACAAACAGTTTCCTAACCAGGTCTTTACAGTTTTTATTAAGAAAGAAGACATCGTAAATTTTAATTACGATCTCGTAGAATCTTTAAAAGGGAAAGTTATTTGCGTGAAAGGCAAAGTCGCGAATTCCGGCGGCACACCTACGATGTATATTTCCACGCAGGCATCCCTTACTATACAGGATAAGTAAGTAAAATTTATTCCTTTAAAATTTATGTTCCAGGTATTGTGGCAACATGGCACGCCAGGTAGGCCAGTCATGCTTCCAGCTTTCATCCCAGATGTCCAGTTCATGGCCTATGCCCTTTGAAGATAATACCCCAGAAAAATTCCGGGAGGCTTGAGGGTCTTCATAATCTCCACTGCCTGT
>JBDSWG010000125.1:0-7041 GCA_039926825.1 Ferruginibacter sp.
GTCATCCGCATTTTTTATCTCCTCTCCTTTCTCCGTATGGTAACCGAAATATTGGTGCACATCCGGAAAAACATAAAACGCACCTTCAGGAATCGTACAATTTATACGGGGTATTTCTTTAAGTAAATCCAATACTTTCTCTCTGCGCTTCTTAAACTGCGCCACCATTTCTTCCGTGGGGCGCAGGTCGCCGGTAAGTGCGGTTATGGCTGCCCGTTGGGTAACGGCATTGGCACCACTCGTCACCTGGCCCTGTATTTTTTCGCAGGCTTTGGCTATCTCCACATCAGCCGCCATGTAGCCCAGCCGCCAGCCCGTCATAGCAAAGCCTTTGCTGAGGCCATTGATGATAATGACGCGGTCTTTTATTTCATCAAACGAAGCAATACTCTGGTGGGCACCAATGAAATTTATATGCTCATAAATCTCATCACTCATGATGAAAACCTGGGGATGTTTGGCAAAAACTTCGGCCAGGCCTTTTAGTTCATCATGGCTATACACCGCACCACTCGGGTTACATGGAGAACTAAACATAAAGAGTTTAGTTTTGGCCGTAATAGCCTGTTCCAGTTGCTCCGGAGTCACTTTAAAATTATGTTCCAGACTGGTTTTAAGCAACTTCACTTCTCCCCCGGCCATTTTCACTATTTCACTGTAGGTAACCCAGTACGGCGTGGGTATAATCACTTCATCCCCGGCATCTACAAGGCTAAGGACGAGGTTGGCAATGCTTTGCTTTGCACCCGTACTCACTACGATCTGCTCTGGCGTGTAGGCGAGGCCGTTATCTCTCAATAGTTTCTGGCAAACGGCTTCCCGCAAATCTAAATATCCGGGCACGGGTGTGTAATGACTATAGTTTTCGTCTATGGCTTTTTTTGCAGCTTCTTTAATGTGTAGCGGTGTATCAAAATCCGGCTCCCCCAGGCTGAGGTCCGTTATATCAGCACCTTGCGCCCTAAGTTCACGGCCAAGTTTGGCCATTTTCAAAGTTTCCGGTTCGTTGAATCGTGTAAGTAAAGATGATAATTCCATGCTGCTGATAATCGTTAAGTGGCAAAAATAGTTAATTCCCCCACGGGAAAATAAAGGGTGATAAATCCGGCTTTACCGGGAGCTTGCGGGTAAGTTCATATTCATAAATAGCCTGGCCCATGTTTTTTAAAAACGGCAGGCCGTAATTTTCATAATCATATTTATCATCGTTAATGATGCCATCGCTGTTGCAATAAATGGTGGCTGACAATAAAAATTCCCGGCCATTAAGCTTATCCGTAAAATAGGAAGCATCGGTAAGTTGTCCGTAAGCATCGCCTTCTTTATTAAAAATCCGGATACCGGGTTTTACCGGGAGGGAACCGCCATAGAATAAAAATTTGCTGTATGAATCATTAAAACTGCTGTCGTAAGAAGGATAGAGGGATTCCCGGGGCCAGGCAGACATATATTTTAAAACGAAATTGCGATCTTCCGGCGTGAGGGTGAATCTTCGGGTAGCCGGCACCGTAACCGGGAAAATAACGCTTTGCAAAATGCCATGCAGGTCCGTGAGGGACAGCCGGTTCTTGCGGGAAAAATCCATGGGTTGCATCACCAGGTTTCCATTTGAATAATACCCTTTGCCTATAAAATCATGGCGGACTTCCTGCGGCTTGCGGTTTACGAGCATAGGTTGCTCATAAAGTAGGTTACCGCTAGTATCATAAAAGCTGACGGGGTTGGTACGCCTGTTTTCTTCTTCAGAAAGAAAAATATTGAGGCGGTGCCAGATGCGGGCGGAGGTATACCCTTTCCTCGCCAGTTGTTCATTTATATATTCCTGCCCCAGGAATTCATAGAGGCGGTTGTAAGCATCATTATCACTCACCAGTAGTATTCTTTTAATATAACCCGCAATCGTTGGGCGGCCATCCGGGCTGTTGGGATCATTATAGGTTTCTTCCTGCCCGCTCCAGGCTGCACGGGTTATCATAGTACTGTTGATAGTGACGCCAAATTTTTCCAGCTCATGTAGTTTTTGCAAAGCCAGCAGTACCACGGGCAATTTCACCATAGAAGCCGGGTAGAAATAATCTGCCCCTGCTGTATTGAAAAAATGATGCTCCAGCATAGGCTCCTGGTCTGCCTTCCGCGTAATTTTCGTATAGACAACCTGGATGTTACTTATTTTCTTGTCTTTCAGGGCAAATAACAGTTCCGGGTGGCTGCGAAACAATTTTTCAAAAAACGTGTCGTTAGTGGTGCTGTCAGAGGGCATTTTTACGGGGGGCGATGTGGGCAAAGACGGTGTGGTTTCGGCGGCCACTTTACGGGTGCTGCTGCAGCGGGAAAAGAAGACCGCAGTAAGGATGAAAATAAGGGCTAGTGGTATGGCTCGCATCGGCAATTTTGAATGCAAAATGGGCTTTTTTTCAAAATAAACGGCCATCATTCTGGAAAAGGTTTTTCCCCTATCTTTGCGAACTCTAAAAAAACTAACGAGTAGCCAAATTAGATACACCATGAGGTAACTGGTCATAACCGTTCATTCGCTACTGTTGATAATGCCTTTTTGCACAACACCACCGATTGCACCCGGACCCGTTATTCCATGAAATATAATAAGACGAACAGGCATGAAAGGCGCCCCGGCAAGCATCATGTGTCCATTAATAATTTAAAAGTAAAAAATGAAACTGAAAGGTTTAGTCTGGTTTTTCACAATTGCGCTTACCATCATTTCCATCTGGGAACTTTCCTACACATGGGTCGTTAGAAGCTACGAATCTTCTGTAAGGGACCAGGCCACAAGGATAGTAAAAAACCAGAACGGCAATCTTAACCCGAACGAACGTGAAAGCCTCATCAAGCAAACCACGCAGCACATCCTGGACAGTACACGGGATAAAAGCATTTACCCTATTGTAGGTACTACCTACCAAAAGTGTAAAGAAAATGAACTGAATCTCGGCCTGGATCTGCAGGGTGGTATCAGTGTAACGATGGATGTGGCGCTGGATGGCTTGTTGAAGTCAATGAGCAACAACTCTAAAGACCCCCAGCTGCTGAATGCCCTCCGCACCGCCACGGCACAAAAAGTAAATAGTGAGTCGGATTATATTACCCTTTTCAGCGACGCATATATAGCTCAGAACGGTTCCGGCAAACTGGCCAACCTCTTTGCCGGCCCCGGCAAAGAAATTAAGATTGGTGATAATGATAACACCGTTATCAGCAAGATAAAAACAACCGCCCGCGGCGCCATTAACCAGACCTACAAAATCCTGGTGAAACGTATTGATAAATTTGGTGTGGCCCAGCCTAACATCAACCTGGATGAAACCAAAGGTGTAATAAATGTAGAACTGGCCGGTGTTACAGATGCGGTTCGGGTGCGTAAATTTCTACAGTCTTCTGCCAACCTGCAGTTTTGGGAAGTATACCGCATAGACGAAATTGGAAAGGCTTTACAGCAGGCTGACCTGAACCTGCAGAAATACCTTTCCGGTATTACTGCCGGTGATTCTACTGCCGTAACGGATTCTACCAAATTAAAAGAAAATATTAATCCTTTGTTCCGCGTCATCAACCCAATTGATGTGCAAACGGATAAAAACGGCAAACAATTTTATGCCAGTATGCTGGGTAATGTTGCCCTTAAGGATACCGGTAAATTTTTAGGTTACCTGGAAAATGATGTGGTTAAATCAGCCCTTCCATCTAACCTGAAATTTTTATTTGGCATAGAAGAGAAAGCCGCCACCGGCACTGATCGCTTCCTGCCTTTATATGCTATCAAAACTCAGCCCGGCACAGAGAAAGCGCCATTAGAAGGTGATGCAATAGAAGAAGCCAGCCAGGATTATGATGAGCTGAGCCGCCCTGCAATTAAAATGCAGATGACGACTACCGGTAGCAAAGCCTGGTCTCGCCTTACTGGTAAAAATGTGGGCCGTCCTATCGCAATTGCCTTGGATGATGTGGTTTATAGTGCGCCAAATGTAAATGGCCAGATTGATGGAGGTAATTCTGAAATCTCTGGTTCCTTTACTGTAGAGGAAGCACAGGATCTGGCTAATATCCTGAAAGCTGGTAAACTGGATGCACCGGCAAAAATTGTTGCCGAGCAGGTGGTTGGCCCTACCCTGGGTAAAGAAGCTGTAGATGGTGGTGCCAAAGCCTTTATCATCTCTTTTATTGTCATCTTCATCCTGATGCTTGTGTATTACAACACGGGTGGTTGGGTTGCAAATATTGCACTCATTTTAAACCTGTTATTTACGATTGGTGTACTTACGGCTTTGGGTTTTACCCTTACGGCAGCCGGTATTGCTGGTTTGGTACTCACCATTGGTATGGCAGTAGATACGAACGTTATTATTTTTGAAAGAATAAAAGAAGAGCTGAGCCGCGGTAAATCTTACCCGCAGGCAGTTAATGATGGTTACCGTCGCTCTATGGCGCCCGTTATAGATGCGCACGTTACTTCGTTACTCACTGCGTTCATCCTCGCTTATTTTGGCCTGGGTCCGGTGTTAGGTTTTGCTACCACGCAAATCATTGGTCTTATTTTCTCTTTATTTTGTGGTATCCTGGTATCCAGGCTTATTACAGAATTCTGGACCAACAAACAGCGCCACTTTAATTATTTTACTAATATTTCCAAGAGAATATTTAAGCATGCTAATTTCAAATTTATTGAATACAGGAAATATGCTTACATGATTTCTGCGGTTGTATTATTGGCAGGTGTGGCATCATTCTTCAATGGCTTTAACGAAGGTGTGGAATTTAAAGGTGGACGTAGCTATACCGTTGCATTCGATAAATCTGTGCAGGTAGATGCTATCCGGGACGACCTGAAGAATTCCTTTGGCGATTTCCCGGTGATTAAAACCATTGGTGATGGCAGCCGCTTAAACGTAACTACATCTTACCTCAAAGGTGTAGATAATGCAGATAGCCTCGTAGAAACAAAACTCCATGAAGGACTTAAAAAAGCATTACATCCGAATCTCAAGTTCCATGAGTTCTCCACCAATAACATACAAAGCCGTACTACTATTCAGCCGAGTATTTCGGATGATCTGAAGCGTGGAGCAATTAAAGCAACGGTATTTGCTTTGCTTATTATATTTATTTACATCTTTGTTCGTTTCCGCGACTGGCGTTATTCTGCCGGTACCATCCTCACGCTGTTGCATGATGTGCTGGTAACCCTGGCGGTGTTCTCTTTCTTTAAAGAGATAGTGCCTTTCTCCCTGGAAATTGATCAGCACTTTATCGCTGCCGTGCTTACGGTAATAGGTTTCTCTATGAATGATACCGTGATTGTATTTGACCGTATCCGGGAGTATAGCCGGGACATGAAAGGAGCAACTAAAACAACCATCATCAATCGGGCAATCAATGATACCCTAAGCCGTACCGTTATGACGTCGCTAACGGTGTTCCTAACACTGCTTATTCTGTTCATCTTTGGTGGTGAAGTTACTCGTGGCTTTGCCTTTGCGATGTTAATTGGTGTTATCACCGGTACATATTCTTCCATCTTTGTGGGTGCACCGGTATTGGTTGATTTTGCAAAAGACAAGCCGTTGGGTGCTGCCGATACGAAAACAGAAGTAGTGGCAAAACGCCCTGTTCCCGGCCGCAATATTGCTGCGAGAAATGCGTAGTTAAGTGGGTTAGAAATTAGTTAATTAGAAATTAATTTTTACAATTTATATATTTGAAACCATCGCAGTTGCGGTGGTTTTTTTTATGTTACCAAGCCCCAGGAATTTTGCCTTTAGTCAAATCCGTTAATCCATTTTATTTAAGAAAAGTTTCTAAACCCTTGAGAAAACATCATACCTCCATATTTAGAAAGTACCTGTGGCTCCATTAATAAAAAATAAAATTTCTTTGCGCTTTCGTAGAAACAATTTTCTAAATCCTTATATTCACATACCAAATAGTCTGTTCCCGTTAATAATTTCAATTAACGTTGTCCATGTAATTTTTTTTAAGTCAGGGTCATTTTTAAACGCATTAAATCAACATGTTTATGAGAAAAATTAACTCAACCTTCCGCCTTTTACTGGCGGTAATTTTATTTTTAACCGCTCCTGCTTTATTTGCACAGAATAACGGTACCATAAGAGGTATAGTGAAAGATGCAAACGGCCTGGCACTTCCGGGAGCCTCTGTGCAACTGGCAGGCCAGAAAACGGGCACCACAACAGATAATAATGGGGCTTTTTCATTACCTGCAAATGCGGGCAAGCATACCTTGATTGTAACGTATGCAGGTTATGAACCTCAGCGACAGGATGTATTTGTAACATCCGGCCAAACCCTGGAGCAGAACATGACGCTTTCTACAACTGGCGATCTTACCGGGCTTACTATTGTCGGCTCTCGGAGTGTTTCCCGCACCCGTACGGAAACTCCCGTGCCGGTAGATATTATTCCTATAGCGCAGGTTGTAAATGATATTGGCCAGGTAGATTTAAACCAGATACTGACTTATATAGCACCGTCTTTCCAGTCATCCCGCCAGACTATTGCAGATGGTACTGACCATTTGGATCCTGCCCAACTTAGGGGCCTGGGTACTGACCAGGTATTGGTATTGATAAATGGCAAGCGCCGCCACCAGTCAGCTTTGGTAAACGTAAATGGAACCGTAAACCGTGGCCAGGTGAATACAGATCTAAGTGCCATACCTGCCACTGCTATTGAAAGAATTGAAATTTTAAGAGATGGCGCAGCTGCACAATATGGCTCTGATGCCATTGCCGGCGTAATCAATATTGTATTAAAGAAGAAGACTGGTTTGCTGGAAGCAAGCACCAGTTATGGCCAATACATTACAAAGTATGACAAAAATTATGGGCTTTATAAGCTTGCAAATAATACTGCAGATCCTTCGGTTAAAGCAAATGACGGTGGAAATTTCCAGGCATCACTCGGCTATGGATTTAAAATTAATAAAGGCTTCCTAACCCTAAATGGAGAATACATAAGCCGTGAAGCCACGAACCGTGCAGGCGGTTATACCGGCAGAATATACAG
>JBDSWG010000126.1:0-10935 GCA_039926825.1 Ferruginibacter sp.
TTTTTTATATAGGCATTCAATTGAGAGGCCAGGGCTTTTTTCTCTGCTGCATCCGTTGTACCATTGGAAGTTTTCAACACAATATTTTGCTGGGCAAGGGCTTCAGACATTTCCGCTATTTTAATGAAATCGTTTTCAAGGGCCTGAAGTTTTATGCGGAGCTGGGAATTTTCTTTTTGCAATCCTTCATATTGGCGCAGCACCTGTTGCATCTTACCAGCAATGCGTTCTATATGATCTTCTTTTTCCGGCATTTATTTTCTTATTTCAGCACTCAATTGTTTTTCAAAAATGGCGGTGATTTTTTGCATCAAATTGTCAGTTTCCGCATCCGTCAGCGTTTTAGTGCTGTCAGTAAAGGTAAAATTAATTGCCATAGATTTCTTCCCGGCGCCTAATTTCTCACTTTCAAATACATCAAACAAACGCATAGAAGATAATTGGGAAATGCCTGAAGCTTGAATAGCTTTTTCTACCTGCCGGTATTCTATTTCCTTATCCAGTACCAGGGCCAGGTCTCGCTGCACTACGGGAAATTTACTGATGGGAGTAAAACTGACTTTTTGATTAAAAATGGCCTGGCTTATTTCGTCCCAGTTTAATACAGAAAAATAAACAGGTTGACGAATACCAAAATTTTGCAAGGTTGCAGTATCTACCTGTCCCATTTTGCCTATTGGTTTACGTCGATGGCTGAAGGTTAAAGCATTTGCAAGGTCTGTAGTTTCCTGTGGATCACTGGTAATTTTATCCAATCCTGCGGCGCTCAGAATTTTTTCGCAAACACCTTTCATAAAGTAGGCATCGGTTTTTACAGTAGGCCGGTTCCAGCCTTTGCCTTCTGCCTCGCCACTCAGGTAAATGGCCAGGTGGTTTTCTTCACAGTACTTATCTCCCTCATGATGGTAAATTTTTCCAAATTCAAAAAAACGAATATCTGTGTTCTTACGGTTAGCATTATACGCAATTGCTTCCAGGCCGGTATACAGCATAGAAGGACGCATAATATTGAGACCGGCACTCAGGCTGTTAAGCAGTTTTACGGGTGATACATCCGGGTGGCCTTCATAATAAGCACTGTTGGTAATGCTGTTTGTAAAAATTTCCCGAAAGCCCATCCCAGCCAGCATTTGAGAAATATTTTCTTTTGCCAGCAAGTGCCGGGCATGCCGGTTAGAGGAAGGGGAGATGCGTATGCTTTGGGGGATTTCAATATTATCCAGGCCATCTATCCGCATAATTTCTTCTACCAAATCTGCGGGGATGGAAATATCTTTTTTGTGGTAAGGCACATTCACCACGATTTCATCCCCGGTTTCTTTTACAAGTTCAAAACCCAGGGCAACTAAGATTTGTTTTACTGTATCACCGTGATAATTTTTACCACTTAGTTTTTTCAGGTAATGGAAAGACAGGCGCACAATGGCTTTTTCTTCCGGATGGGGATAAACATCAATTATATCTGAAGAAATTTCGCCTCCCGCCAGGTCTTTAATCATTTCTGCGGCCCGCTTCAACACATTCACCGTATTGCTGATGTCTGTACCTTTTTCAAACCGGCTTGCTGCGTCTGTGCGTAGCTGGTGGGCCAGGGAAGTTTTCCTGATGACAGTTGGATTAAAGCAGGCGCTTTCCAGGAAAATATTTTTTGTTGCTGCCGTTACGCCACTATTCATTCCGCCGTAAACACCAGCCAGGCATAGTGCTCCGGACTCATCTGCTATAACCAGGTCGCCGGAAGCCAGGCTGCGGGTTTTGTTATCCAGCGTTAAAAAACTTTCTTTTTCTTCTGCCCGCCTTACAATTATATGATGGTGAGAAATTTTATCTGCATCGAAAGCATGCAGAGGCTGCCCAGTTTCATGCAGGATGAAGTTGGTAATGTCTACAATATTATTAATGGGGCGAACACCGATTGCTTTTAGTTTTTCTTTAAGCCATTCCGGGCTATCCTTTACCGTTACCTTACCCAGGCTGATGCCGCTATACCTGGGGCAAGCTCCATTATCAGCTATTGTTACTTTTATACCCGAACTCGTATTATCCGGTTTAAAATGGGCCGGGTAGGGCAGCCTGGGTGTGGTCTCTTTCTTATTGTGGTGGGTAAGATAAGCACATACATCCCGGGCGACACCAATGTGGCTCATAGCATCCATACGGTTAGGGGTAAGGCCTATTTCATAAATAATATCTTCTGTTACTTTAAATAACGCTGCTGCCGGTGTTCCGGGTGGCACAGCATTTTCCAACACCATAATTCCATCATGGCTTTCCCCAACGCCTATTTCATCTTCAGCGCATATCATACCCTGACTTTCTACCCCACGGATTTTTGCTTTTTTAAGCGTGATAGGGTCACCATTTACAGGGTAGATGGTTGCCCCAACAAGCGCCACTATTACGTTTTGTCCCGCTGCAGCATTGGGGGCGCCACAGACGATCTGTAACGGTTGCGCCTGTCCGACATCTACTGTTGTAAGCTTTAATTTATCTGCATCCGGGTGCGGAATACAGGTCAAAATTTTACCGGTAACTACGTCCTTCAGCCCCCCTTTCAGGGAATGGTATATCTCCATTTTTTCCACTTCAAGCCCGGTAGAAGTGAGAATTTTTGAGAGTTTTTCCAGCTCTGGTTTTTCCGGTAAATAGTCTTGCAGCCAGTTATAAGAAATGATCATCCCGGTATATTTTTTCGCCGGCAAAGATAGATTTTTTGAAGGGAAGTGGTGCGGCGTAGGAGCCTTTGCTATGTTGAGTAGAAACCTAGAGCAATGGCATGAAAAAAACAAGCGGGCAAAATAATTTTATGGGTGTACAAAAAGAATTTCTCTTGCATGAAATTGTTGATAAAATGGCCAAAAACCCACCTCATATCCATTTTACCCTGTGCAATTAATTGTGAATATGTAGTGTATAACTGTAATTTTGTTGTGAAAACGATGTGGAGAATGATATAAATAAAGTTAATAACATTCAATTTGGGGAAATACATCCGCAATTGCTGTTACCTTAGCCCCGTTGACAGGCAAAAAGAAAAAATGAATTTAAAGAAGGGTCTGTAGAAGCCAAGCTGGCAGAGAAAACAAAAACTATTTACCACGGGTTTGCATAGATAATATGGAATTTACAAATCTTAACAAAGACAGGAAACAACGCAGGAAATCACCCTTAGAACTGGGTAGCCTGGCTTTTGGAAAAATTCCTCCGCAGGCTAAAGAACTGGAAGAAGCCGTATTGGGTGCTATCATGCTGGAGAAAAGCGCTTTTGATGTTGTGGTGGAACTCCTGAAGCCAGAGTGTTTTTATGTGGATGCGCATCAACGCATTTATACGGCCATGCAGGGCCTGGCTGTAAAAAGCCTGCCTATTGATATGCTCACTGTAGTGGAAGAATTAAAACTGCGGGAAGAATTGGATGTGGTTGGAGGTGCTTATTTCGTAAGTAAGCTCACCAATGCGGTGGTTTCTTCAGCTAACATAGAGGCGCATAGCCGCATCATCCTGCAGAAGTTTATTCAGCGGGAACTGATTCGCATTAGTGGGGAAATTATCGGCGAAGCCTATGAAGACAGTACCGATGTTTTTGACCTGCTGGATAATGCCGAAGGAAAACTTTTTGAAATTACCAATAATCACCTGCGCAAAAATTTTGATGACATCGATACGGTGCTCATGAAAACTATTAGCCGCATAGAAGATATGCGCAGCCGGCAGGATGATATAACAGGTGTGCCCACAGGCTTCAAATCCCTTGATCGCATAACTTATGGCTGGCAGCCAACTGACCTTATCATTCTGGCAGCAAGGCCTTCCGTGGGTAAAACAGCATTTGCGCTTAACCTTGCCCGTACGGCTGCTTTGCACCCCACCAAACCTACGGCAGTAGGCTTTTTTAGCCTGGAGATGAGCAGCAGCCAGCTTGTTCAGCGTATACTCAGTGCCGAGAGTGAAATCTGGCTGGAAAAAATTGCCCGCGGCAAACTGGAAGAGCATGAGATGAAGCAACTGTATAAACGCGGTATTGAAAGATTAAGTAAAGCACCCATTTTTATAGATGATTCTGCCGCGTTAAATATTTTTGAGCTTCGGGCTAAATGCCGCCGACTGAAAAATAAACACAATGTGGGCCTCATTATTATAGATTACCTGCAGCTCATGAGTGGCAGTGCAGATCGCAACAGTAACCGGGAACAGGAGATAAGCAAGATAAGCCGCGATTTAAAAGGACTTGCTAAGGAATTGCAGGTGCCAATAATAGCCCTATCTCAATTAAGCCGTGAAGTAGAAAAGCGTAAAGAAGGAAATAAAATGCCGCAATTAAGTGATCTGCGGGAATCGGGAGCCATTGAGCAGGATGCGGACATGGTGATGTTCCTCTACCGCCCTGAATACTATGATATAACTGCCAATGAGTTTGGTGAAAACAATAAAGGGGAAACGCACGTAAAAATTGCCAAGCATCGTAATGGTAGCCTGGAGACAGTGAAGCTGAGAGCATTATTACACATTCAGAAATTTGTGGAAGATGAAGGCGATAGCGGCGGCGGGCACCCGGGCGGATTGCCTCCTGCCGGTGGCGGAAACTGGCGGCCAGTCAATACTTCGGGCGGAAGTGATGGCGGAGCAGCGGTATTTATTCAAAAGGGTAGTAAAATGAATGACAGCAGTTTTGATGACGATGCGCCTTTTTAATCCAACTTTTAATTTCATTGGCAAAGTTTAACCACTTTGCCAATGTTTTTTTTATAGCGATGACAATGCCTTATTTTTTTACTAATGTTATTCCTGGCAGCGGGGAAGAAATATTACTTCCGGAAGAAACTGCACGTCATGCCGTGCTGGTTTTACGAATGAAAAAAGGGGATCCTGTTTTATTGACCGATGGCAGAGGAAGTCTGTTACATTGCACATTAAGTAATGACAATAAAAAGAATGCGGCCGCAATCATCAATAATTTAGAAACTTTTCCCAGGCCTTCGAAGGCAAACACAATCGCAGTTTCGCTGGTAAAAAATACCGGTCGCCTGGAGTGGTTGCTGGAAAAATTAACGGAGACGGGTATACGAAATATTATCCCGCTTTTATGTGAGCGAACAGAAAAACAACATATGCGCCAGGAAAGATTGCAGGGAATATTAATTAGTGCAATGCTGCAAAGCCGGCAAGTTTGGTTACCGGCCTTGGCGGAACCAACCCATTTTAACGAATTGATGAGTACCAATAAAAATCAAAAATTCATTGCGCATTGCGGCGCTTATAATGCCGGCAAGACGCTGGCGGCATACTCACCTTTTAGCGATGCAATTGTGTTGATTGGGCCGGAAGGGGATTTCAGCAGAGATGAAATTGTAATGGCAATAGAGCATGAGTTCTTACCTGTAATGCTTGGTAATAACCGCCTCAGAACTGAGACAGCGGCGATGGCTGCAGGTGTAGTGATGCAACTTTGCTGAACCTGTAGATAATTTCATACTCCATGCGCATCCGATATACTGTGAAATAACTGATTCTCTGAGCATCGGCTCATGTAATTCCTCGGCCCTGTTCTTTTTAATTTTATTACTCATTACCCTACCTGATATAAACTGTGATCAAAGTCGCCCACCTATTGGTCTATAATTAGTGAGTTAATAGTTAATAAATACTAATTACAATTTGTACATTAACATAATGAAAGTGTGAGAATGCAGTATTTAAAATCCACTCTTGCTTTTTTGATTCATTATTTCTAAGCAAATAAATTTCATCCTAAATAAGTATCCCGATAATGCAAAACAGGGCTATTGAACTCTTTTATCTTTTTTTTCAGGGGATATTAACCTTCCAGGTTATAGTATTTACTATTTTGTACCTAATTACCAGGAGAAAAGATATTTTATATTACAGCCTTTTCCTGTTTTTTGCCGCTATTTATTTTTTTATTAATGCACCTTACACATTTTTTGGAATTGAAGAAGATATTGTCTGGAACTCTGCCTGGTACGATTACGTGAATACTCCCGTTATCATAATTGATAACCTTTTTTATATTTTATTTTTAAAATCATTTTTTGCAGATTTAACTACCAACAGCAAAGTAAGCCGTGTACTTCGGTTTAGTTTGTGGATAGTTCCATTTATGCCAATGTTGTTTGTTTTATTTACCATTATGAATCTGGACAAGCAGTTTATTTTTTATACGGTAAACCTTATAGCAGTTATACCTGCAATTGTGGTGTCATATGCAATTTTTAAAAATAAAGCCCACTTTGCTTCACTTGTAGGCATCGGCTTACTTTGCACTATTGCTGGTACGCTCACCACCGTAGGGATGATTATACTTCGTAATTATGAGGTACATCATTTATTTATCGATGGCTATACTTTATTCTTTTTACGGCTCGGAATATTTGGTGATATGATATTTTTCCTGGCAGCAATTTTAAAAAAATGGCATTATCAGGAGAAACAGTTAGCACTGGAAAAATTGCAATCACAACTTGCTGTAGAACAATTGAGAAATAAAATTTCCGGCGAATTGCATGATGACTTTGGTGGTACACTAAGCGGTATCAATATGTACAGTTACATGATAGGTGATCTGCTTAAATCCGGCAACTATGCAGAGGCCGACAAGTCAGTAAGTATTATTCAAAAATCTGCTGATGAAATGACGCATAAGCTTAGTGATTTAATTTGGATGATAAATCCTAAAAGGGACAGTTTGCAAAAACTTTTTGAAAGGCTTGAAGAATTTACCATTAATATGGCATCAGTTAAAAATATACAGGTTAAAATTGATAAGCCATCAGAATTATCTGCGATTATTTTGCCTGTAGAACAACGGCGTAATATTTACCTTATTTGTAAAGAAGCTATTAACAATGCAGTTAAATATAGTAATGCAACTTTGCTTGAACTAACCATAAAAGAAACGGGTGGCAAAATGGAGTTTTCGGTAAATGATAACGGCAAAGGCTTTAATGCTGGTATGATAAAACGTGGTAATGGGATGGTTAATATGCAGCTAAGGGCCGAGGAGATTGGTGCCAAACTTTTAATTCAGTCGCAGCAAGTTGGCGGCACACAAATTTCATTGCAGTGCAAAATCACCTGATGGGGTATTGCGTGGATGCAAATTGTTATGCAATTTTGATTTAGCTATGGATATAAGGGTGGCCATATTTGAAGATAACCAGTTGGTAAGAGATGCGTTGTATTCCATCATTAATGGTACACCCGGCTTTACCTGCACGGGTACATTTTGCGATGGCAGCCGCTGGGAAGTAGATATAAATCGCAGTCAGCCAGATGTAATACTGATGGATATAGAAATGCCGGGGCTAAACGGTATAGAACTGACTAAAAAAATCACCAGCTTTTTTCCTGGAATAAAAGTTTTGATACAAACCGTATTCAACGACAGCGAAAAAATATTCCTTGCCCTTTGTGCCGGGGCCTCAGGTTATATTTTAAAAAATGATTCGCCTGCTAAATACCTGGAGGCAATCCATGAAGTATATCATGGTGGCGCTCCCATCAGTTCGGCTGTTGCCAAAAGAATGCTCGGTTTTTTTGCTAATAAAAATGTTATACTGGTAGCCCCTGGCAATACGGATTATTTACTTAGTACGAGGGAAAAGGAAATTCTTCATTTAATGGTAGAGGGACACAACTATAAATCTATTGCCGGCAAAATATTTATCAGTTACGAAACTGTACGCACTCATGTAAAGCATATCTATGCAAAGCTTCACGTAGCCAGCCGCAGCGAAGCGGTAATGAAAGCCATTCAACAGGGTATTGCTTAAATTTATTTATATTTTCTCCACAAAACTCTTTAAGGCAGAAGGCGTGTTATTTGTAATAATTACAAAAAGTGCTGTTGCATCCTGCACTAATGTTTTTAAATTTAAGATCTATTGAAAAGTTTTTCTAAAAAAAACAGTATATAATTCTAAACACAAAAAAAGGTTTGTTTGAGAAAAACCTTATAACTACTGTGTACGCTTAAGGCGATGTTATTCCTGGCTTTTTCAGGCATCAGAAAGGAAAATGAAAATAGTGCTTACCAGAAAAATACCCCAATGTGGTATTGTATTAGAACAATCTAAATTATAAAATTGTGTAGCCAATTAAAATTATCAATGCCCGGCAATGATATTTTTTAATCCGCTGCCTAAAATTTAGTGCAGGTATCGGTTGCACAATCTTATTTCCAATCTCCTTTTAATACCAGGGCTGTAAGCACCAAAGGCCTTCGGCAAGTGGACATAATTAATCACGGTTGATGCTGCATTAAATAGTTTGTACTCTTTTTTCAAATCAGGAATTCTAACAACAATAAACAATTCAATTTTTAAAATTTTATTTATGAAAAAGAATCTCATTTCACTAAGCACACTAACGGCGTTGTTATTCCTGTTTTTTACAGGCTGCCAAAAAGATACAAAAGAACTAGATGAAATGGCAGGGATACAACTTAGCACAGCAAAACCGGAAAATGCCGGCGGGTGCCGCCTCACCATGTATGATCTTTATGACCCTATTTCTGATTACCACCAGATTGATAATTTCACCTATAAAAACGGGCTTTTGGATGAATGGGCCGTTAGTTATGGCCTGGTTTTTAAAATGGAATATGATAAAACCGGAAAAATGAAGGGTGCCGCGGTGTTTTACGATGATGAATTGGTCTATACTATTCATTTTATTTATCAAAGGAATAAAGTGGTAAAAGAACTCTGGTATTTGGGAAACACACAGGTGGTAGACGATGAAGTTATACTTACCTATAACCAAAAAGGACAAATGATAAAAAATGAAAGTCTTTACTATAACTATTACACTACCTATACTTACTTGGCGGCAAATGGGGAACTTGACAGCTGGCTTTTTTATATAGGTGGAATGCCAGTTCAGAGAGGCGAATATATTCCAAGCCTGCGTTACAAAAATCCATTTCGGGCTATTCCAGGTTTAGATTATGCATTCGGCTATGCCAATTCCGGATCATTCTTCTGGAACTCCTGGTACAGCAGTGAGAAGAGTACATTCTATGATGAGTTTGGTAATCCAACTATTCACTATGATTTGGATCCTGCCCAAACTACCTGGGTGGTAGGTTCTCAAAATTACCCGTTGCAGGCAAATTATGTAGATAGGTTAACCAGCACGACAATTACCAACACTTTTGAATACGAAAACTGTCCAGGGTCAGTAAACCGAACAAGCTCACAACATGGAAACAATAGAACGGGTAGCTCATTAAAATCGGGTACATCTAGAAAAATATTGGTTCATGGCCCAAATAATGAAAGGATTCAAAAAATAATTGCAGCAAGAAAAAAGAAATGAGTAATGGTGGTTTCATTGAAGACTTGTCACTTATAACAATTCCATTTTTTAAATTTTATTTATGAAAAAGAACAGTATTGCCCTGGGTAAACTAATTGCGTTGATATTTTTGTTTTTTACAGGTTGTCAGAAAGACACAAAACTTAATGAAGAAACAACTTTTGTAAACGGGAACAGTTTACAGGCAATTACCAGCCAGAAAAATCAAGAATGCCAGTTAACCCATTTCAGTGTTGAAGGCTTTGATAATCGATTCCACTATAACAACAATGGATTGACTGATGAATGGCGTATTGATTATGGCGATGGTATACCCGATGTTTTTACAATGCAATACAATGCTAATAACCAGCTTTCGAAAGCCTGGTTACATTATGATGGTCAATTATTAGCTACCATTAATTTTGTTTGGAATCGCAACCTGATAACCGAGGAACATTGGGATTATCTTGGATACCTCTTTGATGTTGAAAATATATATGACAGGAAAGGCCAGATGATAAAAAGAGAATTCAGCGATGGTTATAGTGTTGCTACTACATTTAGCCCCAACGGCAATACCCCCCGGGTAGACTTGTTATATGATGGAGAGCTATTTCTAAAATTAGATTTTACTTATAACCAACCCAATAAAAATCCTTTCCTTGCCATCCGGGGTATCCCTTATGGATTTCCTTTTATAGCTTTTACATTCAGCAATTGGTGGGAGACCAGCGAAAAGCAAACCGTATATGAAAATGGTGTACCAAGTGTTGTTTTGGATATGGACCCGGCACAAACTGTAATGCAATTAGGTTTTCAAAACTACTCCACATCTATAACTGCCTACGATCGTATAGGCAACAGTTATTATCACTACGGTTTTGAATTTCAAAATTGCGGCCCCAATGAAACAGCCAATTCAGCTATATTACCGGGCAAGGATAAAGGCATTAATCTAAATAGCAAAAAAGCCAGGTTGATGAAAGCAATGATGAGCCATGGCAGACAATTAAGGGAAGGGTTGCTGGAAATAAAAAATAAAGGAATTAATAAAAGCAATTGACCCTTTTTTGTGAAAACTAAGATTAAATGCCGCCATGAGAATGTGCGGCATTTTTTAATTAGCCATGTCAGACTCGCGTTTATCTTCTTCATTCCTTAGTATCGGCTCATTTAACTCCACGACCCTGTTCTTTTTCATTTTATTACGCATTATCATGTTCAGCATTTCTACAATAAATGAAAACGCCATCCCGAAATAAATATAATTTTTCAGGTGAAGTTGTTCTGCCACTTCATGGTTCCATCCCTCCATAATAAGACTAAGGCCTATCATCACCAGGAACGAAAGCGCCAGCATTTTTAGCGTAGGGTGCTGGTGTATAAAATGGGAAATTCTGGCACTGAAAGAAAACATAACAATCATGGCAATAACCACGGCGACAATCATTATTTCTACATGGTCAGCTGTGCCGCCTGCTGTAATAATACTATCAAAAGAAAAGACAGCATCTATCAGCATAATCTGGAAGATAGCCTGGCCAAAGCCCAGCCCGGGTTTGTTCAATGTTTTATCATTTACATCTTCCCCTTCCAGTTTTCCATGTATTTCCATTA
>JBDSWG010000127.1:0-7529 GCA_039926825.1 Ferruginibacter sp.
GGTGACCATAAATTTACTGATGTGCAGACGTATATGGAAGCCTTGTCAAAGTTTAATAAGGGTGATTCTACGCAGGTGAAATGGAAACGTGGTGAAGAATTGTTGCAGGCAGTTATTGTTTTTTAAGGAGCGCAAACATGAAGTTTAAAATTGACAATGATTTAATAGCGGAAGAATTTTTTGAAAATACCAGGATACTGGGTATTGTAGCACCCGTAAAGGATTATATTTTTACCTGGACGCTCAACCAGCGGCTGGGGTTTAACTTTCGCCTGAATAACAGCCTGGAAATACAACTGCTGAAAAAAGAAAGAAATTATTTTTTCCCCATTTTTTCTTACCAGGTACCCGGTACAAATGCTGAACATTTTCTCTATAATAACCAGCACGATGGGGAGTTTTTATTGCCGGAATTCCGTCACCTCGATTTTATCTGGCTCATAAAAGATGAAGAACTAAAGCCTGGAGTGGTACAGAAGTTACAGGAATCGCTTAACTTACTTCCTGGGCTTCAACTGGTCACAGAAATTTCTGCTGAAAAAATCAAGCACAAACAACATCTTATTTTTTAATGTACTAAACTGTCAGTTATGTGGAAAGAAAAAAACAATGCGCTATACAGGAAATTTAAGTTCAAAGATTTTTCTGAAGCCTTTTCATTTATGACCCGGGTGGCGCTGGCCGCTGAAAAAATGAATCACCATCCCCGGTGGACAAATGTATATGACACCGTTGAGATCTGGCTGAAAACCCATGATGCGGGGGATATAATAACAAGTAAAGACAGGAAGCTGGCAAAGAAAATTGACAGCCTGATGCCGGCATAATTACTTTTTATCTACCGTAATTTTCAGGAAAGGTGCATCCAGCTCAACATTTCCTGCATCTACGATAGGTTGTTCTTTGTATTCATTACGGTCCGGCATAAACGCACCTGTCGTGATGTTGCGTATGGCACTGGCCAGGCAAGATTCACTCACATCTCCCCAGTCTTTATCCAGTCCATCTGCAACCTGGGCAGTAAGCAGCAGGCCATTGAAATAATTTCCTTCTCCCAGTTTATTCATTGTACGGAAAGACACGGGGAAAACGTACCAGTCACCATCGGAGATAGGGAAAAAACCCACCGGCTTACCATGTGTAGCAGAGGGCCCGATAAGCTTTACATTCATATATGGCTTTAACGTATTGATGAGCAACTCACTGGCAGAAGCAGAACTTTTGCTTACAATAAAATAGATTGTGGGGAGATTTAATGTTCCGCGTTTTTGAAAATACGTGGTAGAATTATTTTGCGTATTCTGGCTGTTATATTGTTGTTTCATCATCAGGCCACCATTGGCGGATGCCGGTGCAAGATAGTTGGCTAGTTGTTCTGCCAGCGACACGTACCCGCCCCCGTTATAACGTAAATCTATAATAACATCTGTAACTTGTTTAGCAGCAAAACGTGAAAATACCTGCTGAAATTTTGTGCTGATATCGGTAGTATTTCCAAGAAAAGAATTATAAACCAGGTACCCTATTTTTTTTGATCCCATATCATAAACGGAATCCAGGTAAACCGGTTTTTCCGTGTAGTGCATTGCAGTAAAAGATTTTGAAATCGAACTGCCATCAGGCTTAGTAAAAGTGAAGCTGCTGCTGGTAGAATAATATACATCATTGATGATGGTCGAGGCATTGCCTGTCGTCAAATTGCTATTACCGTTTATTTGGGTGATGCGCCAGCCACGCCTCACACCTGCGAGGCCGGCGGGTGAGTTGGGTTCCACGAGGCGAATGCGTAAATCACCTTCACTACGGAAGAAAACCGAAAGACCAAAGTCACCATTACTCCCTATAGTGGTGCTACTCATACCATTACTCATTTGATCCCATTCCGTTTTTTTCATAGCAAAACTCCATTTATCTACTGGCTGGCTGAAACCCGGTTCTAAACTATAAGTTTGAATGGCCTTCATAATGGCTGCCGGATCAGCATAGCTGCGGGCATTAAAAGTGGCCGGTATCTGGCTATTCCAGAGATACACGTCTTTTGCATACATTAATGCCGTATCCTTAAGTAAATCTACATTAAAGCCACCGGACGCAGTTCCGCTGCTACCACTTCCGGCACCTGTTGCAGGCGGCGGTGTGGCTAATACTTCTGTATTTTTTTTACAGGAAATAAAAAAGCTCGAGGATGCCACCAGGATGGTGAAAAATATAGGTTGAATACGCATATTTTTGGTGCTGTTTTTTGTGCATTCACTAACGGCAAAAAGCCTGCAAAAGATTGTTAGCAAAAATGCATTTAACAGCATATTATCTACCGCTGGAGTACACGCCATTGCTACTTTTTTTAGAATATTAACTCCAGATAGATAGGCGTTGTTCTACTTCTTTTTTTAAGTAAAATGCAGACCTTTGAAACAAATCCGGCAAACCCCCGTTTTAGTCCTCTGATTCTGAAATATCAACATATTCTTTGAAAAATCTCCCGGAGATTCTTCTTTTTTTCTTCGGAATTATAGCCTCGTTTTTATCTTAAGTATCTTCGCAAAAATTACTTGCCTGTCTGCCAAACCGATATCGAAAATTTTTTGCGACTTGCGGAAACAAATCCCGTTTTTGATGTTCGCAGCCCCGGAGAATATACACATGCCCATATTCCCGGCGCTCATAGCCTTCCCATTTTTTCTGATGAAGAAAGAAAAGCCATAGGAACTACCTATAAACAGAGCAGCCGCGAAAAAGCCATCAAAGAAGGCCTGGAATTTTTTGGCTCCCGCATGAAAGATTTGGTAGAGCAAGCTGAAGCTGCTTTAAGGCAGGAATTATCAAATAAAAAAGGCGGCCAGAAACCTAAGTTACTCATTCATTGCTGGCGTGGTGGTATGCGTAGCAATGCCGTGGCCTGGCTGCTGGATCTTTATGGCTTTGAGTGTTACCTGTTAGAAGGTGGATATAAATCTTACCGGAATTTGGCTCTGCAGCAATTTGAAAAACCCATAGACCTTCAATTGTTGGGTGGCTATACCGGCAGTGGTAAAACGGAAGTACTGGAACAATTGTCTGCAAAAGGGTTGCCCATAATTGACCTTGAAAAAATAGCTAAACACCGCGGATCTGCTTTTGGCGGCATTGGGCAACCGGAACAACCCAGCCAGGAAATGTTTGAAAATCTTTTGGCCCTGGAATTAATGCAATTATCCACACAGGATACTATGTTTCCTGTATGGGTTGAAGATGAAAGCCAACGCATCGGAAAACTCAATATCCCCCATGCTTTCTGGAAAATTATGAGGGAATCACCGGTTCACTTTTTAGATATTCCTTTTGAAGAAAGGCTGAAACATATTTTATCAGGATATCAAAACCTGGATAAGGAAAGCCTGGCAGAAGCCATTACCCGCATTGCTAAAAGGCTAGGCCCCCTGGAAACAAAAACCGCACTGGCGCACCTTGCTGAAAATGATTTTAAGTCTTGTTTTGACATTTTGCTGCAGTATTACGATAAAACCTACCGGAAATCTTTACTTAACCGGGAAAATACAGACGAGTTATTAAATAAAATACCGTGTTTATCCGTTGATACTTATGCAAACATAGAAAAACTGGATATATGCAGGCTTCAATCAAAATAGCACTTCTTTTTCTCTTCCTTCCCTGTATTGGGTTTGGGCAGGATATCACCGGCCTCTGGCAGGGAACCCTCTTCAATGATACAACGCATCAATATTATAAATATGAAATTGGTATCAGCCAGAATGAAAGAGGTAAGCTCACAGGCTTTTCACATACCTGGTTTTTATTGGATGATAAACAATATTACGGGGTAAAAAAACTTCGTATTTCCCGGGCAAATGATGGAAAAATTATTATTGAGGATAATGGGCTCATTTCTAATAATTACCCGGTATCCCCGGCAAAGCATGTACGCCAGTTAAATGTACTCACCTTAACTATTACGCCTGAAGCGATGCAAATGTCCGGGCCTTTTGCTACTAATCGAACCAAAGAATATTCCAGCCTGACCGGTTCCGTCAGCCTCGTTAAAAAGTCAGACTTCAGGGAATCAGCGCTTATCCCTCACCTGCAGGAACTTGAGTTAGATGATGAATTGTCTTTTGTAAAAGCAGAAAATGAAAGCCTGGCAGGCCTGGCCCGGAAAGAATATGAAGCAGAAATGATTGCACATGCCGGGATACCTAAGCCATCTACTAATATTGTTCATAAAAAAGCAACACAGACAGATTATAACGATATAGCGTATACGAAAACAGGAAATGAAATACCGGCATCTACAACTCCGCCCGTACATGATAAGCCTTCCACTGCAATCAATAAATCCCTGGAGCCGGCTGCAGCACTTACGACTGACATCCCTGTAACCCGGAAAACAAAAAAAGATAAAAGGGCCGAAGACATAAACACAGAATCTTTGCCGGTGGAAAAGGCAGATGAAAAATTGACAGCCGAAGCCAGTCAGCCCGCTTCCATAAAAAATGTGGGCATTGTGCAACAGCCTATTCCTGTAAAGTCTTCTACGGCAAAAGCCGGTATAACCGGCGTTATGAAATCAGATTTAAACGTGGATAAAAATTTTATAAATCCAGTGGCTGATTTTACAAAACGTACAACCATTTTACAAAAAACAGTGATGTTTAAAACCGACAGCCTTCAACTGGCCCTGTATGATAATGGCGAAGTAGATGGTGATACGGTAAGCATATTTATGAATGGAGCATTGCTGATGTCCCGCCAGGGTTTATCTACTAATGCCATCCGGAAAACGATTTATATTGATCCGGCTATGGATAGTATTACGCTGGTGATGTATGCAGAAAACCTCGGCACCATTGCACCTAATACCGGCCTTTTGGTGGTAAGAGATGGCAAAGATTTATATGAAATCAGGTTCAGTGGCGACCTGCAAAAAAATGCTGCCATCATGTTCCGCAGGCGCCGGCAATAACCAATCTGGGGAGAATCGGCTAATTTGCAGGTATATTATTTATAAAATGATGCCTGAAACTACATCTCCTGTTAAACTCACCCAATTTTCCCGGGCTGCAGGCTGCGGTTGCAAAATAGCACCTGCTATATTGCAGGAAATGCTGGCCACAACTATCTCGCAGCCTTCCTATCCGGCACTCATAACCGGTAATGCCGGCAATGAAGATGCTGCTATCTATTCCTGGAATGAAACAGAAGCCGTTATTTCCACTACCGATTTTTTTATGCCTGTAGTAGATGATGCTTTTGACTTTGGCTGCATTGCTGCCGCAAATGCTATAAGCGATGTATATGCCATGGGCGGAAGCCCTATAACGGCCATTGCTATTCTTGGCTGGCCGGTAGAAAAACTGCCTGGTGCCCTGGCGGCAGAAGTTTTAGAAGGTGCCCGGGAAACCTGCAGGCAGGCAGGCATTCCATTGGCCGGCGGGCATAGTGTAGATAGTGCTGAGCCTTTTTTCGGGCTGGCTGTTACCGGCAAAATAAAAATTGCAAACATTAAAAAGAATAATGGTGCCCAAAATGGCGATGTAATATTTCTTACAAAACCTATAGGAACCGGTATTTTATCCACGGCGCAAAAAAGAGGCCTCATCAGTACGGAACATGCAGCACTTATGACGACGCAGATGAAAAAATTAAACTCCTGTGGTGAATGGTTGGGTAGCCTCACTGAAGTAACTTCTATGACGGATGTAACTGGTTTTGGCCTCGTAGGCCACCTGGTAGAAATGGCAGAAGGCAGCGGGTTAAGTGCCACATTAAATTATAGCGATTTGCCAGTAGCAGATGGTGCCAGGGAATACCTGTCGCTGAAAGCCGTACCGGATGCAACTTTTCGTAACTGGAATGCATACAGTAAAAAGATCCAGTTTGAAAAAGGCGTAAATGTGATGGAAGCATTTTCTGTATTGCCCGATCCCCAAACGAATGGCGGGCTTATGTTTTCTGTTTCAGCAGAAGGCGCAGATAACTTCCAGGAAAAGTGGAAAGAAAAATTTCCGGGAGAAACACTCTGGCAAATTGGTGTTTTTCATTCACCCGGCGAGTACAAACTTATTTATGTGAAGTAAAGCGTGCTTAATTGAATTCTATCCGCTAATTTTTTATTTTCTTTGCAGTCTCCATGCTTTATATCACTTCCCTCAACAGCGGCAGCAATGGCAATTGTTATTACCTCGGTAATGACGAAGATGCAATACTGGTAGATGCCGGGCTCAGTTGCCGGGAAACGCTAAAGCGTATGCAGCAGCTCGGGTTGTCAATAGATAAGGTGCGGGCAATTTTTATTTCTCATGAACATACTGATCATATCAAGGGATTGTTATCCCTCACCAACCAATTTAATATTCCGGTATACTGCAGCCCGAAGACGCACCTTGGTGCCTTGCAGGGACACATAAGAAGCGAGGCCATTTATTTTTATCCCGGTTGCCCATTATGGTTAGGTAGCCTCAGCATTACAGCATTCAAAAAATTTCATGATGCCGTAGAGCCGCATAGTTTTATCATACAAAGCGGGGAAGTTTGTGCCGGTGTATTCACTGACCTGGGTCGTTGCTGTACAGAATTGAAAAAATATTTTGCCCTTTGCCATGCAGCATTCCTGGAAGCTAATTATGATATAGATATGCTGGAAAACGGGCGCTATCCCTGGTTTCTGAAAAACAGGATCCGCGGCGGGCTGGGTCACCTGAGTAATAAAGAAGCGCTGGAATTGTTTCGCTCCTGCAAACCGGAATTCATGACGCATTTATTATTATCACATCTCTCCGCAGATAATAATTGCCCGGAACTTATATTGAATACATTTTTGCCTTACGCCCAAAAAACAAAAATTTCTATAGCCGGCCGGCACGCAGCAACGCCTTTATTTACTATAAAGCCAGGGCAATCTAAAGCAAGCCGCTTTGTACCAATACCTGTGCAGATGCAGCTTTGGGCATAAGACGATAGACATTAAGATACGCAAACTTATTGCACATTTTATTTTATGCATTTTACTTTAGCCCTTGGTTTCTTTAAAGCTTCCGCTGTGGTTTTCCTGGGATTGCTGTATTACACGGCTTTTGTATCTGTTATTTTTTTATGTCTCAGGAATTATATGCGCCGGCACCGTGAGACGGATAAAAATAGCCTCCGTTTTTTTGAAAGCTGGCGTAGTAAAACACTGGATAAGCTGATGTTGTTTTTTACTTTTTTAGGGAAGCATATTTTTCTTATTCCATTTAACCTGGCGCTGATTTTTACTTTTATATTATTTAAAAAAGATCCGGCCCTGGCCCAAAGCCTCTTCTTCGTAGCTATTACCAGCCTGGTGTTGATGTTTTTTTTGAAACATATTTTCCGCCGTAAACGCCCGCCAGAACCGGTTTTCCACGCTGCCCGCGGCAATAGTTTCCCCAGTGGCCACGCCATTATGGCAATTAATGTATTTGGTTTTTTATGGTATGTATGCGCTATGTCCCTAACCAATAATATTTTGCAGGTAGGGGTAGGCGTTATGTTTTTTGCCATCATTCTTCTTG
>JBDSWG010000128.1:0-25885 GCA_039926825.1 Ferruginibacter sp.
AAGGCTTACAAATATTTTAGTTGGCTGGTACCGATCATGAAAGCAGTTTATCCCAAAGGCATTTGTTCCCTGGAAGCCCTGGGAAAAGCCATGATAAAGGTGGTAAAGGACGGGTATATAAAAAACATCATTGAAGTGAAGGACATTAAAAAGCTGGCGAAATAAAATACGTTTCTAAGGACAGGACAGGTTCGTGTGCCACGAACCTGGGCTAAGAACCTGGGCGGAGGTGGTAAAGAATGGGTATATAAAAAACAGCATTGAAGTAAAGGACATTAAAAAGCTGGCGCAATAAAAAAGGTTTCAGCATGAGCCAAAACCTCTTTAGTTCTTATTTTGTTCCCTTCGACGGCATTACCCGAATCAGGTGGTTTGGGTATAATCTCAGAATCTTATAAAAACACCCCAAAAGAACAATAATAAATATGAAAATATCTTGCCAAAAATTTAATTTTTAATAAATTTTTTTTGACCTCACCCGCAACCCCTTCTCCAAGGGGAGATGGGGCTTCGAAAATTTTATAATTTTGCCTTCTCAATTTTCATTGAAGTAATTGGGACGACGTTACTATTTCTAAAAAAAACACAGATGAGTTTTGCGGATAAAGTGATTGCCTTCAATACCAGCCTGGCCTTTACGGATGAGCTTCCGGCGGGCATCCGCATTATGAATCCCTTCCGGGAAAATTCCCATGCGCTGGAAATATCTTCCGCATTTTATAAAAAATTTTATGATGACGATCTTCCGCGGAAGCTCATTCTGGGCATTAACCCGGGGCGATTTGGCGGCGGCGTAACGGGTATCCCATTTACAGATACCAAGCGTTTGCAAAATGATTGTGGCATTGCCTGGCCGGCTGCAGAAACGCATGAACCCTCTTCGGCTTTTATTTATGAAATGATTGCAGCGTATGGCGGCCCGGAAAAATTTTACCGGCAGTTTTATATCCATTCCATTTGTCCCCTGGGCTTTACCGTGGCAAAACCCGGAGGCAAAGAAGTGAACTATAATTACTACGACAGCAAGGAACTAACGGGAGCCGTAAACGATTTCATGATTGAAAGCACGAACATACAACTCGGCTTTGGTGTAAACCGGGATAAAGTCTATTGCCTTGGCATGGGAAAAAATGAAAAATATATTTCAAAACTGAATAATGAAAATCATTTCTTTGAAAGGCTTATACCCCTGGCGCATCCGCGTTTTATTATGCAGTATAAGGCAAAGATGAAGGAAGATTATATCCAGGAATATTTAGAGGCATTTGAAAGCTGAAGGTAAGCCACGAAATAAAAACTATGTAATAATTAAGAAAATAAAAAGCACGTGGTTGTGTGGATAAAAAAAATTTAGTAAATTTAAATTGGAACCGGAAGTCATATGCAATCAAAAAAATGATCCTGCCTTAAAAATTTTTCTGTGTTTAAGAAAATCCTGCCAAATATAACGATAAGCTACCTGACCGAAAGCGGGGAATACCAGTGTGCACTTACCTCCCCACGATTTAAAGAAATAGTATACCACGAGCTTGGCCATTCACAGCATTACAGCCAGGCAGGCTGCCATTTCTGGACCAACTATCGCGGCGCTATTATTAATGAACTCACCAAACTCAACCAGCCGGAATTACACCCTTATGGCTCTGGCAACGACCCGGCTACTGCACCCAAATTGGCCACGGGTGAAATGTGGGGAAACCATTGCGAGTATATTTATACCAACAGGCGCTATGGCAACGGCGGTACGGCTTCGCTTGACTTTACTGCCCCTATGCAAAATACTAATTATAATAATGATGCGGCTACCGGTTTGAACGCTTATCTAAATGCATTGGAAATCCTGACCTGTGCTTCAGCGTCATTACTCCCAAATAAAAGTCTGTTCCTCTGCCTAAATATTCTCAGCGAATAAATTATTCTTTTCAAAAGGCTATGATAAATAAAATATTTAAATTGCTAAATGAGTACGAAGTACAAATTCACAGATAAAGAAGCGGTTATGCTTAAGTTACTTTTTTCGGGACGTTGCTTAAGTAACGAATAGGCACAGGTCGGGAGACCTGCGCCAGATGAGTAAGCGGCCGTTTGGCTAAAAAAAATTAATCTAATATAATTTCCGAAATTTTGGAAAGGCTCCCGCTATTCAATAAAAGCTTTACTTTGTCAATGTAAGGCTGAAGCGATTGATGCTTATTATCTTTAGAAAGTAGTATGATAAACTTCAAATTAAATTTGTGAATGCTTTGCTGAAATTTTAGTTTTTTATCTATGGTTAAAAAAATATCAAACCCATTGGATACGGCTAAACTTAATAGTTCTCCATTTTTTTTACCCAGCCATTCCATATCTCGTACTGTAAAAACATCGAAGTTTTTACCAAAATTATACTTGATTTTTGTGGGTAAATTTTCATCAAGCAAAATTTTCATTAAGTATTTTTTCAGAGGTTAAAGTTTTACTAGCCATCTCTAAAACCTGAATTGCCAATTCTTTTTTAACTGAGGGAAAATTTTCTAAAAATTCGTCTAAAGTTTCGCCGGTTTCAATATAATCGAATAAAGATTGAACCGGCACTCTTGTCCCCGTAAAAACCGGGGTTCCGCTCATGGTCTCCGGATCGATATTTATTGGGCCGTAATTCATAAATTAAGTTTTATTAAAGATACAAATATTCGGTAAATTAAAGATTCCAGCGCTGGTAGATAATCCGCAATGCAAAGCGCCAATAATTTATATAGTAAATAGCATTTGTATTGTTTGCTTTCGGTCAGTAAGGACACCGACCGATAATTGAATAGCCCTTATAAATGCCCCTTGCAAATTATCACGCAATTAAAATAACTTTACAAAAATGCTGCATAGCATTACCAATGATGAACGGAGCGTCGCCACTGCTGTTGCACAATGTGATGCTGCCGGTAACATAAAAAAAATGAGCACGAGCCATAATATATTTTTAGAAAAAACTGCCGTCAAAGCCCCGGACCTGGAACACAGGCGTAAAATAAATTTCAACATCAGCCGCTACAATGCTGCCGTGCCACAGGGTAAACAACAGTTTCAAAACATAGAGCTGGCGCGGGAGCGGGCCAAGAATGTAAAATGGCGTGCGATAGAAACGCTGGATAAACAACTGGAGGAATTTGAACTCCACTTCAGCCGCCGCGGTGGTAAAGTTATCTGGGCAGAAACGGGTGCCGGAGCAATAGAAGAAATACTGGCCATCTGCGCTGCTAAAAACTGCAAAACGCTGGTGAAAAGCAAGAGCATGGTGACGGAAGAAATTCACCTGAACGATGCCCTGGAAAAAAATGGTATCACCAGTATTGAAACGGATTTAGGTGAATACATTCAACAATTGGATGGTGAAGCACCTTACCACATTGTAACGCCGGCTATGCATAAGAGTAAGGAAGATGTGGCGCGGTTGTTTGCAGAAAAACTTGGGGTGCCGGAGAACCTGAGCCCGCAGGAACTTACCCTGGTAGCAAGAAATATCCTGAGAAAAAAATACGTGGAAGCCGAGGTAGGCGTTACGGGTGCTAATTTTATAATCAGTGATACGGGCTCTATTGCGGTTACAGAAAATGAAGGCAATGCCCGGCTGAGCAGTGCATTTCCAAAAACACATATCGTTGTTGTGGGCATAGAAAAAATGATTCCGTCCCTGGCAGACCTGGGTTTATTCTGGCCCTTGCTGAGCACATTTGGTACCGGGCAAAAACTGACGGTATATAACAGCATCATCAGCGGGCCGCGGCAACCGGGTGAAACAGACGGCCCGGAAGATATGTATGTCATCCTGCTGGATAATGGGCGCACAAATATTTTAAAGGATCCTATACAGCGGGAAAGCTTATACTGCATCCGCTGCGGCGCCTGCCTGAATGCCTGCCCGGTGTATAAAAACATTGGAGGTCACGCTTACGGCACAACGTACAGCGGGCCCATCGGCAGCGTGATAACACCGCACCTGCAGGGCCTGCCGGAATACAAACATTTGAGCTATGCTTCATCATTGTGCGGCAACTGTACAGAAGTATGTGCCGTAAAAATAAACCTGCATGAGTTGCTGTTGGAAAACAGGAAGGCTTCAGTAGAAAGTGGCGATACAACTTTTAATGAACGCCTGGCCTGGCGCCTGTGGAAAGCTGGCAGCATGAAACGCAGCCGCATGAATTTAGGAAATGGCAACTGGAAAAATAAACTCGTGAACAGTCTCTTTAAAGACTGGACAAAACATCGCGGCCCATTAAACTTCCCGGCCAAAACATTTAACGAACAATGGCGGGATCGCTATAAATCCTGATATATGCTGCTGATATATACCGATAATACATCTGCCCGCCTGCAGTATACCTGCCACTTCATCTTTAAGGAGTACCTGGGCCTGGCCTATACGCTTACCACCCACTACGATTCATTTTGCAGCCACGAAGGGGAGCGTATTCTTTACAGCACCAAAGCGGCACCCGAAGGCGTACTGACCATTACACCTGCATCTTTACTGTTTGAAACAGACCTGCGGGAACAAGATATAAAAGTAACTAACGGCAAGGAAAACCTTTCTTTTTTTGAAAATACTTCCGGCGATTTTCCTTTTGATGTACTGGCGGCAACTTTTTACCTGCTGAGCCGCTATGAAGAATACCAGCCGCATGAAAAAGATATGTACGGCCGGTATGCCCATGAAAATTCACTGGCGTTTAAAAACAATTTTTTGCATCTGCCACTGGTGAATATCTGGCTGAATGATTTACAGAAAACGCTGGAAAGAAAATTTCGGGGTTTGAAATGTAAACCTGTAGCGTTTAATTTTTTACCTACTTACGATATTGATATTGCCTTCAGTTACCGCCACAAGGGCCTTGTAAGAAACCTCGGGGGCTTCCTGCGCCACCCGTCTTTATCCCGCATTAAAGTTTTGTTTGGAATGCAGGAAGATGATTTTGCGTCGTATGATTACCTGGATGCCCTGCACAACCGCTATACATTGAACCCAATATATTTTTTCCTGGCTGCCACGCAAAACAGCCCCTACGATAAAAATATTTCTCCTTATAGCCATGGCATGTGGCAGCTTTTAAAACGCCATGCCCGGAAATATAAAATCGGCCTGCACCCTTCCTGGCGCAGTTACAACGTAGAAAAACTGATTGCGAAAGAAAAAAAAATATTAGAGACAGCTGCTCATAATACAATTGATTCTTCGCGGCAACATTACATAAAATTCAGCCTGCCGGAAACTTTCCTGCAATTACTGAACGCAGGCATAATGCATGATTACAGCATGGGCTATGGCAGCATCAATGGTTTCCGGGCTTCGGTCGGATGTTCTTTTTTATGGTACAACCTGGCAGAAGAAAAAAGTACCACCCTGCGGTTGCACCCATTCTGTTTTATGGATGCCAATAGTTTTTATGAAGAGAAACTAAACATAGAAGAAGCCGAGAAAGAATTACTGGAATATTCAGCTACCTGCCGCAGTAATAATTGTGAAATGATTACTATTTTCCATAACCAGTTTTTAGGTACTGACAAAAAATTTGCAGGCTACCGGAAACTCTATGAAAATTTTATTGCTCAGGTAGGGGCGTAGATTTTTTCGCCTCGCGGTGTACGGAATAATTTACCAGGTATACGCCCGTCATTGTCACCAGCGCTCCCCAAGCCATATAGGCTGTTAGTTTTTCTCCCAGTACCAATGCAGCTGTAGCCATAGCTACGAGGGGATTGATATAGGCATAGATAGACGATAATGCCGGTGGCAACTTCTTCAGTGTATAAATAAATGCAATAAAACTTAATACAGAGCCGAGCAGGACGAGGTATGCAATAACGAGCCAGCCTTCAATGGTAAAGGATGATAATGGAATACGCTGGCCGGTGGCAACAGCAGCAATGAAAAGCATCACAGAACTAATAACCATTTGCCAGCCGGTGCTGTAATAAGGATTCAAATCTGATTTATTCCGCGAAATAAAAACAGAACCCAAACTCCAGGAAAGCATGGCAATAACTGCCAGCGTAAGGCCTTTGCCGTATGAGGCTGCGGTATGGGTAAAAACATTTTCTGAAAACACAATACCAACGCCGGTGATGCCAAGTAACAAGCCGGCCATGGTGATGGGCGTAATTTTTTTACTGCCAAAAAAAATTCTTTCTATGAGCACAACACTAAGCGGGTAAAGCGCCCCGATGAGTGCACTGAGGCCAGTAGGCATATATGTCAGGCTCCAGGTGCTAAGGCCGTTGGCCATCACAAACATAAGCATGGCCATAATGAAAATCCATTTGAACTGGGCCCGCGTGGGCAGTGGGTATTTTCGCAAGCCCATAAAAAAGAAAACAAAACAAAAACCGGCAATCAGTTGCCGCACAGAAGCCATTTGTAAAGCCGGCATAGAATGTATGCCAATTTTACTGGCCACCCAGGTAGTACCCCAGATAATACTGGTGATACACAATGCCGTGTATGCCTTGCCGTTATTATGCTGCATGGCCACTAATGTTTAAAATGTCTTACGCCAGTCAGCACCATGGGAAGATTATTTTCTTTGCAGTAGCGGATGGAGTCTTCATCCCGGATGGAACCGCCAGGTTGTATAAAAGCCGTAATACCGGCTTCATGCGAAATTTTTACACAATCATCAAATGGGAAAAAAGCATCGCTGGCCAGTACGGCCCCCTGCAGGTCCGCACCAAACTGGCGGACTTTTGCAATGGCCTGCCGGAGTGCATCCACACGGCTCGTCTGCCCAGAGCCTTTACCAATGAGGCGGCCCTCACTTACCAAAGCGATGGCATTGCTTTTTAAATGCTTGCAAATGATATTGGCAAAGGCCAGTTGTTTTTTTTCTTCGGCAGAACAATCCCGGCCCCCGGCTTCATTCCAGTCTGTAAAATTTATTGTATCCTGGTCCTGCCAGAGAATACCATTTAACAGGCTGCGGTATTGCGCTTTGTTGGAAGCTTTATTTTCCGATGTTAGAATTATCCGGTTCTTTTTTGCAGCTAAAATTTTAAAAGCTTTATCATCATACCCGGGGGCAATGAGCACTTCAAAAAATATTTCATGAATGGCCGAGGCCGTTGCTTCATCTACTTTTTTATTACAAATGAGCACGCCACCGAAAGCGCTTTCGGGGTCACCGGCAAGAGCTGAAGCCCAGGCTTCTTCCAGTGAATCACTCATGGCCATACCGCAAACATTGGTATGCTTAATAATGGCAAAAACTATTTCTTCATTAAACTCATGAATGAGGGAAATTGCTGCATCTACATCTACAAGATTATTGTACGATAATTCTTTGCCATGCAACTGGGTAAATAATTCATGCAGGTTACCATAAAATGCTGCCTGCTGGTGCGGATTTTCACCATAGCGCAAGGCACGTTTGTTTTTGCCAAAAGGCGTATCTATGGCAATGCCATGAAAATAAGAAGAGATAGCGGTATCATATGCCGTGCAGATATCAAATGCTTTTATGGCAAAAGCCCGGCGCTGCTCCAGGCTGGTGTGGGAGTGTTGCTCCTGCAGCAAGTGCAGCAATAAAGCGTAATCATTTTTGGCCGCCACTACTGCTACATCTTCAAAGTTTTTTGCTGCGGCCCGTATCATAGAGGGCCCGCCAATATCAATTTTTTCTATGATGGCGGCTTCATCTGTTGTATTTTTTATAGTCTCTTCAAAAGGATATAAATCCACGATGACTAAATCTATTTCGGGTATTTCGTATTGCTGCATTTCTGCGGCATGCACCGCATCGCTTCGGCGGCCAAGTATGCCGCCAAAAACCAATGGGTGAAGGGTCTTAACCCTACCACTAAGTATGGAAGGAAAGCCGGTAATGTCTTCTACCGCAATGCAGGGAAGGCCCAGGTCATCAATAAAAGATTTGGTGCCGCCGGTACTGTAAATAATAACGCTGTCTTTATGCAGGGTGCGTACAATATCTTCCAGGCCGTCTTTATAGAAAACAGAAATGAGGGCTGAACTGATTTTTTTTTGCATGAAAATTCTTAATAGTAATGGCCACCACTCCTCAGCGCAGATGCAATACATATGCGCCCTGCTGTGGCACTGAATGAAAAGGCAAAGCTAATTCTTCGCAGTCTTTTTTCCAGCCATCAATTTTCCACAGCTTGTTAGAAGCATCTGCTATAATAATTCCTGGTTTTACAACTTCCAGTAATGAAGCCAGGGATGCCCGGGTATTATGCGTTAATAAAAGGAAATCAACCGGGATGGGCTCAGGTACTGGTTTATAACTTGTCATTAAACCTGCTATTAAAAAAGTTTTACTTTGGTAGCGCCATAAGTTACCCACGTGCCTTACCATGCTGGTATCTTTTAAAGGGTTAGAAGCGTGAAAATTATTTCGTGAAGGCTTAAGGTGAAAATTTTGAAGAATACCGGGCCGGGATAAAATAGAGTCCCCGATATAAAAATAATTTCGGCCATACAAAATATCTATGGCAGTGAAATTAGGTACGTTGTAAATAATTATAGCTTCCTGCTTACTTGCTGTGAAGAGTGCATAAAGATGCGCAACAGAAAAAATGCCGAGGCTAAAAACAAATGCGGGTAGAAAAATTCTAGCTTTTGTTCGCACCCATAAAACTAAAAATACCAGGGAGCCCAGAAGGAATGCACTGGTTAAAAAATTTGCATAAATATTATCCAGCAATGCGAAAGGCAGGTCATTAATTTGCCAGACCAGGAAATTGAGCGCACCAATCAACTTTCCAATTATAAAACCCAGGAAAATGGCCACAGGCTTAAGCCAGCTAAATATCAATAAAGCCAGTTCTGCATAAACAAGCACGGCTGCCAGCGGCACGGCAAAAAGATTGGTGACAAAAAATAATACGGGGAACTGGTGAAAATAATATAAAACAAAAGGTAATGTTGCTATTTGCGCCGCAATAGAAACACTTAACAGCTCCCAGGCTTTGCGAAGGTATTTTTGCGGAATATACCAAAGCCGGAAAATAGGGTTTTGCAAAGCGACAATACCCAGCACCGCCACATAACTCAATTGAAAACCGACATCCCATAAATAATAAGGATTATAAACCAACAACATAAATGCAGAAGCGCCCAAAGCATTATAAACAGATGTGGAACGAAAAAAACTTTTGCCAATAACAACCATGGTAAACATAACAGCACTTCGCAATACTGATGGAGAACCACCCGTTACCAGGGCAAACAGCCACAAACATAATATGATTACAACGGCCTGGACCCAGCGCTGTCTCCTAAAATATTTTACACGGGCCAGGAGCCAGGCGAGCAGTACATAAACAATGCCCAGGTGCAATCCAGAAATAGCAATGATGTGAACAATACCAGTATTGCTGTAAGCCTGCACCAACTCTTTATCCAGGTCTTCTTTATAACCGGCAATGAGCGCCGCTGCTATAGCTTTTTCATCTTTACCCGGAATGTAGGTATTCAATACTTTTAGTACCTTCTCCTTCATACCAAAAATAAAACTATGATATGCGTCTATCCCTTCACGTGATACGAGTTTCCATTCGCTCTTTCTTATAAATGCCTGGTGATAAATATGACGGAAAGCAGCATAACGAACATAATTAAAAGAGCCGGGGTTGCCACCGTTTTGTATACGTACTAATTTGTTGGGCAATATGATTATACTACCCGCCTGCGGAAGGTCTACCGTACTGTCTTTACCAAAATAAGTTAGTATACTTCCACTAACCCGAATGATGGAATCGCCTTGCACGAGGTATAAAATTTCCAGCCGGTTTTTACTGGATTTTGCTTTTATGACCCAGGGCTCCGCAACTCTTGCAATGATGCGGGTTTCACTATTAAGTATATGCCCATACCAGTTTTTATCATGCCTGGCATCTGCCTTCCAGGTAAGCATGGCCCCCAATAAAAAAATGAAAACGTGTAAAACAAATCCCTGCAAACCCCGCAGGTTATATTTAATATGCTCCGGAAAATAATTGAAAATTATTGCTCCTGCGGCGAGGCACCCCGAAAAAAATAATAGAAATAATAATTCAATTTGGAGATACCAGCCTGCCACGATACCCAGCATGAGCGGGAAAAGCAGCCGTACCATGGGCGCCTCTTTCCAGAAAGGAATAATATAAGGGCGGGACATTATCTAAAATAATACTAACCGCCAATATCTGCAAGCATTATTTACTTAAATGCATACTTCTTTCTTTATACAACTGCCGGAAATATGGGTCGCGTAAATCTTTTATAAAACGAATGGCTTCGCCAGTACTTTTCATTTCCGGGCCCAACTCTTTATTTACGCCAGGGAATTTATTGAAGGAGAAGACTGGTTCTTTTATCGCAAAACCTTTCAGCTTTTTTTCAAATGTAAAATCCGTGAGTTTAGCTTCATCCAGCATGACCTTGGTAGCGATATTGAGGTAAGGAATTTCGTATGCTTTGGCAATGAAAGGCGTGGTACGGCTGGCGCGGGGGTTTGCTTCTATTACAAACACATTCCCATCTTTTATGGCAAACTGGATATTTATCAATCCCTTAATGCCTAAAGCCCGGGCAATTTTTTCAGCATATTCTTCCATGGTATGCACGATGAGCGGGCTCAGGTTAAACTGTGGCAATACGGCATTACTGTCGCCGCTGTGTATGCCGGCCGGCTCAATATGTTCCATCACACCCATTACGTGAAAATCTTCGCCGTCAAAAATGGCGTCTATCTCGGCTTCCTGGCAACGATCCAGGAAATGATCAATCAATATTTTGTTATCCGGCAAATGTTTCAACAGGCTTAGCACACCATTTTCCAGTTCTTCATCATTAATTACAATGCGCATGCGCTGCCCGCCCAATACATAACTCGGGCGAACCAAAACCGGGTAACCTACTTTCTTCGCAACTTCAATAGCGTCTTCTGTTGTAAGTGCCGTACCATAATCCGGATAAGGAATTTCAAGCTCCTTGAGCATGTCACTAAAGCGGCCACGATCCTCGGCAATATCCATACTGTCAAATGATGTCCCGATAATTTTAATGCCTTTTTCATGTAGGCGTTTCGCAAGTTTGAGCGCTGTCTGACCGCCCAGTTGTACAATGACGCCATAAGGTTTTTCATGTTCAATTATCTCCCAGATATGTTCCCAGAATACAGGTTCAAAATAAAGTTTATCGGCCACATCAAAATCAGTGGAGACGGTTTCGGGGTTACAATTTACCATGATGGCTTCGTAACCACATTCCTTGATAGCAAACAAACCATGCACACAACAATAATCAAATTCAATGCCCTGCCCGATGCGGTTAGGGCCGCTGCCCAGTACAATAATTTTCTTTTTTTCTGTTACTACAGATTCATTATGCTCCCGTACAATCGTTTCGCCTGTCCGGGCCGGGGATTTTTCAAACGTAGAATAAAAGTATGGCGTCTTTGCAGCAAATTCCGCACTGCAGGTATCCACCATTTTAAAAACCCGCGTCATGCCCAGTTTCTTACGGCGCTCATAAATAATTTCTGCATTTTCTTCTTGCATGATGCGGACAATTTGTTCATCACTGAAACCGAGCTGCTTGGCCTCCCACAACACATCATCTGGCAACGTCAGCAAACCATACTGTGCAATCTTTTTTTCGCAGTCACATATTTTTTGAATCTGGTAAATAAACCAGCGATCAATCAATGTTGATTCACAAATGCGCTTTACGCTTACGCCCGCCATCAGTGCATCTTTGATACGAAAGATGCGATCCCATTTCGGTGTTTTAATATATTCAATCAGGTCTTCGCTTCGCATCAGGCTCTTGCCATAATAACCTAATCCTACGGCTTCATTTTCCAGGCTCTGGCAGGCTTTCTGGATCGCTTCGGCAAAGCTGCGGCCAATGGCCATCACTTCTCCGACACTTTTCATCTGCAAGCCGAGCGTGTCATTTGCTCCTTTAAACTTATCAAAATTCCAGCGGGGAATTTTTACAATAACATAATCCAGCGCCGGCTCAAAATAGGCCGAAGTAGTTCCGGTAATTTGATTTTTTAATTCATCCAGCGTATAACCCAACGCAAGCTTAGCCGCAATTTTTGCAATAGGGTAACCCGTAGCCTTACTCGCTAATGCAGATGACCGGCTTACCCTTGGGTTTATCTCTATGGCTATAATTACTTCGGTCTTTGGATTAAGTGCAAACTGCACATTGCAACCCCCTGCAAAATTGCCCAGGTCCCGCATCATATTAATGGCCGTATTGCGCATTAGCTGGTAGGCGGTATCACTCAGTGTCATAGCCGGTGCTACGGTGATGCTGTCTCCCGTATGCACACCCATGGGATCAAAATTTTCCACTGTGCAAATAATTACTACATTATCATTAGCGTCCCGCAATAACTCCAATTCAAATTCTTTCCATCCCAGCACGGCTTCTTCTACCAGAACTTCGTGAATGGGGGAAGCTATAAGTCCGTTATTTAAAGCTTCATCCAACTCATCTTTACTATACACAATACCACCACCTGTTCCTCCAAGGGTAAACGAAGGGCGTATAACCAGGGGGAAACCAATTTCCTGTGCAAATTCTTTTCCTTCTAAAAACGAATTAGCTGTTTTTGCAGTAGCCACAGGAATTTTCATTTCAATCATCCATTGCCGGAATTTTTCACGGTCCTCTGCTTTTTCTATTGCCTTTATATCTACTCCAATGAGCTGGACTTTATATTTTTCCCATACCCCAAGTTCATCAGCTTCTTTGCAAAGATTTAGTGCAGTTTGTCCGCCCATGGTGGGCAGCACCGCATCAATTTTATTTTCTTCTAATATTAGTTCTAAGCTCTCAACTGTAAGCGGAAGTAAATATACTTTATCGGCCATCATAGGGTCCGTCATAATGGTAGCGGGGTTGCTATTGATGAGAATAACCTTTACGCCTTCTTCTGTAAGGCTGCGTGCAGCCTGTGTTCCGCTATAATCAAATTCGCAGGCCTGGCCGATGATGATGGGGCCGGAGCCAATAATTAAAACAGTGTGTATAGATTCGTTCCTGGGCATAATATAAAACCTTGATTGAGTGGCGGGCAAAAATACTTATAAATAAAAAAGCGTGGCAAATAATTGCCACGCTTAAGAAAATATTTAGAAAACTTTATTGCAAATCTACGTTCACATCCCAATCGCCGGCTTCATTAAAAAGTATTTCTACCTGTTCCCCGTTATTGATATAAAACCGGGCCTGGAAAGGAAATGTAACCTGCTTCAGCAACAGCATGCTTCCATTTGTAACGGGCATGGAATTTTTATTCTGGTAATAACCTTTTAAAACAGTAATGTCACTTACAATAGGAGAGAAATTTTGTGAAAGGGCTTTCATATTAATAATAATGGTGGTGCCGGTTTTATCCTGGCTCCTTACGTCAATTCTGTTAATACGTGTTGTATTAGAGACAACGATATAGGGTTTTTCATAGAGGCCGAGATACTTATCTTTTTTCCAAAAGCCTGTCACCAGGCTATCATAGCCATTCTTCATATAATGCATTTCGCCATTACCATCTTTGAACCCTTTCTTAAAGTAGCCGGAATACCAGCTTTTGTCTTCCCATGTATATTTACCTAACCCATCCGGGTAACCTTTTTTAAACTGGCCATCATATGTATTTACACCGGTTGCTATCCCTTTACCTTCAGCTTTGCCACTGATGCATTCCCCCGTGTAGGTACCTTTAAGATTATCTGGTTCCACTTTGCAATCTTGTGAAAAAGATGAAACTGAAAGGAGTGTGAAAAAAATCATGAATGTGAATGCTTTCATAATAGTAGTGTTTTGGAGTACAGTTTATTTAATTTCGTAGCCATAATAAAAATAAGATTTTATAACATAAGCCTGATAGAATGACCCTAAAGAAATTCATTTTTTTTTCGTTATTATTTTTATTTAACATTTCACCATTACTTGCGCAGGATAATAAAATAGAAGATTATCCGCATAACTATTTTCAATGGCCGGTAGCCGCGGCCCCAGCGTTGGCTGCCAATTTCGGCGAGCTTCGCCCGAACCATTATCACATGGGGCTGGATTGCCGTACCAACCAACGGGAAAATTTACCAGTATTTGCTGCCGCTTCGGGCTATGTGGCCCGCGTGAAAATTGAATCTTTTGGGTTCGGCCGCTGCCTTTACATAAACCATCCGAATGGGCTTACCACGTTATATGCGCATCTGAATGACTTTAATGATGCCATAGAAGCCTACGTGAAAGCAGAACAATACCGGCAACAAAAATGGAAGGTGGACCTGGAAATTCCAGCGGGATTATTAACCGTAACCAAAGGGCAACGCATTGCCAACAGCGGTAATACCGGCGGTTCCCAGGGCCCTCACCTGCATTTCGAAATAAGAAATACAGCTACAGATAAAGTTTTAAATCCATTGCTTTTTGATATGCCCATTCCTGACAATATTGCCCCGGATATTATTCGACTGGCTGTATATGATCGTTGCAAGAGCACCTATGAGCAATCGCCCCGCATTGTAAGCCTGCAAAAAATAAATGGCGTCTACACGCCAGCGGGAGGTAACATTAATGTAACCACAGAAAAAGTGAGTTTTGCTGTAACTGCTTATGACCGGTACTCTGGATCTACTAACCAGAATGGAATATTCCAGGGGCTTCTGTATGATAATAATGTTTTTAAATGTGGCTTCCGGCTAAACAATATCAGCTATGCAGAAACCCGCTACCTGAATGCCCACATAGATTATAAAACCCGCAGCCGTGGCGGCCCTTATCTCCAGCATCTTTCCCGCCTGCCGGGCTACCCTTCCGGGGTCTATAACCATGATGAAAGCGATGGCGTAATTACATTGGTGCCGGGAGAAACGCATCCCATTTTAATAAAAATTACGGATGCCAATGGCAACAGTAATAAAATCGTTTTTAACCTGAAGGCAACGCGGTTTGATGATAAGGATGAAAGGCCAAAAGAAGGCAAAGAATTTATGCCGGGTTTTGTAAATATTTTTGAAACGCCGGATCTCAAATTCTTTCTACCGGAAAAAGCCTTGTATGACTCTTTTTATTTTCAATTTAAAAAAATAAACAGTAATTCCGGCCAGCCGGTTTACCTGTTACACAATACATCCGTGCCGGTACATACTTATTTCGATGTGAAGATTGCTGCCAGCTTTCCGCAGCAATACCAGGATAAAATTATCATGAAACGCTTCTATGGCAGTAAAGATGATTATACTGCAGCCCGGCCGGTGCAAGAGGCCAACGGCCAAACCTGGTACCAGGGAAGCTTCAGGGAATTTGGAAATTTTCAATTATTCATTGATACCGTTCCTCCCGTTGTAGTACCCTCTGGCTTTTGGGATGGCATAAACGCTTCCGGCCTAAGGCGCATCGTTTTTTCTGTACGTGATAATGCGGAAGATATTAAAAACTTCCGGGCTACTGTGGATGGGCAATGGCTGCGCTTCACCAATGATAAAGGCCGTAATTTTATTTATGAGTTTGATGAACATTGCCCCAAAGGCAGCCACACACTGGAAGTAAATGTAGAAGACCTGGCGGGCAATATAACAACCAAAACTTATCGCTTTACACGTTAAATAAAGACTATGCTTACAGAAGGTCAAAAAGCGCCGGCATTCACCGCCAAAAATCAGGAAGGAGAAAAAATTTCTTTGTCCATGTTCAAAGGGAAAAAACTGGTTGTTTATTTTTACCCGCAGGATGATACGCCTACCTGTACCATACAAGCCTGCAACCTTCGGGATAATTTTTCGGCACTGGAAAAAGAAGGTATCGCAATTGTAGGTATAAGCCCGGATGACATAACAAGCCATAAAAAATTTGAGAAAAAATTTGGCTTACCTTTTCCGCTCCTCGCAGACCCGGATCATACCATCATCAACAAATATGGTGTGTGGGGCCCAAAACAAATGTATGGCCGCCATTATGAAGGCCTCTATCGTACGAGCTTTTTAATTGATGAAAAAGGAACTATCAGGAAAGTTATACAACGCCCAAAAAATAAAGCCCATGCAGAGGAAATAATCAGGCTCTTCCAGGCTATGCAGGAATAATCCACTCTACTTCTCCAAAAGAAAACTTTCTCTCCAGGCTGTCTTCGGTTATCAATTGACCGAATTCATTTACTCCACGAACGGTGGTTTTGAAGACGACATTATCTTTTTTCAGTTTCACTTGCTTCCCGTTTTTATATAATATTTCATTGTACGTATGCAAAACCTGCGGAAAACTTTCGCACCCGGCATTATAAACGTTCAGGAGGTGTTTGTATAAAACTTTAGCCAGGCCTTCAACGTCAAACGCCCTGCCCGTCACCTGGCTTAGCGAAACAGGGTTAGGCAGCACCGGCGGGAACGTTTCCTGGTTAACATTCAGGCCTATGCCCACTACGGACCATTGCCAGTCCTGGCCGGAAATTATATTTTCAATCAGGATGCCTCCTGCCTTTCTGTCATTCCAGTAAATATCGTTGGGCCATTTGATGGTGAAAGAATGCGGTGCAAACTTTGACCGTAGAAAATTTATGATTTCATTAGCCAGGAAGGCATTAAAAAGAAAAAAATTCCCCTGGAAGACAGGCCCTGGACGGAAAACAATAGATAAGGCGATGTTTTGCCCGGGCCGGGAATACCAGCTTTTGTTTCGCTGTCCTTTTCCCTCCGTCTGATTGGCTGAAAACCACGCCTGACCGTTGTTCGCCATTCCTTCATGCAATTTTGCCATGGCATAGTTGTTGGTACTACCCACGCTGTCCAATATGACGAATAATTCATCTGCCTTCATTTATACAAGTTATCAGTAAAAAAGAAGTAGTATTTTTGATGAAAGTTGCAAGCTAAGGCATTAGCCGGACGGATGGCAAAACCCATCAAAATTTACTTACATAAATGAAACAGTTTGAATAATTTGACCGCATTAGAGAGCAGAAAGAAAAATACCCTCAAAAGACTTTCCCGCAACAATAAAATTTTCAAGGAAATTATTTATGCCATTAAAGAGAAAAAAGGCGAAAATATAATAAGCCTGGATCTGAGGAAAATTCCTGAAGCGGTATCAGACTTTTTTATTATTTGTGAAGCCAGCAACAATACACAACTTAAAGCGATTGCCGATTTTATAGAATATCATGTAAAACAAACCTGCGACGAAATGGTTTATAAACATGAAGGCCGCCAGGCACAGCAATGGATTTTAATTGATTATGTAAATGTTGTTGTTCACGTCATGCTACCGGAACCAAGAAAATTTTACCAGCTGGAAGAAATGTGGAGCGATGCACCTTCTATGGAACACAACGATAAATAATTACTTACAACCTTACCCTGAACACGCATGGCAAACAATAATATGAATCAGAAAGATATCCCTCGTAAAGCACCTGAGAGCCGGCCACCCACGGGAGATGATGCCAAAGAAAAAAAACCAAAGTTTAATATTTATTGGTTTTATGGTTTTCTCTTTTTAGCCATCATAGCCTACAGTTTGCTACATGGTGCTACCAGTACAGGTGTTGAAACAGATCAGCTGAAGTTTTTTACCATGGTACAGCATGGAGATGTGAACAAGATTAAAACCATCAGGAATAAAAAACTCGTTCGTGTTTTTCTTATAAAAGATAGCCTGGAACAAAAGAAAAGTCTATACCAGTCCTTACTGAACGATAAAGAAGATCCGAAAAAATATGATGCGGCCATTAAGTCTAACGAACCTCAGCTATATTTCAATATTATCGATGACCGCACCTTTACGGAGCAGATGGATAAGTTTTATAATGAGAATCCTGGCGTGCGTCATGTGCCGGATATTCCGGATGAAGAAGGCGAATTTTTTGGCCAGTTATTAGGCACCTTGTTGCCTTTCGTAGTTATTGGTTTATTGTTTATAATGATGATGCGCAAGATGGGCGGTGCCGGTGGTGCCGGGGGCCCGGGTGGCATTTTCAATATCGGTAAATCCAAGGCCACTTTGTTTGATAAAGGCACACGCGTAAACATCAACTTTAATGATGTTGCGGGCCTTGATGAAGCCAAGGTAGAGGTAATGGAGATTGTAGACTTTCTAAAAAATCCAAAAAAATACACGGCCCTTGGCGGTAAAATTCCGAAAGGCGCCTTGCTTGTGGGACCTCCCGGTACCGGTAAGACGCTGCTGGCAAAAGCCGTAGCCGGTGAAGCCCAGGTACCTTTTTTCAGCCTGAGTGGTAGTGATTTTGTGGAAATGTTTGTGGGTGTGGGTGCCAGCCGGGTACGGGATTTATTTAAGCAGGCAAGAGAAAAAGCGCCCTGTATAATTTTTATTGATGAGATAGATGCTATAGGCCGTGCCCGTGGTAAAAATGTAATGATGAGTAATGATGAAAGGGAAAATACCCTGAACCAATTACTCGTGGAAATGGATGGTTTCGGTACAGATTTAGGCATCATCATATTGGCGGCTACAAACCGCCCGGATGTACTCGATAATGCCTTACTGCGTCCCGGCCGTTTTGATCGCCAGATTACTATTGATCGCCCGGACATGGTAGGCCGAGAGGCAATCTTCAAAGTGCACCTGGAGCCCATTAAAATTTCAGTGAAACTGGATGTGCAAAAACTGGCCGAACAAACACCCGGTTTTGCCGGCGCAGACATTGCCAATGTGTGTAATGAAGCTGCATTAATTGCTGCCCGCAAAAATAAAGATGCTGTAGACATGAGTGACTTCCAGGATGCTATTGACAGGGTTATTGGTGGCCTGGAAAAAAAGAATAAAATTATTTCCCCGGAAGAGAAAGAAATAATTGCTTATCATGAAGCTGGCCATGCTATTTGCGGCTGGTTCTTAGAGCATGCTTACCCGTTATTAAAAGTAACTATCGTTCCACGGGGTACGGCAGCTTTGGGTTATGCCCAATACACGCCTAAAGAACAATACCTTTATAATACAGATCAGCTGATTGACCAGATTTGTATGACGTTGGGTGGCCGGGCAAGTGAAGATATTTTCTTTGGCAAAATAAGTACCGGTGCCAGTAATGACCTTCAACAAATAACCAAGATTGCCTATAGCATGGTTACCATGTATGGTATGAATGAGAAAGTGGGTAACATTAGTTTTTATGACCCCTCACAGGAAAATTATTTTACCAAACCTTATAGTGAGGAAACGGGTAAAATGATAGATGAGGAAGTGCGGATACTGATTGATAAAGCATATGAAAAAACCAAGCGCCTGCTGGAAGAAAAGAAAAATGAAGTGGAAAAACTGGCGAAAGAACTGTTGGTGAAAGAAGTATTGTTCAAAAGCGATGTGGAGGCTTTGATAGGTAAAAGGCCGTTTGAAGAGAAAAAAATATTAGATATAGATCCGGAAGATATTGTAGTGGATGAACAACCCAACCCGACGGAACTTCCGGAAGAATTAAAACATCCGCCTTCTATTTAAAAATTCAGGATGGCTATTTCGAAAGCGAAAGAAAATATATTAAAAAAAATACGGCAGGCACTGAGTAATACAGTGCCTTTGCCTTTCCCACAGAGTGAAGGCAACCAATCTGTATTCTTTCCGCCTGAGGAAGATAAAGCCGTGGTTTTTGCTGAAGCCTTTACTAACCTGCAGGGAAAGTTTGTATATTGTATGGATGCTGCGGAGTTGCAGGTGATATTAAAAGACTTTATACACGCCCGCGGTTGGACGAAAGTTTTTGCAAGTGAAAAATTTGCCGTTGATGTTCTGGAAGCATGTGGTTACCAACCCTGGCCCACACTTGAAGATGCTGAAGCTTCAATAACGGGGTGCGAATACCTGGTAGCCCGCACGGGATCCATGGTATTAAGTGCTGCGCAACAACACGGGCGCACAGCCAGTGTTTATGCACCGGTACACATTTGCCTGGCGGGTACGCAACAGCTTGTCTATGACATTAAAGATGCGCTCCTGCTGTTGAAAGAAAAATACGGGCAACAATTGCCCTCATCTGTAAGTTTTGCCAGCGGCCCCAGCCGCACTGCAGATATTGAAAAGACTTTAGTTACCGGCGTACATGGTCCCAGGGAAGTGTGCTGCTTTTTAATGGAACAATAAAATATTTGATTATGTACCCCGATTGCAACAGGCTCTTTGTTTATGGCTCCCTCAGAAGTGGTTTTAGGAACCCGGCTTATAATTACCTTACCAAATATTTTGACCTTCAAGGCGAAGCCGTGGTGCAGGGGAAATTTTATGACCAGGGAGAATACCCGGTGGCGATACCATTTGACGGCCCGGCCTATATTTCCGGGGAATTATATGAAGTGAAAAATAAAGAGGAGTTACCCTGGGCGCTGGAACAGTTGGATGATTATGAAGGATTGAATGTGACGAGTGGAAAAAATGCAAGGTACCGACGGGAAATTGTGACAGCTTATAAAGATGCAGAACCATTTGAAGCCTGGATTTATTGGTTTAATGAAGATGTAACGGGCCTGAAAGAAATAACAACCGGGGACATTATGCAATACCTCCAGCAGCAAAACAAACCCGGGTAAAATTTCTATATTTATCTTTTACTTCTATGGCTGAGCCTACGGATAATATATATTTTCTTTCAGACTTCCATTTAGGCGCACCTGATGCTGCCGTGAGCCTGCAACGGGAAAAAAAAATTATCCGCTTCCTCGAAACTATTGAAACCGAGGCTACAGAAATTTTTATCCTCGGCGATTTATTTGATTTCTGGTTTGAATATAAACACGTGGTGCCGAAAGGTTATGTACGCATCTTGGGTAAACTGGCCACGCTATCTGATAAGGGCATCAAACTCCATTTTTTTGTGGGCAACCATGATATGTGGATGAAGACCTACTTCCAGGATGAACTCAATATGAAAGTTTATTTTGAGCCGGTGGCATTTTCCTGGCAACAAAAATCTTTTCTCATTGGGCATGGAGATGGTTTGGGCCCCGGCGACAAAGGATATAAATTTATAAAAAAAGTTTTTCGCAATCCCGCAGCCCAGTGGATGTTTGGAATGTTACCCCCTTCTGTCGGCATAGGAATCGCTAATTTTTTCAGCCGTAAAAGCCGGGCTCAAACTGGCCAGCATGATGAAATATTTCATGGTGATGATAATGAATGGCTGGTTTTATATTCCAGACAATACCTGAAAAAGGAACACATCGATTATTTTATTTTTGGCCACCGTCATTTGCCGCTGGATATCAGCCTGGGAGAAAGCAGCCGATATATTAATTTAGGCGATTGGATAAAGTATAATAGCTATGCCCATTTTGATGGTACAGGGTTGGTACTGAAATATTACAAAGATGAAAATTAATTTCCTCTACATAGCAGCGCTTCTATTAAGCCTACAGGCTTGCGGGCAAACAGCTAAGCTGCCAGCTGCCGTTGCTCCGGCACGAATGGAAGAAAAAGATTTTGAGTTGGAAAATTTTATTCCTGGAAATTTTTCCCAGTTATCTGTTGATGCTTTGGGCAATGTTTACGTGATTACTGACGCCAATCAACTACGTAAATACAATGAAAAAGGAGATTCCTTATCAGCTTATGATAATGTAAAAAAATATGGAAAACCTGGCTTTGTAGATGTATCAAATCCCTTGAAAATTCTTTTGTATTATCCCAACTTTAGCACCGCTGTTACTCTGGATCGTTTACTTACTTTTCGTAATAGCCTGAACCTTCGTTCCCTGCAAATATTCAGTGTAAAAGCGCTGAGTATTTCTTATGACAACCAGCTTTGGGTTTTTGATGAACAGGACAATAAATTAAAAAAAATAAGTGAAGACGGCACTTTGCTTTCTGCCAGCAACGATCTCCGTGTGGTGTTACCATTTACCATTAGCCCCCAATCACTGGTAGATAAAAATAACAATGTTTACCTTTACGACAGTTCCCGGGGTTTTACAATATTCGATTATTATGGCAGCCTGAAAAATACAATACCTCTTCTTCATTGGCAACAGGTAAGCGTAAACGATAATTTCATCAGCGGAATTTCGGCGGGAAGCCTTTTACTTTACTCCCTGAAGGATAAAATAGTCAGGGGGTATACTTTACCGGCTTTCCTGCAGCAGGTACAAGGGTTAAAAGCCATGAACAACCGGCTTTATGTATTGGTGAAAACCGGTGTTGAAATTTACAGGATCAAATAAAGTGTATGGATTTTTTAGATATTTATTTTCTTGACAACAGCCTGAAATCATACCTGCTTGTTTTCGGAATCATCCTGGTTCTCCTGTTTGTAAAAAGATATCTTTCTCATTACATGGCTTCGCTCCTGCATATAGGCATCAGTAATTACTGGAAAGGTGTAGACAAAAAATCTTTCATCAGGCTGATTATAAAACCGCTTGGGTGGTTGCTTACCCTTGTCATAACGATGTTTATGCTGGATAAATTAAATTATCCTGCTGCCTGGAAGATCACTATTTATAAACTTCCCCTTCGGGATATTCTCTACAAAACAGGGCAGGTTCTGGTCATTTACAGCATTATCCGGGTTATACTCAGCATCATCAATTTTATAGCGTTGATATTGGGCAAAAAAGCAGAAGAAACCCTGAATAAAAATGATGATCAGCTTGTCATATTTTTCCGCGATTTTTTAAAGGTTATCATTGCCATCATTGGTTTTTTAATATTGCTGAAAGCCGTCTTCAACCAGGATATCGGGCGGCTGCTTACCGGCCTTAGTATTGTGGGTGCGGCAATGGCTTTGGCAGCAAAAGAAAGCCTGGAAAACCTCATTGCATCTTTTATCATATTCTTTGATAAACCCTTTCATGTAGGTGATACGCTAAAAGTAAATGCAATTACAGGTACAGTAGAAAGCATAGGACTCCGAAGTACACGCATCAGGACGCTTGATAAAACATTGGTAACGGTACCCAATAAACAAATGGTAGATAGTGCAGTTGATAATTTTAGTATGCGAAACCAGCGGCGGGCAGAAATAAAACTGGAACTCAGCAGTAAAACCCCGGGTGATATTACCATCCGTTTTTTAGAATATATCAAAAGTCTCCTGGAAGCGAAAAACACTCAAATTGAAAAGAACAACGTATTTATTTCAGCCATCAGTAACACAGGAACCACGCTCACAATAGAATATTTTACAGCACCTTTTACCATAGAGCAATTTTATGCTCTACGGCAGGAAATCAACCTGGACATTTTAAAGAAAATGGAAAATGATGACATTTATTTTTCTGCCTCCGGTGGAAGTATTCAACTCTTACAACCTGATGAGACGGTAACAGCGCCTAAATCTCAACCTATTATTTGATCAGGGCAGCCAGTTCTTCATCCCATTTACCGGTTTTTCCATACTCCACCACCCGGCCCACTTCCTGGCCATTCTTCATGACGATTATGGTAGGAACATTTTTTACCTGGAAGGCGGCATCAATATTTCCGACAGTATGCTTTTCCCTGTCTACAGCAAAAAAGCTAATGCCCGCATCGGGGTAACCACTTTTTTCCTGGAGCGCAAAAAATTTGGGTAGAATAAATTGTGTATCGCTGCACCAGGTACCTCCAAAAACCACAAACTGGTATTTATCTTTCGCAGTGGCCATGGCGTTCAGCACATTCGCCGAAGGCGTATAGCCGGTCTGGTTAGTTTTATACCAGCGGAAACTACTGTCATTCGCCAGGAGGTATTTGGTTACAATGCCATTAAGAATCACTCCCCCTTTGTGCGTGGCATCTACATTATAGAGATATGGTGTCTGGGCTTTTGTACAAAAACCAAGGGTAATAACTAATACAATCAGGAAAATATATTTACGCATATGCTTAAAGGTTATTCTTTAATTCCAGTAAAAATGATTTTAAATTTTTCAGGGACTCTATAGCAGTAAAGTTGGCTTCCACCTTCCCGGCTCTTTTTATAAACTCCCGTGCCCCTTCCAGAGTATATTTTTTATCCCGTAATAGATGATAAATAAGCTGCAGGTTTTTTACATCTTCCGGGCGGAAAAGCCTGTCGCCTTTGCCATTCTTCTTCGGCTTCAGAATGCTGAATTCATTTTCCCAATAACGAATCAGAGAAATATTTACATGGAACATTTCTGCCACTTTTCCAATGGGGTAATATTGTTTTGAAAACAAAATTTCATCGGCAGGAATTTCCAGCAGGTCAGAATCGAGTGAAGGATCCGTAAGTTTCTTTCTGCCTTTCGAAGATTTTGTATTTTCTGCCCGCGGCGCTTTCTCTTCTTCCACAAGATTGATCAAATCTTCACCGGGTGACGCAGCAACTTCATTATCCGTAAATGATTTTTCTGCATCCGGATTTGCCGCTTCTTCCGCGGCTGCAAAATCAAAGGTGAATTGTTTTATAGCCATGGTATAAAGTTAGTCTAAACTTTTTGCACTACCTGTGCTGGCAATCTTGAGGAGGCGATCAAATTGCTCGGCATTCAGATCATTATAAAAGAAATAAATGGGGTTTATCTCCCGGCCGTTTACGTGTACTTCGTAGTGGCAATGCGGACCCGTACTTTTTCCGGTACTACCGACCCACCCGATAACTTCCCCCCGTTTCACATGCTGGCCGCGGCGGACTTTCACCCTTACCATGTGGCCATATAAAGATTCATAACCATACCCGTGATTTATTTCCACGTGGTTGCCAAAACCACTTTCAGAATAACCCGCTGTAGTTACTGTGCCATCGCCCGTGGAATAAATTGGTGTGCCTTGCGGTGCCGTAAAATCCAGGCCTTTATGCATTTTTGGCGTGCCATAAACGGGATCTATGCGCATACCAAAACCACTGGCAATACGGGTTAGCTCTTTATTACTGACGGGTTGTATGGCCGGTATGCTGGCCAGTTTTGCATCCTGGTTTTTTATAAGTTTGGAAATAACATCGTAACTATTTTTCTGGTATAAAATGCGGGCATTAATATTATTGAGCTGGTCCGCAATACTGCCACTTAATTCATCATCATCAATTTCAATCACTTTCGCCAGTTCTATTTTCTTTTCAGTAAGTTTTGCCCGGGCACTATCGGGTACCGGGTTGGCCTCAAAAATAGAACGGTACACTTCGTTATCTCTTTTCTCCAACGAGGCCATATCCTGCTCCATTGTTTTCAACTTACCGTTCAATGTTTTATAATTTTCCCGCAGGCGCTCATACTTTTGATTGGCTTCAATATCCGTAGGCCGGGGAAAGAAGCGGTTATAGAGGTAAATGATGATGGCAGAACTTACGAGAAGGGCAGAAATGAAACCAAAAAACTTCAGGAGCTTTACCCGCAAAGGGGTAACCAGTTTTTCGTACCGAAGCGTATGCGTATTATAGAAATACTTAATTTTTTTCATAACAGACATGCCCCATTAAAGGGCTTCAGAGAAAAATTATTTCTCCCTCAGGACTTATGGACAGGCGCTGTAAACATTCTTTGAAGCGTTTCAATTAACTTTGCAGCCCGGCTTGGCACAAATATAACGGGATATATTTCAATAAAAAACTTAACAATTCTTTCTGTCTCATGATGAACAGTGCTTCCATACGCCAGGCCTTCCTGGATTTTTTTGCTGAAAGAAATCACATGATTGTGCCTTCTGCACCCATCGTTATTAAAAACGATCCTACTCTGTTATTTACCAATGCAGGAATGAACCAGTTTAAAGATTATTTCCTGGGAAACCGCGCTGCACCTTCACCAATGGTGGCAGACACCCAAAAATGTTTGCGGGTAAGCGGCAAGCATAATGACCTGGAAGAAGTGGGTGTAGATACCTACCACCACACCATGTTCGAGATGCTGGGCAACTGGAGTTTTGGCGATCCGGCAGATGCGTCCAAAGGATATTTTAAAAAAGATGCCATTGCCTGGAGCTGGGAATTGCTAACGGGGGTTTATAAAATAC
>JBDSWG010000129.1:0-3453 GCA_039926825.1 Ferruginibacter sp.
TTTTTTCCTAAATGAAAAAAATCAATGGCGATGATTATGGAAAGAATTCCTTCGATAATTAAGAAAACGCCGTCAACCCAGGGAGCTTTTTTTTCAATAACCGGGTGTAGAAATGCAATGGCCAGGAATATAAGTCCAGCGATACCAAAAAATAAGTATGATTCATGACCCGCTTCATATTTTTCATAAGCATGAATAAGAATAATAACTCCTGCTCCTATATGGGCAAAGCGCTTTCGTTTTTCCCTATCCTTAACCAGCATTCTTAAAAGCATTTTTTGTCAGTTTAAAAGGTCACTCAGAAACTAGAATTACGGGAAGTATTTTGTGTTTAGCTGTGGTTTAGAATTTTCTCCCGGACCCTAACTGTTGCTAAATTTATAAATAAATATTCACTTTTTTATATCTGCTGTGGCATTAGTCTTAAATGAAAATCCGAAAGCCTTACTGTCCATAATAAAAATATTACTGAAGAATAATTTATTTACCAAAAGTATTATTAAAAAAACTGAATGTAGGTGTAGGAAACGGTCATTATGGGGGAAAATTATGTCATAATAACCCGGTAGGAAGCAATAGATTATCTGGGCTTATTAATAATATTGATGGCAGCATTGAGTACTTCATCTTCTCCATTAATAATGCCGTTTATGGTTGGCTTTACAACAACATCCGGTACTATTCCTATTCGTTGAGTTTCACCACCATCAGGATAATAAACACCAATACCGCTTATCATAGTGGAAATGCCCCCTGGCAAAAAAAACTGCGATACATTTCCATCTGCCCCGGCGGTAGTAGAACCAATTATAGTGGCGTTGGGATGAAGCCTATAGGCCATGGCATGAAACTCTGCAGAGCTCTGAGTTTCTTCATTGACCATGATTACTACTTTACCCTGGAAATTATTTTTATGGTTATTGCTACCTGCTGTCGTGTTTTTCCTGTATTGAAAAAAACCAGGTGTTTGAATATTGCCAGTCGAAAATTTTACAAAGGGCATTTTATCGGGAAGTAAATAATTGCTCAAGTTATAAATGACAAAATCAGAAGGATAATTCCTATCGTCAATAATCAATCCTTTTTTATTTTCTAAAGATTTCCAAATTTCCGGCAGGTATGTTTTTTTTAGCGAACCATTATTTATATAAGCTATGTCCATTTCGAGAATTTTAAAACATGTATCCTTTTCCAGGTATTTGCTGTAAATATTTATGTCTTTAGTGGAATAAGTTTTTAAAGTTTTAGTTGCTTTAATACCGTTTCGGTAGAATTCTACCAGTACAAGGCTGTCATTAGTTCTCAACAAGTTGGGGGCGATATCCCTTAATTTTGTTGAATAATTTGAAGCGGGTGCATATTTTAACCTGGCAGCAACGATATCATTAATAGTTGAGTTATTAATTCCAGTTATGATATCGCCGATTTCTAAGCCAGTTTCTTTTCCTTTACCTGCATCATAGAAGCCTGTTACCACGGCTTTGCCTTCAATAAACTTCAACGAAACAGCCGCATAGTTTAAGCCGAAATAATGTTTCAAAATCCGGTTACCACCCCAGATATTTGCATGCGTATCATTTACACTGCCGATGAGTTCCAGCATGGTTAACGTATACTCCGTTTCATTTTTCGTTTGGATAATTTTTGGAATAAATTCCTCCAGTACATTTTTCCAGTCTTGCCCGATGAGGTATTTATAAGGATAAAAATACTGAATGATATTCCAATAACGATACAATGACAGTAGACGGAAACCGGCATCCGGGAATAACATATTATTGTATGGCTTTTCATTTTTGAAATCGGGGTTACTGACATTCTGTTTTAAACCGATATAGAAATGATCTTTTGACCTGTCCGCATTTTTTACTGAAAGCAAAGCAGCCGTTAGAGGTTCACTAAATCCTGAGTTGCTAATCCAGTCCACATCCGGTAACATTTTTACATTCGAAGAATCAATTTTGTTTTCCCGTCTATTCTTTACATCACCCAGCTGTTGAATCCAACTTAAAAATATATCATCTCTTACCTTTCTACTGTTCGCAGATAGAACAGTTGGTAATATTCTAAAAAGCTCATAGTCCCAGTTCAACTCTCCACGGGCAATTTTAGGATGATAATATTTTAAAAATCCCCAAATTAACCCAAGTGTTTTTAAATTATCAATCTGATTTTTGCCTGTGGATATTGTCGTAATTCCAGAACCTTTATCAAAAAAATTGTCTTTTTCTGCCGGAAGTAAATTGCGTTCTAAGGGTTTAATTTCCTGAATATCTTTTCCATCAATAGATATACTGAATTCATCTAACCACATTTTCCCTTTACCCGTCAACAGCCCGCCAATAACGATGGCTTTGGTTTTGGCGGGAAACATATCGAGTGTTATTTCATATTTAGTCCATCCTGTAGTCCCTTGTACACCGTTTTTATTCATGTTGTCAAATGCGATGGAAGGATCAATTCTCATCCAAAGGCCCGCATAACCATCGGTGACGTTTTCAGTTTTAATATAACCTTTTAATATAATTTTCTTCCCGGCATAATTTGCAGGAAGTGTATAAGACCAGGCCCGGAAACCCGTATTACCTTTGCTGTTATCAATATATACTGCAAATTTGCCCCTATGCGTAACAGTTGAGTCTAGTGCGGCATAGGTTTCAGCATTGCCAAATACATCCCAGCCGGTTGGCCGGCTATTTATAATATTTTCAAAATCAAGATTTAATGATGCAGGCTGTCCTTTTTCCTGGCAAAAGGCAGGCATAAAAAAGAATATCATAAAATAATTCAAGAGGACAGGTTTCATTATTTGTATTTATTTAATGGGGAAATAAAGGTTGTGTAATGATAAGCCGTGCAGGCTAAATTTTTCTGATATTCTGGCTTTAGGAACCAGCAAGTAAATGAAATGTTTTAAGACATGAGGGATGATTTTGATGAAATTTCAATATCTAAATTAAACTACTTCACTCAATCTTAAACGAGGTATTTGAAAATTTTCTTCTAACGTATCCGGTTTCATAAGCAATATGCCATGATAAATATTTTAGCATTAATCCCAAATAATTTAGTAATTTTACAAGACTAATCTACACACATGAACGAACGCACGCTGGAGAAACTCTCCATACTAAGTGATGCTGCCAAATATGATGTAAGCTGTGCCAGCAGCGGCAGTAAGCGCACCAATAAAGATGGCATCGGCAACTCTAAAGGCACGGGTATCTGCCACGCTTACACCGAAGATGGCCGTTGTGTTTCCCTGCTTAAAATTTTACTTACGAATCATTGCATTTATGATTGTGCTTATTGCGTGAGCCGAAAAAGTAATGATGTGAAAAGGGCCGCTTTTACCGTGCAGGAAGTGGTGGACCTCACCATAAATTTTTACCGCCGCAATTATATTGAAGGGCTTTTCCTGAGCTCCGGCATCTTCAGCAATGCAGATTATAC
>JBDSWG010000130.1:0-23462 GCA_039926825.1 Ferruginibacter sp.
GAGATTTTCAAGCGTTATTTCTGTACCGAGGTAAACGACATGAATGCCCCTTCTTTTTAAAAAAAAATAAGTATACAACAACCCCAGGTCCAGTTGCCGGGCATCGGGTAGAAAAAGCAGGATAGACTTGTCTGTTTTCTTTGATAGAATAGTGGTTTCAATTGCCAGTATGAGTTTTTTACGAATACTCACCACAACTATATGTTGCTCAATTTGTTTGTGACCCATGCATAAGAGGCCAGTTATATTTAAAAAAGGGAAAAGAATCTTTTCTACAAGTACATCTACAGAAACAGTGAGCAAGACTTTATCAAGTGCTTTTTCGAAAGAATCGGGAACAGGGATGTACATGTTAATGATAAGTTCATTAATTGCTTTTTCACATACACATTGTTCGTTCGCTAGCGTAGATACTTTGTTTTCTATCCACAATTCTGAAGCTAAAGAAAGTTTGGAAATTCTGTGCCCATTTTTTTTTAGTAGGGAAATTGTAAGTACTTTTTTAAGTTGTTCCAGGTCGTAAATCCTGAAATTTGCTGTTGTGCGGAGTGGTTGGAGTAAATTATAGCGTCTTTCCCAGGCACGCAAAGTATGCGATTTTACTCCTGAGTATTTCTCCAGGTCATTAATGGAAAAGCTTTTCAATTGGTACTTTTACTTATCATATACGTTGTTTTTCAAAAAGCAGTTTAGGCAATTTACTAATTTAGTCGCCGCCATCGTAATAATTAAATTTGTAAGGGTTTTTAATCTTTGCCACTAACCAGCGTTACCGTCTATAAGCAGGTTACCCTATCCGAAAATCTTACCTTGTTTACATTACTGGTTAATATAAACTAACAGATAAAAAAAATTAGCACATAAATTATACATCATGAACACAACAAAAACAATTAACCTAAAGAACCGGCCTAAAGGAATGCCGGAATTGTCGGATTTTGAAATGGCCACTTCAGAAATTCCGGACCTGCAGCAGGGAGAGTTGCTATTAAGTACAAAATATGTTTCAGTAGACCCCTACTTACGGGGAAGAATGAGTGATGCACCATCTTACATCACCCCATTTGAACTCAATAAGCCCATCGCATCCGGCATGATAGCACAGGTGTTAGAAAGCAAAGATGATAAATTTAAAGAAGGAGATTATGTCTGTGGTATGCTGGAGTGGAAAGAAACACAGATAACGAAAGCTGGAAGACTAATAAAAGTAGACGCTGTTAATGCACCGCTATCTGCGTACCTCGGTATATTGGGCATGACCGGCCTGACTGCCTACCTTGGCCTCACAGAAATTGGTAAACCAAAGGAAGGAGAGACATTGCTGGTCTCGGGTGCGGCGGGCGCTGTAAGAAGTGTTGCAGGTCAGGTTGGGAAAATTCTCGGCTTACGGGTTGTAGGCATAGCGGGTACTGATGAAAAAGTTGACATGCTTAAAAAAGAATTCGGTGTCGATGAAGGAATAAATTACCATACCACTAAAAATATGAAGGAAGCTATCGGTAACGCCTGTCCTGAAGGCATAGATGTATATTTTGATAACGTAGGTGGCGAAATATCCGATGCGGTACTCTTCCACATCAATAAGTTTGCAAGGACCATAAACTGTGGCGCCATTTCGGTTTATAATAATACAGAAGTTCCTAAAAGTATTAGCGTTCAGCCTTTCCTTATAAAGAAAAGCGCTTCTATGCAAGGGTTTATCGTTTCAGATTTTGCTAACAAACATGCAGCAGGCGTGAAACAATTGTCCGCCTGGTTAAACGAGGGTAAACTGAAGAATACGGAGACCCTCACCGAAGGGTTTGAAAATATTCCCCGGGCTTTCCTCGGACTTTTTGAAGGAAAGAATTCTGGTAAAATGGTAGTGAAGGTATAAGGGAAGTTGCTTGTAACGAAACGCTTCTTCAATAACTTCAAAACCGCTATACTTTAATATTGCATGTCAGCCTTGTTGTACAAGAAGAATGGTTAAGGAATGCCTCATGCGAAAGCTAAAGGTTACACACAAATCAACTGTAAGGAATAGACGCATGAATATACCTGCAATACCTGATAGATATGCCCGTGCGCTAAATCCGTCATGCGCACTAAACACCCTACTACTTTATAAAACTCCCGCTTGCCATATTATCCTTTGTAATAATCAACAACTGCCACACGCCTGCGGGTAATTCAGCAACTGGTAGCATTAAAACCGAAGGCTGGGTACTGTTTACGGTCCACTGTTTTACAACTTTGCCGGAAGCATCGCAAATACTGATGGCTGCTGGCTGTCCGTAGAATTTTTCCGGTAGTTGAAGCTGAATAAAATTTGTAGCCGGGTTAGGATACAACGTTAGAGAAAAAGCAGGCCGTCCGGAAAATTCCAGTGTACGGATTTCTGATAATGTACTGGATCCATTTAAGTCAATCTGCCGCAGACGGTAATATATTATCCCCTTGCCTGGCAACATATCAGTGAAACGGTATTCTTGTAGTGTGGTAGAATTTCCTTTACCATTTACGTGGCCTATTTTCACAAAGTCAATACCATTAGTGCTGCGCTCTACATCAAACCCGTCATTATTTTGTTCATCGGCAGTTTGCCACGAGAGTAAGGCATTGGCACTTTCTTTTTTTGCGGAGAAGCTGATCAGCCGGACAGGAATTACTGTATTCGTCATAAAAAGTACAACATTTGTAAGCCCCCAGTTATCCCCAAGCGTACGGATGTACAAACGATGGTTGCCTGCAGGCACGCCGCTGAGATTTACAGTAAAAGAAAAATCGGCTATTTCTGTTTGCCCTGCCGTTATGGTTACAGGAGTTGCATTTCCGAAACCAGGATCAATATCTATAAAATATTCCAACTGGCGGATGACGCCGGCGGCTGCAGGTGCCGGGTATAAAAATTCTTTATACACTTTACTCCAGTTGGTAAGGCTCCAACGATTATTTGCATTTTTTGTACGAATATAGAATGTATGCATACCGGTGGACAGCGTGCTTACATCAATCGAGATGGGTACGTTTACAAGTTCCGGGGCTGGGGCATTAACGGCAACGGGTGTCCCAAGATTAATTCCCGGGTCAGTATCAAAAAAATATTCAATAGCCGTTATGTTAGGTTGGGCTGTTGCCGCGCCACTTACTACAACCATCAATAATGCAACAAGGTATTTTTTTATATAAGTAAACATTATTGTAAAATTAATTTCTTGAAATAGTACTTAACGTTACACTCATGGAGCTGGTACCGCTGGGCACGTTTTGCGGCACTGAAAGTGCATAGATACTCGGTATTGGCGGCATACCACTTAATACATATGGAGATGGGCCGCCAAATGGTCCTATGTCAATAGGATTATTTGCAGCATCGCGGCCTGCGCCTATTGCTGGAGAACCGCCACTTAATTTAAAACCAGCATCCTGGCCGATGGACGTTCCAATAAATACCGAAGATGAAGCGGCAACCAAATTTCCATTAAAACCCGTTATCGCCGCATTATTGTTGGAAAAAATATTGTACTGAAATATATTGCTGCCCACGGCACCGCCATAGGTCATATAATTATTTTTTATGAGGCAGTTGGTGGCAGAAAAGAAGGGACCAATATAATTATTAAGGATTTGTCCGCTGGTTATAAAAGGTATTTCCACCCTTTCTATGATGATATTATTTTCCACGCGGAAATTTGTGTAGGTAACATCCTGTTGTCCGAAATAAAAATTAATGCCGCTCTGGTCAATCGTATTATCACCCCGGTAAATATAATTTCCATAAATAAGAATGTTGTCAGAAACGCCCGGAGCTGCATTCGCATTTAAACGGATAGCTTTTATATTGTTTCTGGCAATTACGAGGTTACTGGCAGCGGCAATTCGTAACTCACCAATATCCAGTCCCATTAAAACAGTGCCGCTGGCAGCTGCATCCAGGAAAATATATCCCCGAGGTGAACTTGCGCCATGCAGCGTGGATGGGTTAGGGTTAGCCTGTGTTTTAGGATTTTGTGTGAGAAAATACCCTGTGCCCAGGATAATGAGGCGTTTGTTTAAAAAGATATTTACGCCGCCGGCATAAATGCTGGCCGAAGATTCAATATGAAGTGTATCGCCAGACATAACCAGGGGACTTGCAACAGCAGCCGGCAGTGATGTAAAGTTTGCATTAACGCCTGCATTGTTATTAACCCGCCATATTTTGGCAGAGGCAGAATAATTTACGGAAAGTAGCAGGCATACGATGGCTAGGTTCCTGTGGAGGAAGATATATTTCATGGTTAAATGTTTCACCAAAAATAACTTCTTGCAGGCAATAGCTAACTACCCACTAGTGGGTATATTCTATTCCTTAAAACACTTCGCAATGTTTAGATTTTATTGCCTTTACAAGAATATTTTTTTAACTTCAACTGCAAGGTATATCATCATGAAAAATTCAACCTGCTGCTTTACAGTTTAAAATAAAGAATGAATTATAATGCCCGGTCAAAAAAATGCAAAACGTTTTAACGGACTAATTTAAACGGGCTACCAAAAAGCGATTCGTATGAAAACGCTTATAATAATTATTAACTTGGAAATTATCTGTGCGATTAAAATAAAGTTTTGATTTAACTAAATTGGAAGTAAAAATTTACATACCACATCCTTTATTACAGGAATTTGTTCTGAACATTTCTACCATAAACGCTGTTTTGCCGCCGGGTGTTGAAGAAGTTGTAACACCTTACCCGCCTACCCCATTTCAATCCTTATTATTTTATTGTAAGGATCCAATCTGGATGGGACAGAACGATAAACAAAATTTTGAAAAGCAACCCTTAACCGTATTGACCGGGCCACAGTTTACCCGCATAAATGTGAAGGTCAGGAGGCAGCTCAAAGCTATTCGGGTAGATTTTTTACCAGGTGGTATACACCGGCTTTTAGCCATTCCCATGCATGAACTGTTTGATAAAGGTTTTGATGCCGAAGAGGTTTTTGGCAATGAAATGAAATACCTGGATGAACAATTGCAGCAAATTACGCAGTTGGAAGCAGGCAAAAAGATGGTAGAAAAATTTCTTTTAAACCAGGTGTCAAAACTGAAAGAGATATTACCTTTTGATGCGGCTTTGAAAATGTTGCTGGAAAATAGCGGCTGTATGTCCATAGAACAAACTGCCTCCTTCGCCTGCCTCAGCCTGAAACAATTTGAAAGGAAGTGTAATGAAAGAATTGGGATGAATCCCAAAACTTATGCCCGCATACTTAGATTTTCAAAAGCTTACAGGCTGCATGAAGCCTTACCGGGCCTCAGCTGGACCAAAATTGCTTATGAAGCCGGCTATTACGACCAAATGCACATGATAAAGGATTTCAAAACTTTTGCAGGTGTAAATCCCACGGTTATTGAACAGCAACTGCTGGCCACCCCACTCCGCATGCAGAAAGACCTCAAATTTTAAATTGTCGATTTTATACTATGTAGCCAGCATAGCTTCAGCATATTTTTGATGAAAAAATTATGACAAGTTATTTACTGACTAAAAAGATTATCAATAGTCTCCGCACCATGCTCTTGTGCCTGGTACTTTGTAATTATTCTTTTGCACAGGATACAACAAAACAGGTATCAGAAACTCTACCGTTCGATTCGCTAAAAGGTTTTTCCCAAACTATTTATTACAGCCGGGGATTCGAAGAAAGAGCGAACAACATTGCCGTTTTTATGGATCATGCTGGTAGTTTTTTTCAAACCCTAATTGGTTTTACACCCCGGGTTAAGCTATATATTCTTGGCCCGAAAGACTGGAAACTTGTTGCTGTAAAACAATTGCAGGATGTTTATGGTTTTCCACATAATATTGATCATGTCCACCTCGCCATTGGTGCAGAAGACAATGATTTCTGGAGGAGTTTTTTGCCGCCGCTAGACCAGCTGCCCGCAGCCATTGCAGCGCAGGTAACAAAAGCCTATGGCAAAGAAGACGGGAGCTTCAGCATGATGCCATTTTTTGATTTACTGGCCCTGCATGAAATGGGGCATTCTTACACAGCCCAGGCTGGGCTTAAAATACACCGGAACTGGATGAGTGAGTTGTTTGTAAATATTATGTTACATACCTACGTGGCAGAAAAACAGCCGGAGCTTTTGCCTGCCCTGGAAACCTTTCCAAACATGGTAGTTAGTGCCGGTACGGCTTCCTATAAATACAGCAGCCTAAGTGATTTTGAAAAATTATATGCTACGATGGGTATGGGTCCAAAAAATTATGGCTGGTACCAGAGTAAGTTACATACTGCAGCTAAAAATATTTATAATGCCGGTGGCAAAACAGTTCTGCAAAAATTATGGCAGGCGTTGGAAAAGCACCAGGAGGAAATGTCTGATAAAGAATTTGTAAGCATGCTAAAAAAAGAAGTACATCCATCTGTGGCAGATGTGTATTTAAAATGGAATTCGATAGAAAAGGGAATGCGGTTGTAAGACCATTCAACTTACTTTTTTCAAGTGTTGATGTCTTGTATTTCAAGTTTGCCCTTTTGAGATTTGCCCAACACCATTTTAGCCATTCTACCCTTTTGAATGAAAATTTATTATATTCATATACTCCGGGAAACTTCGCGGCAGATAAAAAACTCAGAAATGGCAAAAAAAGTATCAAAAGACCTGCCTGCGGCACGGTGCACAGAAATCTTCGGGATTTTGAAAGTACGCTTTGAAAAAAATATGAAGCGGCATAAAGGCCTGGAGTGGAATGATGTAATGAAAAAATTGGAAAAAAATAAAGAAAAACTGAGGTCGCTAAATGAAATGGAAATATCCGGTGGCGAGCCGGATGTTGTAGGGCTTGATAAAAAGACTGGCGAATATATTTTTTTTGACTGCGTTCCTGAAAGCCCTAAAGACCGTCGCAGCCTGTGTTACGATGATGAAGCGCTGGAGGCACGAAAAGAAAATAAACCTGCTGGCAGTGCTATAGGTATGGCAAAAGAAATGGGCATAGAATTATTATCTGAAGAAGATTACCGGCATCTGCAGCAACTGGGAAGTGTAGACGCAAAAACTTCAAGCTGGATAAAAACGCCGGCGGCCATACGTGACCTGGGCGGTGCCTTATTTGCAGATTTTCGTTATGATTCTGTATTCATTTATCACAATGGGGTACAATCCTATTACGCTGCCCGGGGTTTCCGGGGGAAATTGAGGGTGTGAGGAAAACTTGAATTTTCTAAAAGAATATTCGTAACTCTTTAATATCCGCACAACTAAAAAATGAATTTACAAAATAGGTAAGTAGATATGGAATTCAGCACCTTCACCAGGGAACCCTTCTGCCCTGATGAATCCATTATGGCTTTCCATTATTTTTTTGCAAATGGCCAGGCCTATGCCCGTACCGGGATACGCCTCTTTGGCATGCAACCGCTGAAAGACCAGGAAGATGCGCTCGCGAAATTGCGGGTCGAAACCAATACCATTATCTTTTACAGTGATGTGGTGAAATATTTTATTTTTTGGCGCTTCTTCTTCACCAATAGCCCCGCCCTTTACCTTATCTGCCGAAATTTCTATAACTGCAGGTATGCCTTCCCGGGAAAATTTAATCGCATTCGTTAAAAGGTTTGTGAAAAGCTGCTCCATCTGGAATTCAATAGCCGGCACAGTGGGGAGTTCCCTGGTATGGATAGTGACCCGGTTTTCAGCCGTAGTTGCGTACATGCCTTCCCGCAATGTTTTCACCAGCAGGTTTAAATTTACCGGTAAAAAATTTTTCTCTGTTGTATTCGTCCGGGAATAACTCAGGAGATCCTGTATAAGCTGCTGCGTACGCAGGGATGATGTCTGTATGCGGGCAAAATAATCCTGGCTTTTTTTAGACAGGGTATCTTTTTCCAGTTCATTAATGCGGCTAACAAAAGTTTGTATTTTTCGTAAGGGTTCCTGTAAATCGTGGCTGGCAACGTAGGCAAACTGGGCCAGTTCGGCATTAGTTTTCAAAAGGCGTTCATTGCTATCCGTTAGTTCCCGTGTGCGCTCATCTACTTTTTCTTTTAGCTCATCCAGGAAAACACGCCTGTCATGTATATCCGTACTGGTACCCACCCACATTTGAATACTTCCCTGCTTATCCCGCTGGGGTACAGCCCGGCTAAGCTGCCACCGGTATTCCCCGTCATCCCGGCGAAAGCGATGTTCAAAAATAAAATTTGTCCCCTGGCTGATAGCTTCTGTCCAAAAACTAATATTTGCTTCCCTGTCATCAGGATGCACTATGGTAAGCCAGCCTTCTTCAAAAATCCTGGTTTCATCATAACCTGTATAATCAAAAACGGACTGGCTGAAATAATTTAGTTCTCCCGCATTATTGGCCGTCCAGATAAACTGCGGCATAGAATTCGCCAATACGCGGAATTTTTCCTCACTCATGGTTAGTGCTTTTTCTGCGAGCTTTCCTACCGTAATATCTATAAGTACATTCATCGCTCCTCTTACTTCTTTACCTTCATCCTGTATAAGTGGTTGCGGATAGGCTATCACATGGCGCATTTCACCACCCGGCCGTTGCACATACATCTCCATAGTGAAAGAGCGATTTTCTTCCATCGCCCGGCGTATAGGATAGTTTTCAGGTTGTATTTCTTTATTATCCAGGCTGAATAATTTGTATGCACCATCCCATTGATGTAAGCCTTTTTCCGGGAAAGTTTGCCAGAGGTCTGCTGCTGCCTGGTTAAATAAGTCCAGCTTTCCGGCTGCATCAATTGTATACACTGCCACAGGTAATATTTCGAGCAATTCGCTGTATTTTTTTTGTACTGCCTCAATTATTTTCCGTGCAGTTACTTTTTCCGTTACATCATTTACCGTCACCATTACACCCGAAGTAGAGCCATCAGCCTCAAGTATCGCTGAATATTCATAATCCAGGAATAAATTTCGGGCACTATCTGCTGAAGGCACAATAACAGGCTCTTCAAAAGCACGTAGCGTTTCACCCTTTTCAAAAACCTTTCTCAGCAGCCGGGGGAAAGACTGACCCTCCAGCTCCGGGAAAATATCCATCAGTTTCTTCCCTTCCACTTGCTCCAAAGATTTCTGCCAGATGTTTTTCAGCAAAGTATTATTGGCAATTTCCACTATGAAATCCGACCCCCGGAATATAACCATAGCCACCGGGGACTGGCTGACGAGGCGGCGAAACTGTGCATCTTTAGCAGAGAGCGCCAGGTTGGCTTTTACCTGCAGGGTGACCTCGGTGGCGACCATCATGATGCCGGTGATCTTTTCGTCTTCCCGTAAGGGTGAGTAAACAAAATTAAAAAAAGTCTGCTCCAGTTTACCGTATCGCTGCAAGTACACTTCGGTTTCATTTCCAAAATGCGGTGCACCGGTTTCCATAATAGAACTAAGCAGGGGGCGGATAACTTTATCCAATGCAGGTAACGTTTCAAAAATGGGTTTACCGACAAAATCTTCCTTTTGCCTGTCCACAATTTGCAGGTATGTTTCATTAGCCATCTCTACTACCATATCTTCACTTCGTAAGATCACGATGCCAACCGGGGCCTGCATAACAGTATTACGAAACTTGTTTTCATTAGCTTCTGCCAGTCGCCGGGCAGCATGGGAGAGACGTGTTTGTTCCTTTATCCTAATATCAAGTTGCTGAATAGTTTGCTGCAGGTTTTGTAATTCAGAATAATTGGTGTGCAGGTTTGTATTTGTTTCCGGGAGGTCTCCACCATCCAGTATTTGTTCTTTAATCCTGGCCTCTACGGTACCGAGTAATTCAATGAGGTTATCAGCTATAGCCTCCATTTCCAAAAGTCCTTCCCGTGCTTCTTCTACCTGCCCGGCATTGTATTGCGTAACTAATGCCCTGGCACAGGTATGTATATCCGCATGAACTTTTTCCAGGGTATGCATCTCCGTTATATGGCCATACTGTTCCAGGCCATGACTATAAATCCATTTACCTACACTACATTCATATTCAGATAAAATAGAAGATCGCTCAGTATCTGAGCCATAAAGAATAGATCTTAGGTTAGTTTTAAATAAAAGATGACGGGTGCGGGCCTGGTCAAAATCAAGCTCGATAGGTGGGACGAAAGGTTTTTCTTTTTGCACCTTATTTATATCAGAAGGTGATTAAAAAATTTTCCCGGGAAGGTGACTTTTGTTGTTCTGTCCAGTCTATATCCAACACCTTGCTTATGGCAGCTTTGAGGGCTGGAAAACTTCCAGGTTTACAGAGATAATGGTCTGCGCCCTTTTCATAAACTTTATTTATAAATTCCTTTTCACAGGAGGTAGAAAAAACAACTATAGGAATATCCTTATATTTATTATTGAGTTTCAATTCGTCCAGGCATTCAAATCCATTTTTACGCGGCATATTTAAATCCAGGAAAATTACATCAGGTGGCGGAGGACAAGTTTCATAAAGCATATTCATCAACTCAATTCCATCAGCCACAACTTTTAATTCAGTATCAGTAGAAACTTCACTAAGTGCATCTTCAAAAAGTAGCCTGTCATCTATATCATCATCTGCAAGGAAAACAAATTTTGCTTTGCCGGTTTTCATTATTAATTCAATGTTTAAACGAAAGTACAATATTTACTTATCTAATTGGTAATGAAAGAGTAAAAGCCATTAACAGGCGTTAAACCCAAATTTTTTGAATAAATTAATAAACTAAATCTCTCCCTTATTAATGCTTGCTTGAGCCCTTGTACAACATTTCCCCTCGATATCCTATTTAATTCTTATGCATTTAATTTCATTTTTACACTACTGTGACCATCTTCCTTTTAAAATTAATAATGCACACGCAATAATTATAAACAATCTGTGCAATCAATCATTTATATTTCCATTTCAAAATCAACCAGAAAAAATTTTTTATGATTAAAATGATGAGTATTGCCGCTATTATATTAATAACGGCTTGTAACCAACCCTCCAAAGCTACAACAGAAACATCCTCCTCAACATCGCAGACAGATACCAATACAAGCCTTCCCCCATCCCCCGAAACCAGCCCTGTTACGGAAAACGAAGCAAAGGTGCTCACAGGTTGTTACATGCAGGTATTGAAACGCGACACATTTGCTACAACGCTGGTTCAACAGGGAAATAAAGTGACAGGTAAACTGAGCTTTAATAATTATGAAAAAGATGCAAGCAGCGGTACTGTTACCGGGAACATAGAGAATGGTATCGTGAAGCTGTTATACACTTTCAATGCGGAAGGCATGACGAGTAAGATGGAAGTATATTTTAAGCACGAGCCGGGTAAACTTACCCGTGGTACAGGGCCTATGGAACCAAAAGGTGATTTGATGGTATTTAAAGACCCCGCTACCGTAGCCTACAATAACAACACAATGATGCAAATACCTTGTGAACAATTGCCCGGGAAATACAAATAACGCAGGTTGTATTTTTTTTATAAAATTCAAATTATAAGTCCGACTAAGGAACACAGAAATTTGTAACAAAAAAAAGCTGCCCGCGAAGGCAGCTTTTTTTTGTTACAGGAATTTATGAAGATTATTTTGCCGCAAGTTCTATCATGGTATCTATTTCATCTACCAGTTCATCTTCCTTACCAGAGTACCCCACAGCCTTAAAGCGAATATTTCCATTTTTGTCCAAAACAAATTTTGTAGGTATACCACTCACTTTAAAATCAGACACCATTTTGTCTTCTGTATCCATCAACACATAGAAGGGATAATTTTTCTTTTCCATAAACTTTTGAGCATTGTCTAATTTATTTTCAGCCGTTTCCCAGGTATCTACAAAAAGAAATTTTACATTTTCATTGTCTTTATATTTTGCCAGGGCTTTGTTCATGCCGGGCATAGACGCAATACAGGGGCCGCACCATGTTGCCCAGAAATCAACAATTACCACTTTTCCTTTCAGGTCTGCCAGGCTCACATTTTTCCCCTCAAAATCTTTCAGGTTAAATACCGGCGCAGGTTCATTAATCATCGATTTTGCAATTTCTTCTTTTTTCTTTTCGCGGGCATCAGCCTCCAGTTTAGCCAGGTATTCTGCATAACCATTTTCTGATTTATGACTGGTTATATACAGGCTTTTCAATGCCTCTTTTGTGGCGGCAGATGCCGTCCCTTCCTTTACAAATTTCTCTACCAAGGCTTCTGCTTCCGCAGTGGGCAGTACTTTTGCCGCTAGCAAAGCATAGCGCTCATTCAAATCTGCATCTTTCAATTTAGAAATGGTGGCTGCTTCGCGTGCATAGTGAAAACCTGCTTTATAGTCACCCATTTTATACAATATGTAAGCATACGTATCCGCATACATCCCGTAAGTATTTTCCCGCTGATCTTTCCATTGTGTTTGGGTAGAAGCATCCGGCTTTTTTTCCGTGGGCCTTTGCATTTCATTTTTTGCCCACAGGGCAGCTGCGTAAGAAATTTCTTTTGCCTTTGCCAGTTCTTTATCTTCCTTGCCCATACTCCAGGAAATGGAATTATTGTTTGAGGCCCTTGCAGGTGCACTCACGAGGCTGTTCCATTTTTCATAGTCACCATACTTCCCCGCATTTGCATAAGCATTCGCCATTTGCGATTTGTAATTTTCCACTAAAAATTTATCCTCATCCGTGGGTGGGTATGTTGCCATGTAGGCATTATACAATTCCAGCTTTTTATCTGCATCTTTTTCTTTATTAAAAGCCATACCCGCTTCAGATTTTTTCCACTTGCCATTAGGGTATGCGGCTTTCAATTCCTTTTTTACTTCTTCGGCTTTTTCTTTATTCTTCAGGCGGGCATATCCCGTCGCCATAATATTATAATCATCTTCCGACAGGTTTTTTTTGGCGGCTGTTTCATTCACCAGCGCAGTTATCATTGGCTTAGCATCATCTTTTTTCACCCGGCTCAGGCTGTTTATATATCCGCCCATAAACATGGCATCAGAGCGCAGTTCCGGGTAAGCAGTTAATCCTTCTTCTGTAATCGCCAGGCCCTTTTCCGGGTCATTCGTCATGCCAAATAAATATTCCCCATAACCATTATACATATTATTAGCAGCACTGTAATAACCTTTCACCGGCACCTTGCTATTTGTATATACAGGTATGATGTAGCCCTTGGTTTTGTTGTTGTCTTTTTCTTCGCCATGGCTAATGCCGAAAGCCACAAGATTTACATTCTTTTCCAACGTCACACTCCCTGAAAAAACTTCACCTTTTCTCGTCAGCGTTGGTTCAGAAACTTTAAGGCCCTTATCTGTAAACTGGTAAACTACAATGTTTGCGCCGGGCTCAGATATAAGTGGCGAAGATTTTTTATTAAAATCAAAATGCAAATTTCCACCCGCCTGCGGGTATGCAGGTGTAAAGTTGAGGGCCGTAAATTTTACCTGGGCCTGTAAAAAATGGAAAGCAAAAACAAAAAACAGGAAGGGGATTAATTTTTTCATTATAGTAGGTTGTTTGGGTGAAGTGAAAAACTAAAATATTACTTTATTTTAAGAATAATCTTAAGAGCAGATATTTTAACATCAAATAAATGAGTATTGGCAATGACAGGGTTCTAAGTGGTACAAATTATTTTATTTTTTTACGTTTGGCGCTGTCAGCACTGTTCCCCTTTGCATCTTCTGTCCGGGCTGCTACGGGCTACGGTACCGCCGCTGGCGGCACTACCCCTTCGCATCCCGCAGCCCTTCGGCATTATCCCTTTGCTCAGCAAGCCTCTATACGGGGCTATATTATGGAAACATGCGCTACAACAATTTTAAAGTTTTTTATACGGAATTATTAATAAAGAATTTGAGCCAGAATAAGTTTTTTTACAATCATCATATGAATATGTATTATTTTCATTCAAATATTTACTGGTAGTTTATGAGGAAGCCGTTTGCAATTTTTATAGCTGTAGCTGCATGGTTCGCAGTCATCGCCCAATTATATTTGATGCTGCAGAACCGCGTAGTTCCCGTTCCGGAAACACTCGTCCGGTTTATTAGTTTTTTCACCATCCTCACCAATAGCATCGTAGCCATATATTTTACCAGGCTGGCTTTTATAGAAACGTTTGTAGATCAAAAATCTTCTCTTACTGCCGTTACCATATACATTACAGTAGTTGGATTAATCTACCAGGTTTTGCTACGGCATATCTGGCAACCACAGGGATTACAAAAAATTGTAGATGAATTGCTGCATACTATTATACCCCTCCTGGTAATTATATACTGGGCAATGTATGCAGCAAAACAATTATTGAAATATGCCATGATACCCCGCTGGCTGCTGTACCCGCTACTGTACCTTGCCTGGGTACTTTTCTTCGGATATATTTCTCATTGGTATCCCTATCCTTTTGTGAATGTTGACGAACTGGGATGGCCCCAAACCCTTATCAATTGTGCCGGTATGACGGCGTTATTTATTGTAATGTCTGCCCTTTTTATTTTCATCGGGAAAGGGATGGCAAGACGGCAACAGCGATAACTCCCATAACTTATTTCCATCTTTTTCTCGGACCGTGTATCCGCCTATAAACTTCTGCACGCTCCTGTAAAATTTGAACCATAGGTCTGCTGCTGCATTTTCTGCAGCCAGCAGCTTTGATGGCTAACTGTTTATATAAAACATATTTTATTTATCAAAAAAGTTAAACAAATGTTTGATTTTACTTAAACAATTGTTTAATTTTGCCATCTTCAATTTTATTATGGAACCAGGCGATAAACAAAAGCATATTTTAGAAACAGCAGAGGCTCTTTTTGCGCAGAAGGGTTATGATGCCACCACAGTAAGGGATATTGCCGATGCTGCCCAGGTAAACCTGGCTATGATTTCCTATTATTTTGGCAGTAAAGAAAAAATGCTGGAGCAATTATTTGAATACCGTATGACGGTAGCTAAACTGAGAATTATTGATTTATTGAATGATAAAAAACTTTCTCCATTTGAAAAAGTGGAAGGGTTCCTGGAAGATTATATAAAAAAAGTAACCACCAAGCAATCCTTTTATAAACTGATGCTGTGCGAACAGGTGATGCAGAAAAACCCCGTGGTGATACAGCTCATACGCAATTTAAAATTAGAATACGCCAACCTCTTCGGAGAGTTATTGAAAGAAGGCCAGCGCAAAAAATTATTTGCCAAAGACATAGATGTCGTTATGGCTATCAGTACCATGACGGGTACGGTAACACAAATGATTATCAACAAAGAAGTATATACTGAAATTAATAACCTGGGCAAGCAAAAAGATGTTGCTTACACTGAAATTATTTCGGGAAAATTAAAATCACATTTAAGTAAAGTTTTCAAATCAATATTAGGATATGAAGGTTAAAGGTTTCATCGCTTTAGCGGTTATCTTATGTATACATTCGGCAGTTTTTGCTCAGCCTGACACGGCCATCAGTTTACCCGATGCCGTTAGCCTGGCGGTAAAAAACAGCCCGGCGCTGCTGGCTTCCCGGGCACATATAGAAGAAGCCGTAGCCAATTACCAGGCAGCTAAAGATCGCCAGCTCCCGGATGCTAAAATTACCGGCAGTTATCTCTGGCTCGGCAGCGCCAATATAGATTTGAAGTCGGCACAAAATAACAACAATGGAGGTAGCGGCAGGCCTTCAGCACACCAGGCCATTTACGGCATTGCCAATGTGAGCCTTCCCCTTTATGCCGGCGGCCGCATAAAATATGGCATAGAGGCGGCTGATTTATTAAAGCAGGCAGCAGAAATGGCGGCTCAACGGGAAACCGATAATGTGACCACACGTACCGTGGAGGCCTACACGAACTTGTACAAAGCCGGGCTGACAATAGATTTATTAAAAAAAGAAATTGTCTCCGGAATTTTGAGAGACAGCAACCTGAGCAAACTTGAACAAAACGGTTTGCTCACCCGCAATGACTTATTAAAATCTGAATTACAAACTTCTACCCTTCGGCTTCAGCTGCTGGAAGCAGAGTCAAACCGTGACCTGGCGGGAATTATACTCGCCATCCTAACGGGCCTGCCGGAAAACAGCAACCTGCAGGCCACGGCAAGTTTTATTCCTGACCTTTCTATTACGCCGGATTATGCCAGCCTGGTAAATGCAGCCTTGAATAACCGGGGAGATGTAAAGGCAGGCAACATACAGGCAGCGGCAGCAACTTATGGTATTAAATCTGCAAAGGCCGAAGCCTACCCCTCTCTTGCCCTTACGGGCGGCTACATTGCAGCCGACATTCCAAAAGTACTCACCATCAGTAATGCTATCAACATAGGCATAGGCATTCAATATAACCTGGCATCGCTCTGGAAAAAAAATACAGCGCTTAAACAAGCCCAGTCGAAAATAAATCTTGTTCAATCCATGAACCAGCAACTGTCCGAAAGCATCCGCGTGCAGTTAAACACAACTTTCCAGCGTTACCTGCTTGCCAACCGACGCATTACGTTATATCTACAGGCGCAGGCGCAGGCAGAAGAAAACCGGCGGATTATAAAAGACAAACTGGATAACAACCTCGTGACATTGCCGGAATTACTGGAAGCTGAAGCTGCCGTATTGCAGGCATCTATGAATGCCCAGGCTGCACGGGCAGATGCAGCGCTGGCCTGGTACAACTTACAACTCGCTGCAGGCAATTATACTATTTCAAATAATTAATTATCAAAATACGCTTCACAACATGGCGACAGAAACAAAACAAGAGGATATAACGGAAACGGTAACACGTAAAAAAAGAAGCCCCATATTTATTATTATTATGATTTTACTGGTGGGTGCAGGTGTTTTTTACGGGGTAAAAAAATATACTTATAGCCGCCACCACGAAGAAACCGATGATGCCCAGGTAGAAGCCAATATTAATCCTGTGATTTCCCGCGTGAGCGGTTATGTGCAGAAAGTATATGTAGAAGATAACCAACTGGTGCGCAAGGGTGATACCCTGCTGGTATTGGATCAGCGGGATTTCCTGCTGGCCCTGCAACAGGCAGAAGCCGCAGCAAATACGGCAAAATCAAGTTACAATGCTGCCGTCTCCAGCAGTGTGGCCTCAGGAAAAAACATAAACACCACGCAGGCTGCAGTGGCCATCGTTAATGCACAGATAGAGGCAGCCAAAGTTACCCTAAGGCGGGCACAGCAGGATTTAACCCGCTATGAAAACCTTATTAAAGACCACGCCATTACTCAACAACAATATGAACAGGCTTTAGCCACTAAACAGGCAGCAGAAAAGCAGGTTCAGGTATTGGTAACACAGCGTAACCAGGCATCTGCACAATCCAGTGCCGCCGCCTCGCAAACGAACGCCAGCACTGGTCAGTCTGACGTAGCCGCTTCTATGATCAAACAGCGGGCCGTTGATGTGGAGAATGCTAAATTACACCTATCCTATACCGTTATTACAGCCCCTGAAACAGGCATTGTGTCTAAAGTACCGGTACAGGAGGGGCAGTTTATACAAGCCGGCGCTTCTGTTTTCAGTATTGTGATGAGCAGCGACAAATGGGTAGTGGCCAATTTTAAAGAAACCCAGTATAATAAAATGATGGAAGACCAGAAAGTAACAGTACATGTAGATGCTTTACCAAAACATGATTTCGAAGCTGTGCTCAGTTCTTTTGCTCCGGCTACTGGCGCCAAGTTTTCCATTTTACCTCCCGACAATGCCAGCGGCAACTTCGTAAAAGTAGTGCAGCGGCTGCCGGTAAAAATAGAGTTTACCAATAAATCAGATAGCCTGCTTAAGAAACTTCGTGCAGGCATGAACGTAAGTGTTGATGTAAAACTGGACTAAACAGATTTCCCCATGATGTTGCAGGAATCTTTGGTAGAATATGGTGCCCGGCGGACAATTATAACGCTGACGGCTATTTTGTGCGCCCTGCTGGAGATTGTGGATACCACTATTGTGAACGTGGCCATTAACGACATGCGGGGCAACCTGGGAGCTACGCTTACAGAGGTAGGCTGGGTAATAACAGCATATGCCATTGGTAATGTTATAATCGTTCCCATGACGAGCTGGCTGAGCCAGCAGTTTGGCCGTCGCAATTATTTTGCTGCTTCCATCATCATTTTTACGGTCTTCTCTTTTCTGTGCGGAAATGCCACGGGCATTTGGGAACTGGTGGCCTTCCGTTTCATGCAGGGTTTAGGCGGTGGTGCTCTATTGGTAACCTCTCAAACCATCATAACAGAATCTTATCCCATAGAAAAAAGAGGTATGGCCCAGGCCATTTATGGGTTGGGCGTTATCATCGGACCAACTTTAGGCCCACCATTGGGTGGTTATATCGTAGATCATTTTAGCTGGCCATATATATTTTACATCAACATACCCATTGGCGTGGTAGCTACCCTACTCACGCTGCAGTTTGTACGCAGTCCCCGCTATGCACTTAAAAAAGCCATTAACGAAATCGATTTCCTGGGTATCGCATTGCTGGCCATCACCGTGGGTTCATTACAATATGTGCTGGAACGCGGCCATGAAGATGACTGGTTTGAGAGCGGCACCATTACCTTCATGGTCTGTGCGGCTGTGCTGGGATTATTCTTTTTTATCTGGCGGGAATTAAAATATAAAAATCCGATTGTAGAGCTTCGTGTATTGAAGAACGGCAACTTGCGCATTGGTACAATCATGTCCTTTATTCTTGGTTTCGGTTTATATGGCTCTACTTTTATTTTACCCTTATACACACAAAGTTCTTTGGGCTGGACGGCCCAGCAATCCGGTGCGCTCATGATTCCTGCTGCGCTTACCACGGCCATCATGATGCCCATTATCGGCAAACTTTTAACCCGCGGTGTAAAACAACAATACCTGGTAGCTGCCGGCTTGCTTATATTTTTCGTGTACAGCTACTGGGGTTTCAAAATAATCACACCAGACACGGGTAAAGATGCTTTTTTCTGGATGCTGATTGCCCGCGGTGTCGGGCTGGGATTACTATTTATTCCCATCACCGCACTTGCACTTTCCAGTTTACATGGCCAGCAGATTGGGCAGGGTGCAGCATTTACCGGCATGATGCGGCAATTGGGTGGTTCGTTTGGCGTAGCCGTTATTACCACCTACATATCCCGGCAGAATATGGTGTACAGGAATGACCTCGTAAGCAAACTCGGCAGTGATGATCTGCAGGTGCAGCAGCGCATACAGGGCATGCAACAAATGTTTATCAGCAAAGGTATGACGCCGGATGTGGCACTAAAGACGGCTTATAAATCCCTGGATTATGCTGTATCAAAACAAGCTGCTGTACTTTCATACATGGATGTTTTTCTCTACCTGGGGGTGTTATTTTTAATCTGCATTCCGTTCATCTTGTTAGTGAGGCAAAAGAAACAAGCAAAGAAAATTGACCTGGCAGATGCTTTACATTAATTAAGCCTGCCTTACTTCTACCTACTATTGCCATCGCTATAAAGTCAACATCACGTTTCTTTTTTTACATTTTAATTTCAGCAAATAAATTATTACTTCATTTTTCAGTTTTTAACCTGGTTAATATTTTTTAACTATCACCCGATTTTATTACCCGCATTATTACATTAGAATTTTAGAATATATTGCGTACATAATATTCTGAAAATGAAAATAAATATCTGCATTGTATTTGCTGTTTGCGTGACTACGCTAAACCTGCATGCCCAGGAGAAAGGCTATTATCGCACCCCTGCCATCTATAATAACACCGTAATATTTACTGCCGAAGGAGATTTATGGAAGTATGAAAAAGGAAGTATTACAGCTACACGTCTGACGACAAACCCCGGTATGGAAATGAACCCGGCAATTTCGCCGGACGGGAAATTAATAGCGTTTATCGGCGAGTATGAGGGTACCCGTCAATTATATGTAATGCCCATCACGGGTGGCCTTCCCCGCAGGCTGACATATATTTCATTTACACCGCAGGCATATGTTTCTGGCTGGGCACCCGATGGAAAAATATTATTTCGTTCTATGTCTACCAGTCCCTTACCTTCTACCCGGTTACATACCGTGGATTCGGAAACGGGTAATATGACACCTGTGCCCCTGGCAGATGCTAGTTTTGGTAGCTATGATGAAAAGGGCATATTATACTTTACACGCTATGCAAACCAGGGCAGTAAGACTAAGCGTTATATGGGCGGATCTATTGAACAAATCTGGAAATTTGATGGTAAAAATGAGGCCCGAAACCTCACGGGAGATTATGATGGTACCAGTACTTCACCTATGTATTTTAATAACCGGGTTTATTTTTTAAGTGACAAGGACGGCACCATGAATATCTGGTCCATGAATAAAGAGGGCCAGGACAGAAAGCAACACACATTTTCAAGCGGCTGGGATCTGCAGTCACCTTACTTACATAATGCCAAAATAGTTTATCAAAAAGGCGCTGACATTTATTTGTATGATATTACAAAATCGGAAGATGAAAAATTAGATATCAGCCTTTCTTCAGACTTTGAACAACGCAAAACGCGGTGGATGAAAAGCCCGGTAAACAGTATTTCAGCCAGTGACATTTCACCTAATGGTAATTATGCAGCCATCATCAGCCGGGGCCGTTTGTTCATTGCGCCAGCCAAATCTGATCGCTGGGTAGAAGTGAGCCGGCAAAGCGGCATACGTTATAAATCTGTTCAGTTTTACAAAGGCACCAGCCTGGCAGTTTTATCGGATCAATCCGGTGAATATGAAGTTTGGGAAGTACAGGCAGATGGCCCTGTAACGCCCAGGCAGATCACACGTGGTAGCAAAATACTTATACAATCGTTCAACATATCACCGGATGGAAAAAATATTGCCTACCTGGATAAAAATGACATTCTTCGTGTAGCCGATACCGATAATGGAAAAATATTGTACCAGGCAGACAGCGCTTATAATGGATATTCTTCCTATTCCTGGTCACCGGACAGCCGTTATCTTTCTTATGTTACAAGCCTCGCAAATCTCAATCAGCAAATCCAGGTTTTAAATTTGGCAACTTTAAAATCCATTCCTATAACCACTTCCCGCCTGGATAGTTATAATGCTGCCTGGTCACCTGATAAAAAATGGCTCTATTTTATTTCTGACCGAAACCTGAAATCAAGTGTTTCTTCACCCTGGGGGCCCAGACAGCCGGAACCTTATTATAATAATACCGGTAATATTTTTGCTTTACAACTGGATGAAAAAACGGCTTTCCCTTTTTTGCCAACAGATTCCTGGTTGAAGGATTCTGCTTTCACAAAACCATCCCCCGATAGTAATGCGGGGAAAAAAATGAAATCTAAAAAAGCACCCTTGCCGGCAAAAATTATGGTTGCTGACTGGGCTGCAATTTCCAGTCATCTTTACCAGGTTCCCGGTATTAGTGGCAACCTGGATGCCCTGGATGTAACCGGCAAACATATTTACTGGCTGGAGTATGGAGAAGAAGACCGGTCAAAAGGGGGTAAACTTTTTGCGCTTAAAATAGAGGAAAACAAAAAAGCTAAACCCGAAGAAGTTGCTGAAGGAGTCACTGCATTTTCTATTTCAGCAGATCGTAGCAAAGTCTTATTAAGGTATACCGGCAACGTAATGGCTATTGCAAATGCCGATGGTATGAAAATAAAAAAAGAAGATACCAAAATCAGTTTAGATAAATGGGCCTTCAGTATAAACCCAGTAGAAGACTGGAAGCAATTATTTGACGATGCCTGGAGAATGATGCGGGATTATTTTTATGACCGCAATATGCACCAGGTAAATTGGGTGGCTGTGAGAAATCAATACGAACCCCTGGTAGCAAGGGTTACCGACCGTGAAGAATTAGATGATCTCATTGGGCAGATGGTAGGAGAATTATCTACCCTCCACACATTTGTTTACGGTCCGGACACACGTAAATCACCGGATATTATAAAAACTGCCTCTTTGGGGGCCAGCCTGGAGCCTTCAGCTAATGGCATACGGATTAGCCATATTTACAAAACGGACCAGGACTACCCGGAAAAAGCTTCTCCTCTGCAGCGTCCTGGCCAGGCTATAAAAGAAGGCGACCTGATAACTGCCGTAAATAATTTTACGGTGAAAAATATGAATGACCTGGGACAGATGTTGGCCAACAAAGACGGCATACCGGTAAAGCTTACCCTAAAAAATGCGACGGGAAAAATATACGAAGAAGTAGTGAACCCGATATCTGATTTTAAAGAATACATAATGCGGTATGAAGAATGGGAACTGGAACGTCGGGAGCGTGTAGACAGCCTAGGCGGTACGGAACTTGGCTATGTTCACCTTAAAGCTATGGGCGGCGATAATATGGACGAATTTGTGAAACAATTTTATCCAGTCTTTAACCGCAAAGGACTTATAATTGATGTGAGACATAATTTTGGCGGGAATATAGATAGTTGGATTTTAGAAAAATTGATGCGTAAAGCCTGGATGTACTGGCAAGCCCGGGCTGGCGGTACTACCTGGAATATGCAATATGCTTTTCGTGGCCCCATGATTATTTTATGTGACCAGATTACTTCCTCGGACGGTGAGGCGGTAGCAGAAGGATTCCGGCGCCTGGGCCTGGGAAAAGTGATTGGCATGCGCACCTGGGGTGGTGAAGTATGGCTAACGCAAAGTAACCGGCTGGTAGATAACGGCATTGCGAGTGCGGCGGAAATTGGCGTGTACGGGCCTGAAGGAAAATGGCTGATAGAAGGCCGGGGCGTAGAGCCCGATATTGAAGTAGATAATCTTCCTTTTGCAACCTACAAGGGTAAAGATGCTCAACTGGAATTTGCAGTAGATTACCTTTTGAAAGAGATAAAGAAAAATCCTTTACCCGTTCCGCCAGTTCCAATGTATCCTGATAAATCTTTTGACTATAAGAAGAAAGTGGGTAATTAAAAAATTGATCTAACGGGTTAAAAAGGCGTTACCACTTATTAATGTCACATGGCAGCAATCGTGACCAAGGACATATGGTTCATGAATAGTTTCCACACCATTTTTATAACCGTAAAATGTAAATGCTTCGCCATTTTTGGAAGTTTTGTTCATTTGCCCATCACTTATTATTGGATAAACGCCATTCGCTTTATAAGCGGAATCTTCATACCGTGGAATGGAAGCCTGAGGAACAAGAATTTCTCCTGTCGTATTTTTTTTCGTAAAAAAGCTATCCAGCCTGTAGGGATTTCCTGCTTGAGTAATGGTTACCGTAACCGTTCTGAAATCTGCGGTGCAAATTTGATTGGCAGGGCAATCACCGGATGTTTTTTTGCAGGAGTCGGCTGTGAAAAGTAAATAAGTGATAAGTATAAAGAGATATCTCATAGCTGTTTTATAAAAGATACCATAACGGTTGAAATTGTTGCTTAACCCGGATTTTTATATTTACCCCGGAATTTTAAATATTTTATTCCATGGGAAGTTTTAAAACGTGTCGGAACCTGCTGCCATCCTTCGGGACCGGATTTCCAAACGAGAAAATGTAAATGGGGAAA
>JBDSWG010000131.1:0-8095 GCA_039926825.1 Ferruginibacter sp.
ACCAGCGGTGTACATAAAGATGATATTCAATTTTTATTAGATGGCTTTAATTTTAAATCAATTGCGTCTCAGGGTCAAAGAAAAAGTTTGTTGTTTGCTTTAAAACTTTCAGAATATGACTGGATAAAAAATATAAAAGGTTTTGCCCCTCTCCTCCTCCTGGATGATATTTTTGAAAAACTTGATGAAGATCGAATTCAACATTTACTTGGATGGGTATGTAAAGAAGCAGGTGCTCAGGTATTTATTTCAGATACCAATCCGGAGAGATTAAAAAATATGTTTGAAAAGTTTAATATTTCTCCTCAGATTTTTTTATTGAAATAATTTGCCGGTTTGTAATGAATAGGTATATTTATTTATCCAAACCTCAACCTGTGCCCAATCTAACTAACTTTTTATATACCCCTTATTTTTGTTCCGACAATATTCCTAAATCCTGTATACCATTATGAAAAAAATAATACTTTATTCTTTTTTAATGCTGTTAACCGCCTCTGGTATACAGGCGCAAAAAAATGTTTCTCCTTTTGGCAAAATTGATGTGGAAGATTTGAAAATGTTAGATGTGTCTTTCGATCCCGGTGCTGAGGCAGTTGTACTTTTCGATGTTGGCAATGTATATTATGACAGGGGTACACAGGGCATTACCTGGTTTAAAACGATGTATAACCGGCGTACACGGATAAAAATCCTGAAGGACAAAGGCATGAGCTATGCAAATGTGGAAATTCCTTTTTATAATTATAATAACGATGAGAAAATAACAAATATTGAAGCGGTTACCTATAACCTGGATGAAAATGGTAAAGTAAAAACTACGGATGTAAGCAAGAGTTCTATTTATATTAAAAAAATTAACCGTCGTTACAGCCGCCTGGTTATTGCCTTCCCGGAAGTAAAACCCGGAAGTGTAATTGAATATAAATATAAGCTGGAACGGGAAACATGGACCGATTTGAAAACATGGTATTTTCAATCGTCTATTCCTACCCGTTATAGTGAATTTGAATTTGAAATTCCGGGCTTATTTCGTTTTGAAGCCTTGCCTAATATTGTAGATAATATTGATGTTAAATCCAAGGTGAGCCGTCAATCTGTAGATATTAGCGGAGAATTGTATGATATAGATGTAATTAAGAAAACCTACGTGATGAAAAATCTTGTGGGTATAAAAAGAGAACCCTTCAGCCCGGCTTTAAAAGATTATCATCAACGCCTGGAGTTTCAATTATCCCAGCTGGATTTTGGTAATGGCAATGTAAAGGAGTTGGCGGCTTCATGGAAGCAGCGATTAGAGGATCTGAATAAATTTGAAGACTTCGGGCAGCAACTTGAGAAAAACCTGGTGGGTACTGAAACTATTTTATCCCAGGCATCGATCATAACTAACGAGAGGGAAAAAATTAAATACATCTTTAATGCCGTCAGGAAAAAAATGTCCCTGAGCTATGATGAATCCATATATACTGATGAAGGTATCTCCAAAGCCTGGAACAACGGGCAGGGAAATAATGCAGAAATCAATTTTATCTTAATAAACCTGCTGAATAAAATTGGTATTAAAGCTATGCCCATTTTATTGAGTACACGGGATCATGGCGTTATAAATCCTTCTTATACTTTTCTCAGCCAGTTTAATGCGGTTATGGCTTATGTGCCTGCTTCTAATGGTTATTATATACTTGATGCAACTAACAAAACAATTCCCTATCCGCTAATACCCCGCGAAGTAGTAAGTACTAAAGGATTGATTTTGCAACAACCTGCAGGCAGATGGATTGATTTAATTGACAATTCCCACAAATACCGGGTGACGACAATTTTACAGGAAACGATTGACGAAAATGGTTTGATTACCGGCACCAGTACCATCAATTATGACGATTACGCAAAATCAGAAAAACAAACTTCTTATTTAAAGGACCCGGCCGCTTACAAAGACGTAGAAGTTGTACGGCCCTACCCTTCTGTAAACATCACGAAAGTAGATTATGTAAATGCAGATAAAGATTCATTAGGTTTCTCCCAGGTTGTAAATTTCACAAGCCAACTCACAAAAACCGGCGACTATTATTATTTCAATCAAAATGTTTTTACAGAATTTCTTTCATCCCCTTTTATTGATGACAGCCGGCTAACAGACATAGATTATGGATTTCAGCAGGAGTATATTATTTATACTAATGTAAAAATACCAGAGGGATTTATTTTTGAAAGTTACCCTAAAAGTATTGTATTGCAGACGGCAGACCGCTCCGTAAATTTTTCCCGCGTTTCTGGTGATAATGGTAATATGCTAAACCTGAAAATAGATATAAATTTCAAGAGAAATTTCTACACCCCGGAACAATACCCGGATTTTAAAGAATTTTATAAAGCGGTTATAAAAAATCTGAATGAACAAATTGTTATGAAAAAGAAATAGTAACCTCATGAAATTATTTATACTATATATTTTCAGTTTGCTGGTTCTCACAGAAACCAGTGCTCAACAATCTGCCATTGTGAAAGAAATAATTCCGCTAAGCCTGCGGCAAAATGCTCATGCCATAGTACAGGAAAGCAACGAATTGTTCGAGATAAAATCAAAAAGCAAAGCATATTACTCTGTTCACCAGGTCATAACCGTGCTGGACGAGCAAGGAAAAGATTATTTAAGGTTTATAGAATATTCAGATAAATTTCACCAATTACAGGATGTGGAAATTCGCATGTTTGATGCACAGGGTAACCAGCAAAAAAAATATTCTAAAAAAGATTTGATCAGTTTCTATGCTGGTGATGGCCTTGTAACAGATACGCGTTTATATGTACAGCAATTTTCCACTTCCGTATACCCGGTAACCGTACAATTTGATTACCAGGTAAAATATGATGGATTGTTGCATATGCCTTCATATGATATTCAGCAGCCACTCATGTCCGTTAAGAGCAGTTCCTTTACTTGTATAGTGGATGAAAATGCGGATATCCGTTACCGTGCCCAGAACGTAAACCTGCTGCCAGAAGTAAGTTTCCAAAAGGGAAATAAAGTGTATAAATGGAGTGTCCAAAATCTTCCGGCTTTCCTTTACGAGGAAGGTGGCATAAGTGCAGAAAGCAGCTATCCAAGAATTTTGATTGCCCCTAATGCTTTTGAACTGGATGGATACGATGGGAATATGTCCAGTTGGGAAAAATTTGGTGAATGGTACCGCAAATTGGCCACCAATATGGATAAGCTGCCCGCAGACCGGGTACAGTTTTTAAATAACCTGGTCAGAAATGCAGATAGCGATAAAGATAAGGCACGATTAATTTATGAATACCTGCAACAAAATTTCCGGTATGTAAGTATCCAGTTAGGCATTGGTGGTTATAAACCCTTTTCTGCCAGCTTTGTAGACGATAAAAAATATGGTGATTGCAAAGCCTTAAGTAATTATATGCAGGCCTGCCTTGCCGCTATCGGTATTAAAAGCTACCAGGCGCTTATCAATGCTACTTATAACAAAAAGCCGGTGGAGCCTTCTTTTCCATTCCAGGGATTTAACCATGTAATTCTTTGTGTGCCTTTGAATAAGGATACAACCTGGCTGGAGTGTACCAGTAATACAAGCGAATTTGGTGTACTGGGAAGTTTTACAGAAAACAGGAATGCCTTATTGATTACGGAAGAAGGCGGCAAGCTAACGGCTACGCCCAGGAGCAAATCTTCATCAAACACGCAAACCACGCATGCTATTATCCATCTCAATGAAGATGGCAGTGGCCAGATAAATACGCACCTTGTAACAACAGGTTCTTATCACTCATCTTCATTTCTTACAGATAAAAAAGATGACCAGAAAAATTACCTCGTCATTCAATCAGGGTTTTTATTGCCTGATAATTTTGATGTAAAAGGTAATAAAAATGGCGTGTATGATGTGGCCCTGGAAATGGAAAAAGTTCCGGATTTTGTTGCCGGCAGTAAGATGTTTCTGCATCCAAGAATTACTCAACTATGGCGGGCCAGTCTTCCAGTTTCTGACAACAGGACAAAAGATTTTTATTTCCAGGATCCATTTATAAAATCAGACACTACAGAATATCTTCTGCCGGCCGGATATATAATGGAAGCCCTTCCACCTGCAAAAAACTTCAACTTTGACTATGGGAATTTTCAAGCTGCATATAATTATGATGCTGGGGCAAACAAAATTATAACAGTTTCCCGCCTGGAATTAACCCGTCATATAATACCGGCAGATAAATATAAATCTATGACAAGATTTTTCAATAATGTACGTGCGGAATTTGGAGAAAAACTGGTTATAAAAAGAAAATAAATAAAAATTATTTCTACTTTCACACCATGTCAGAGTTATCGATGCAGGAAGCCATGCAGCTGTTTTTGAAAAAGAGCCGCTTGAAGCAGGGGATATTGGCCATGCAGATAGAAGATGTCTGGGAAACCATTATGGGTAAAACTATTGCGAAATACACTGACAAAATAGAAATTACCGGGAAGACTCTCTTTATACATACTTCTGTCGCCCCATTAAAAAATGAATTAATGTATCAGAAGGATACTATTTTACATAGAGTAAACGAAGCGCTTGGCGAAAAATTAATAACTGAGATTGTCATCCGTTAAAACGTTATTTTTTTATAGTATTTTGAACAGGCCGAAGTGCGAATCCGTTTTTTCGCAACAGGCTAATAAGCCCTTCTTCTCCCGGGAGATGTCCGGCACCAACAGCAATCAAAATATTATCATTTTCCAGCGCAGGCACGAGTGTAGCCGCCCATTTTTTATTCCTATTATTTAATAAAAAATCTTCATAGGGGATATTTTTTGTTTTCAAATCATCCGAAAGCAAAGCATCCAAATCATTTTCCATGTAAGCCTGGTAGACTTTTCTGAATTCAATTTTAAATTTATCCAGGCTATCTATTTTTTCAAGTAAATCAGTTGCTTGAATTTGATAAGGAATACTATCAAAAACGGCGCTCTGTTCTGCCATAGTTTCGAGTCCATGTATTGGAATGTTTTGGCTTTTAGCTAAGGCCATTATGGCGGTTTCCATTCCTTCTGATGTTTTGCAATCCATGATTTTTGGATAAATAAGCACTTCCAGGAGTGCAGGTTTCATACGGACTAAAGACGTAATGTTGATATTAAGCGAATCTTTAAAAAAAAGGTTTATCTTTTTATAATCATCTGCGCTATACAAATCTTTTAATTCTTTTCCATCCCGCATCATTATAAATTTCATAGCATTAAACATGATTGCAGGGTCTTCCAGATCCATTTCGAGGAAAATGGAATGTGTATTTTTAATATGATGTTTTAATGAATCAGAAAGAATAATATCTTCTTTACAGAGCAAGTGGAATGTGCCAAAGAGGTAACTTTTATGAAGCCCGTCATTACTGGTAATTTCCCACAACAAACTTTTGCTGGTTGCGGTTTCAGGAGAGCTGGTAATTTTTGGCGAACATGCTGCGACAAGGCATGCTAATAAAATGCAGGGAATTGTTTTCATGTTAGGGGTTGTCTCATAAATCTACTAAAAGATCCTGATATTACCACCCATAAAGGCTGCCATTTTTCTCAAACAAACGTTGAATAGATTGTTGTGTTTCTGGTAAGACTTCCAATGGCGGTGCATGATGTGGTTTTATTCTCGCATCGATAATGAGTGGGCCCCGGCAGCCCCAGTGTTTGTGCTCTATAAAACTTTCTACACCATATATATCATGGGAAGGATTTGACCTGGTAAACGTAACCCATAAAAAATTATTGAGGTTTAAAGATGTAAATCCTGCATCATCACAAATTATAATTAACATGATGCCTGCGGGATTTTCCTTATTCTCCCTCCAGTTCAAAGCAAATTGATTTATCTCTTTTGCCGCAATGTTGTAATCCTGGAAACCGGATAAACTGGTAGTAATTATTCCAGGCATTACTAATTTACTAAAAGTTGCAGGTATCTCTGTTGCCAGGCTTCTTTTTTTATCACCAAAAGCAGCCAATACCACTTTACTACCAGTATTCAACCCCGTACCGGAATAATCAAGCGTATCAATTGAGGTTTTAGTATAGAAATGAACATCCCTGCCCAGGTCTATTCGTTCTAGTACATATTGAAAGAATCCAGGAATATCTGAGGTAGAAACTATGTTCTTCTCCCCGGCTGTAATAATGAGAAATTTTGCCAGGCTTAATTGCCCGGTGCCTAAGATCCGGTTGGCAATGGTAAGTAATTCCGCCGGTTGTTTTGTGGGGTTGTAAGGGGTATAACGCTCACTACCGGTAGCTAACAGTAAAGGATGTACGCCAGCCGCATCTACGGCATTTACTTCTTTTAGGCCCGGAATTTCCTGGCGCAGGGCAGTACCTGTAAGTTCATGTATAAGGGCACCAAAACTTGTGTCTTCCTGCGGTGGCCGGCCCACTACTGTAAAAGGCCAGATAGCATTTTTTTTGGCCAGCACTTTTCGCACTTTTAAAACCGGGAAATCGTGTCGCAAGCTATAATAACCCAGGTGATCTCCAAATGGTCCTTCGGGTTTATTATCCCCGGGATACACATCACCCATAATAACAAAATCAGCATCATTGCTCACGCAATACCCATCGTCATATGTATACCTGAAACGACGATTACCTAAGATGCCAGCAAATGAAAGTTCACTCATCCCTTCCGGTAGAGGCATAACTGCGGCTACCGAATGAGCTGGCGGGCCACCAATAAATATGCTCACTTTAAGAGGCTTTCCCAATTGGTTTGCCATACTTTGATGTACACCAATACCTCGGTGCAGTTGGTAATGGAGCCCCACTTCTTCATTAAGTATATAGTCATTGCCATCCAGTTGAATGCGGTACATCCCCAGGTTAGAATGTTTTATTCCTGGCTGATTTATATCTTCAGAATAAACCTGTGGTAATGTAACAAATGCACCTCCATCCCGTGGCCAGTGTTTTATTAGTGGAAGCTGGGAAATAGAAATTTCTTTGAAATCGGGGTTTATATTCGTAGAGCTTTTTGGAAGAGCGTGTATGGCACTGAAGCCGGTATTAAAATACTTCCAGGGTTTTTTTAAAATTTCTGCAGGGTTACTTTTTAAATTAATCAATTCCTGGATGACGGGAATTGTGTCAGCAAATAAAAGCTTACTTCGTTTTACTGTTCCAAAGATATTGGAAGCACACCTGAATGCGGACCCTTTTACATTTTCAAAAAGAAGCGCCGGTCCACCTGAAGCAAAAACTTTTAACTGAATAGCCGCCATTTCCAGGTTCGGATCAACTTCTTCTTTTACACGAATTAATTCATTATGTTTCTCCAGGAAAAGCAGGCTTTCTTCCAATGTCCTGAATACCATAATTAAAATATTTTTTCCGCAAGGAAGTACTAATCACTCCTGAATTTTATAAAAAAAAACCAGGTTATTTACTTTTTGAGGTACATAACTTCCTTAACCAGTTTAACTGTTCTTGGTACATCTGGCAGATATGCAGCAACAAGGTTAGGTGCATAGTGCATAGGCGCATCTATAGAAGTTATTCTTCTTACAGGGGCGTCAAGATAATCAAACCCTTCTTTTTGTATGCGATAGGCTATTTCAGAAGACACCGATGCGAAGGGCCATTGCTCTTCCACAATAACTAACCTGTTCGTTTTTTTTACGCTTTCCAGGATGGTAACCCAATCCAGTGGCCGTATGGTAGCCACATCAATAACTTCAGCTTCAATTCCCTCTTTGGCTAATTCTTCTGCGGCACCCAAGGCAATTTTCATCATTTTATTGAAGGAAACAATGGTCACATCTTTACCTTCTCTTTTTACAAAACATTTACCTATTGGCAATACGTATTCTTCCTCTGGAACTTCTCCCTTATCTCCATACATAACTTCACTTTCCATAAAGACAACCGGGTCATCATCCCGGATGGCAGCTTTTAAAAGTCCTTTTGCGTCATAAGGATTACTAACTGAAATAACTTTCAGGCCCGGGATGTTTGCATACATGCTTTCAAAAGCTGTAGAATGCTGCGCTCCTAGTTGGCCGGCACTTCCATTGGCTCCACGGAAAACAATCGGGCATCCCACCTGCC
>JBDSWG010000132.1:0-4493 GCA_039926825.1 Ferruginibacter sp.
CCCGAAAGCCAGGTGAAATAAGCTTCATATTTAAACCAATGCAGGTGCTTCGGAATTTGTTTAGGAGCAACTTTATATTTTTCCAGGTAATAAAATCCGCCGCCATGTATGGCCCATAAATTTCCTGCAAGTTCATCCCTTACATTTTCGGTCCGGTTAAGGGCATTTTCTAAAAAAACAAAATAAAATGAGGCGCCAATCCATGCGATGCCGAAAGTGATGTGCATGAGCCGGACCACGATATTCAACCACTCCATCATGTGCCCTTCCCAAATGGTATTCTTTAAAACCAGGTACAGGCCCAAAAGCAGGAGCAATATAACCAGTACGATGCCGGCATAAATAAAGGTCTGGGAAGGAAGCAATTTTTCCCTTACTTCTTCATCCTGTTTCAATATGGGTAACATGCCATAAGAAATAACTACCAGCATAGCCAGGACAAGAAACAGTATGATGACCAGGAAAATACTCATGAAGGCGATATAAAAGCTTTGGCAAAAGAGCGAATATAAAAATTTGTTTTTACTTTTAGCGTTCAACTTTTGCCCCCGCATGTTTGCCCTTAAAAGTAACCGAGTAATAGTGGATGGCACAGTGCGTGAAGCCTGTGTTCTCATTGACGAAGGCATCATCGCAGGGGTATTACCTTTCTCCTCTATACCCCGAGATATTCGTATTGAAGATTGGGGAAATGATGTGATTATGGCTGGCATCGTAGATACACATGTACACATCAATGAACCAGGGCGGCAGGAGTGGGAAGGTTTTGATACTGCTACAAAAGCTGCAATGGCAGGTGGCGTCTGCTCTATGATAGAAATGCCGCTTAATGCAGAGCCCGTTACAACAGATGTAAAAAGCCTGGAGAAAAAGTTTTCTGCTGCTTTACATAAACTGCATACCAATGTTGGTTTCTGGGGGGGCATTATACCGGGTAATGCACAGGAAATTGAAAAAATGGCAGCGGCCGGTGTCTTTGGTTTCAAAGCATTTTTAACGCATTCAGGGATAGATGAATTTCCTAATGTTACAGCGGCTGACCTGGACCTGGCGATGCCCATTATAAAAGATTGTCAGCTCCCGTTATTAGTTCATTGTGAGTTGAGCAATGACAAATTGCATCCATCTACACGTATCTATCGGGAATATGCGGCCACACGGCCGGCCTCCTGGGAAGTATCTGCCATTGCACTCATGATAAATATGTGCCGTAAACATAAATGCCCGGTGCATATTGTACATCTTTCTGCCGCCGAAGCTTTACCCCTTATACAGGCGGCAAAGGATGAAGGCCTGCCGCTGACAGTGGAGACCGCTCAGCATTATTTATATTTTAATGGGGAAACTATCCCCGACGGACAAACGCAGTTTAAATGTGCGCCGCCTATCCGGGAATCTGTTAATAATGAAAAGCTCTGGCAAGCCCTTGAGAAGGGCCTGATAGATTTTGTTGCCACAGACCATTCACCTGCTCCACCGGGAATGAAGCACCTGGAAACTGGTGATTTTATGCAGGCCTGGGGAGGTATTGCTTCCTTGCAGTTTGCTTTGCCGGCCTTGTGGACAGCGGCAAAGAAAAGGGGTTTAAAAGAAGCATGCATGGCAGAGTGGCTTTGCAGGAGGCCAGCGCAGTTAGCGGGTTTATCCGCAAAAAAAGGTGATATTGCCAAAGGCAAAGATGCGGACATTCTTATATGGCAACCTGAAGCATCTTTCGAAGTATCTGAAGAAAATATTTTGCACCGGCATAAAATAACGCCTTACCTGGGAGAAAACTTGTTTGGAAAAACTTCAGCAACTTATCTTGCAGGGGAGAAAATTTACGAAAACGGAAACATCCTGCAATTGAACAAGGGGAAAATATTAAAAGATAATGGAGCAAATAAATAATAAACCTGCGTTTACAAATCTTATTGATTTAGCTGCTGAAAAAATAGGTGGTAAAACCCTTGCTTGTTCAGATGATTTTTTTGCAGAGAAAGAAAACTTGCTCAAGCCGGGGCGTGGAATTTTTATTGCCGACAAATATACAGACAGGGGTAAATGGATGGATGGCTGGGAGAGCCGCCGTAAAAGAACACCGGGAAATGACTGGTGCATACTTAAACTTGGTGCCACGGGCCGACTGGCTGGTGTTAATATAGATACCAACTATTTCCTGGGCAACCATCCGCCATTTGCGTCTATTGATGCCTGTTATGCCGGGGAAGATGCAGATTTGGAAAACCTGCCCTGGAAAGAGATTCTCGTTAAATCTCCCCTGGAGCCTGGGTCAGAAAATTTTTATGAAATTGAAGATGATGGTATGTACAACTACCTTCGGTTGCAGATTTACCCTGATGGCGGTGTTGCCCGGCTGAAAGTATTTGGAGAAGTAGTTAAAGACTGGAGTAATGTGGGTGAAGATGAAACCATAGACCTGGCCGCAGCTGTAAATGGTGCAAAGTCCCTGGGTTGTAATGATATGTTTTTTTCGCACATGGATAATTTACTCATGCCAGGCCGCGGGGTGAATATGGGCGATGGCTGGGAAACTAAAAGAAACCGTACAGCGGGCAACCAGGATTGGGTCATTGTAAAGCTGGCGCATGAAGGTATTATAGAAAAAATATTAATTGATACTTGTCATTTTAAAGGGAATTACCCGGATGCTTTCCGGCTGGAAGGAACTAATATCGGGGACAGCAATGTAGATCCAACAGCAGGTGATTATAATTCCTGGATTACGCTGGTTGATGACCAGAAATTATCTGCCGATGCGGAACATACCTATGAAAAAGAAATAGCCCAGAAACAACCGGTAACGCATGTACGATTATTGATTAAACCGGATGGCGGCATTAGCCGGATGCGTTTGTGGGGAAAAATAAGTAAATAAAGAATTATGGATATACATCATTTCAACACGCTGGATAAAGAAGAACTTCACCTGCAGTTACTCCGTTGCTGTGGTTCTTCTGCCTGGGTAAATAAAATGGAAAAAGCTATACCGGCAGATGACCTGGTAGATCTTATGGAAGATGCAGAAGAATGCTGGTATGCATGTAGTGCAGAAGACTGGCTGGAGGCTTTTAGGCAACATCCGGAGATTGGGGATATCAATTCCCTGGAAGAAAAATTTGCCGGTACTTCTGCCTGGGCAGAAGGGGAGCAGGCTGAAGTGAGCCGGGCCACACGTGCTGTGATGGAAAAACTGGATGAAGCCAATGACCATTACAAAGAGAAATTTGGTTTCATTTTTATCGTTTGTGCTACGGGTAAATCAGCTGAAGAGATCCTGGAAATGATGGCGCACCGCCTGCATAATAATTATGATGAAGAATTGAAAATCGCTGCTGACGAACAACTTAAAATTACACAACTGCGGCTGGAAAAATTATTGTCATGAGCCTGAGTTCTCACATATTGGATACATCCCTGGGTAAGCCCGCTTCCGGCATTGCTGTTATTCTGTATGAAGGAAGCAATGAAAACTGGACGGAAGTATTCCGTGGGGCTTCAAATGAAGATGGACGCATTCCGGCACTGTCTTCTCAATTAAAAGCAAAAGAGGGCACATATAAAATCAGGTTTGAAACCGGGGATTATTTTACAAAAAAAAATATCAAAACATTTTATCCTTATGTGGATATCATTTTTGAAATAAAAGATAATGAACATTACCACGTGCCCTTGCTGCTAAATCCTTTTGGGTATAGCACATACCGTGGTAGCTAAATCTGCTAACCATCATTTTACAAAATAAATTTTCATGTTGCATTTTTCTGTAGACCAGGTAGATAAGGATACATTACTGAATAGTTTAGGCGAAGCAAACCTGGCTTTCCAGGAAATATACCCGGGTGATAAACCCGATCGGCAGGCGGTACATACGGTGTATGGCGGCGCTAATCTTTTTAAATCTGATACCACACAAAAAATTGGGGATGTTGCATTGAAAAATTTCCGCGAAAATGCCCCTGATTTTACGGTGTTGCCCCGTTTATTGAAATGGGAAGGTTATCATGAAATGCCCACCACACCGGAAGGTATTATGCAACTGGAGTCTTATATAAATAGTATGTCTGTTGATGAAAAACTGCAGCACCCGGGTGGCCTGGCAAAGATTGTGTACGATCGTATCATTAAAAAATTAGCGACAGAAGGGGTGGAAGATTTCCGGATTGATTTTGAGGATGGTTTTGGCAACCGCCCGGATGAGGAAGAAGATGCCACTGCCATAAATGCAGCGACAGAACTGGCTGAAGGCATGAAAAATAATACCATTTCGCCCTTCATAGGCATCAGGATAAAACCGTTTACGGAAGATTTAAAAGTTCGTGGTGTTCGCACGCTTGATATTTTTCTGACCACGTTACTGGAAAAGACAGGCGGAAAATTACCTGGAAATTTCGTGGTGATGTTACCGAAAGTAACTATTCCTGAGCAGGTGAAAACGCTGGTCCGGCTATTTGAAATTATTGAACATCAGCATAAACTTCCAAAAGGTTCTT
>JBDSWG010000133.1:0-3889 GCA_039926825.1 Ferruginibacter sp.
GAAATAATGATAACTGTTCTCCCGACTTTAATGGCATCCAGGCTTTTTTTAATTTGTTCGGTTGCAATAGCATCCAGGCTGGCTGTAGGTTCATCTAAGAAAATAATCGGGGGATTTTTAAGAAAGAGGCGGGCGATAGAAATGCGCTGCTGCTGCCCGCCGGAAAGCAGGTTGGCCGGGGATTGATAAGCTAACGGCAAATCCATTATTTCGTCGTGTATATAGGCTTGTTTTGCAGCCTGTGTAACCTCTTCATCCGTGGCTTCTTCATTTCCATATAAAATATTTTCTTCTATGGTACCACTGAAGATGTGATTCTTCTGAAGTACCAGGCCGGTGCGGGTGCGCAACCAGGTAGTATTATATTCCTGCAGGTCGTGGCCGTCTAAGAATATTTGTCCATGTGTTGGCGCATAAAATTTATCAAGGAGATTTACTAATGTACTTTTACCGGCACCGCTCAGGCCTACCAGCGCAGTTATTTTATTTGCCGGTATTTCCATAGACACGTTATGCAGGGCAGCCGTGCCGTTGGGATAAATAAAATCTACGTTAGTGATACGAAATTCTCCGTTTATACCCAGTGGTGCATAATTACCGGATTGTTCTACCTGGTCGCCAGCTTCCAGTATTTCAAAATAGGATTCTGAATATATTAAAGCATCATTCACTTCATCGTATATGCGGTGTAGTTGCCTGATGGGTGCCGCAACGTTATTAAAAAGTAATATATGGTACATGATGGCACCAATACTCATTGTTCCATTCAGTACAAAGTATGCTGTAAGAATAATAATAAGTACGATACCAATTTGCTCCAGGAATGTTTTAATGCTATCGTACATAAAACTGATATGCCGTGTTTTCATTTGATTCTCCGTCATATCAAACTGAATTTTCTCCTGCTTTCCGGCTTCAAGTTTTTCCCTGGTGAAAGATTTAATAACTGTAATAGATTCTATCAGGCCAATGATCCCATTATTTTTAGACTCCCGATAGGTACGCATCCGACGGCGAAAACCACTCAGCTTTCCTGCTTGCCGGTTGCTTACATAAAAATAAACGGGGATGATGGCCAGGCTTATTAACCCGATATAAATATTGGCACTGAACATAAATGCCAGTGCTACTATCGCATTTGCAAATAAAGGGAGGATGTCAATAAAAAAATTCCTTACAAGCCGTGTAAGACTGGAAATGCCTAAATCAATGCGGGTTTGCAGTTTACCGCTTTCATTTTCCGGGCTGGTATAAAAGGCCATTTTGTAAGTGAGAATTTTGTCTACAATAGCCTGGGAAAAATCCCGCGAAATATAAATGCGAAGCTTTTCGCCATAAAATTTCTGTCCAAATTGTATCCATGCATAAAGAAGTTCTTTGGCAAATAATACGATGCTTATGGTAAGCAGCAGGGTAAGTCCGTCCTGCAATGTTTTGTGCTCATTAACAAGCCTGGTAATTTCATCTACGGTATAACGAAGGATATGCGCATTCACCTGCGCCATGAACGACCCGATAACAGTGAGTATAAGGGTTGCAATTATGAGGGAACGATAAGGCCGGACGAAAACCGCCATTTTTTTAATAAGCCGGGAAATAGTCAAATGAAAAATGTTGAATTTAAAATCTGGTTAGTAGTATTATCCTTTTATAAAATTAGGCTAAAATAAGAATGTCGTCTTATTGAATAAAACAAAAAAAACTACATTTATGTATGCGATTGCTCTTGCTATTACTGTTGGGTATGCTTCCCGGTAAATCTTTACGGGCACAGCTTTCTTTTCCGGAAAAGGTGACGGGCAGTGCGTCAGGAATTGCGGGTTTTATTAACAGTCAAAATTTAAACGAAGGTGAAAAATTCAGCAGCATTTATTATTGGATTGTCAACCATATTTCTTATGACAGGGATAGTGCCTATTCGATAAATTTTAGTTTAGAAAAACCAGACATGATTGCTGCTGTGCTGCGCCGCCGGCGAGGCGTATGTGAAAATTATGCAGCTTTATTTAATGATTTGGTAAGGAGATGTGGATTGCAGGGTTTTGTAGTAGATGGCTTTACAAAACAACAGGGCAGGGTAGATAAATCTGCGCATTGCTGGAATGCGGTTTTAGCAGATAATGAATGGATGCTATGTGATGCTACCTGGGGAGCAGGTTCCCTGCCATCCAAATATTTCATGGTGCGCCCGGAAGAAATGATTCAAACCCATTTTCCTTTTGATCCTATGTGGCAATTGCTGCTCAAACCCATTACAGAAAAGTCTTTTATATCTGGAAAAATTGACCCTAGAAGGGGGATGGTGACATTTAATTACCGCGATTCTATTGCATCTTATTCACAAATGGATAGTTTGGAGAAGATAGAGGTGGCGGCAAAGCGTATTGCGTTCCAGGGCCTGGCTAACCCGCTGGCAGAGACGAATATTAAGCAACATAGAATGAATGTAGAAATGTACCTGGAAGATAAAGACGTATTAGATTATAATGCCGCTTCAAAAATTTTAAATGAGTGCAAATCCCAATACAATAGTTATATACAATTTCGGAATTCATTTTTTTTACCCACCATTCGTGATCCTGATTTAGCAGCCATGCTTTCTTATTTACCTGGGGAAATAAAAAAAGCAGAGAATATTTTATATCGCATTCGGGATACGAAAGCCAGCTACCAGTTTGATACACAGGAATTGCAGGATCAATTATCTTCTTTGAAAACGAAAATAAAAATACAGCAGGATTTTGTAATACTTTACCTGCAAACAGCGCTGTCAGAAAGAGAAAGTCTTTTTTATATTAAAAAATAAAATTTGGTGTGCTGTATAACTAGTTTTGCTTTGTCTTTATTTTCCTGAAAGGAATATCAAGTATGGGCCAGGATTTCCATCCCTCATAATCAAAATGCCACCACTCATATTCATAAACCGTAAAACCATTTGCCTGCATAGCTTGTATCAGGATATCGCGGTGATAGCGGCTGCTGTCGGTACCGCCGGTGTAAGTAGGATAGGAACGGGCTGAAGTTTCATCATAGTCTCCCGGCATAGTTACCATATTGCCATTGGATAAATAATATAAACTACAATCTACCGCAGCTCCCCGGTTGTGGCGTGAGCCCTTTTTAGGGTCTGCAACAAATCGTTTATTGCTATCCGGTGTAATATCCCAGAACAATTTAGTCACCCGCCAGGGACGGTACCCATCAAATACCAAGATGCCAAAACCCAAAGGCTTTAAACTTTCATTTACCCTTACCAGTGCTTCTGCAGCGGGGCGTTGTAAAAATGCCCGTGCCTGTTTATATACAGCCTTCCCCGCAAAATTATTTGTACTTGCGTAACGAATATCCAGGTGTATGCTGGTATCCAGGGTATTTATTTCGGTCAGATCTGATGGAACAAAATTTCCTTGTTCTTGTGGTGGCTGGGCAGCTTTACATGAAATAATCGAACTAGCGATAATGCAGAAACGTAATATAAAAAAATAAAGTTTGTTGCCTGCTATGGGGAATGCATTATACGTCATCTGATTTTTTTCATCTTTTTTGTTTTCCATTCTGGTAATATTTCATCGGCAGGCGAAAGAGCATCTTTATATTTTGTGATTTATGTTTCGTAAAGCAAATTACTACCAGCTTACCTATGCGGGAAACTTCTGAAACTATGGTGTTGCACTTTTACATTGTCGCCAGTGTAATGTTATCGATATATTGCCCATAAATTTCTTTGTATAAAACTTTTCGTTCTATTGCCTCTATAACGGTTACACCAAAATCTGCTTCATACATGCTGGAAATAATATTTAAACCTCCGGGACTGAAAACATTTACTTCCATAAGTTTATCGCCCACAATATCCAGCCCTACGAGAAACATTCCATCCTGCACCAAC
>JBDSWG010000134.1:0-9722 GCA_039926825.1 Ferruginibacter sp.
GAGAAGTGTTTCCGCCTTTCACTTCCTGTCAGAAATTCCGGCTGGTATGTTGGTGCACTCACCATAGCTAAAATGCCCCCTGTTTTTGGATCCACAGCTACTATTGCACCCAGTTTATTCTGCATTAATTTTTCTCCTAACTGTTGAAGTTCCACATCCAGGGAAGTATAAATATTCTGGCCGGCTACAGCTGTTGTATCAAACTTTCCGTTCTCCAGGCGATCGGTTAAACGGTTGCGGTTATCCCGCTTCCAATATTCAATTCCCCTTTCGCCCATGAGTACCCGCTCATAGGTTCTTTCCAGGCCCGTCATACCCGCATAATCACCCTGCACATAGCCTTCATCGGGGTGTTTACGTAAAAAGTTACTGTCTACTTCTCCATTGTAGCCCAGCACATTGCCCGCTACATTAAATGGATAGCTGCGTACAGAACGTTCCTGCAGGTAAAAAGCCGGTGCAAAACGATACATAGATTCATTGAGCATGGCCATCTTTTTATCTGACAGCAAAGCTTCAAAAACGGAAGGCCGGGCACGCCCATTTCGGATGATTTGCTCCACAACTTTTTCATGAAAACGTGCAGAGTCAATTTCTAAAATGCGGCAAAGGGATGCCGTGTCAATACCTTTTAGTTTATTAGGGACCAGCATCAAATCATAAATGCTGGTATTGCGAAGAATTACTTTATTCCTGCGGTCAAAAATGAGGCCCCTGTCCGGGTACACTACTTTCCGGAATATCCCCTGGTCTTCTGCCAGTATTTTATATTTATCTGAAACTACCTGGAGGCTGAACAAACGGGTAATGATCACCAAAAAAAAGATGATAAAAATTAACCGGACAACATTTTTTCTCGCTTGATTAAACACAGGCTTTAATTAGAAATTTCTCATGCAAAATTATCTGCTTTAACTCACAACAGAAATATAAATGGAATATTGTGTACTTAAAAAATTTATTTAAACTGTATTGGTACGGTACCGTTGTTTGCGATTAAAGAGCAACTCGGTAATTAATATCAGCAGCAGGCTTACTAAGGTAGATAATAATGTCTTCACCAGGAAATACCAGATGTTTCCAAACTGCCAGGCTTCCAGCAGAAAAAGCCAGAAGTTGTGCAGGAAGCATAGCAGGGCAATATAAAAAAAGTAAGCTGGCAGGCTTCCCATACTTTTAATAGAAGGTTCATCATAATTGGTATCCGCACCTTCCTGGGGAATAAGGAGGTTAATAATAAAGGGCCGCAGGTAGGCAATGAGCACACAGGCAGCAGCATGAAAGCCGGGATTGTGGCGGAAACTATCTATGGCAAACCCAGTAAGAAAACCAATGAACATAAGCAGCGTACGGTTAATCTTGAATGGAAGCCAAAGAATAAATAACAGGTAGAGATAAGGCGTAATCATCTGGTGCAGCACAATTTTATCCAACACAAAAACCTGGAACAGGATAAAGAGCGCAAAGCGAAAAAGATATTTAATGATGTTTCCCAAAATATTTTAGTGTGGCTGCGATTTAATTTTTTCCAGGATTTGATTTACAGATTTTTGTTGCACATTTTTTATCACGTAAACATATTGCAATGTGTAAAAGTTAGCTGCTGATCGGAACTTCAATTTAAGATTGGTGGTAGAAGCATCTTTATAAATTTCCTGTATTCTCCCGATGGCAAGGCCACGTGGAAAACTGGTGCTGTATCCACTCGTAATAACTGAATCTCCTTTCGCTACCCGTGCACCTTTTGTAATATTAGTAAGATAAATAATATTGGTTTCTTTGCCATCCCAATTCAGCGTACCGGTTTCACCATCGCGGCTAAGCATGCCACTAATGTGGCTGTCTTTATGTAAAAGACTCATCACCACTGCATAGGCACCGTCCACTTCTGTTATGATACCTACCACGGCATTATTAATATCTACCACACCCATACCCGCAGCCAGTGTATCTGTTCCCTGGTAATGAATGACAATATAATTGCTTTGGCTGTTTACAGAATTGGCAACCACCTTAGCGCGGTTATAAGTTATAGTCTGATAGGCCTTTAAGGAATCAACCAGTAAAGTATCCACATACACCCGACCTACCGTGTCCGGTAATTCATAATTGTAACGTAGATTATTGTACAACCGGTTATTGGCAGCCACAAGAGAATCATTTGTTTTCTTCAATTGAAAATAATATTCTACCTGGTTGTACCGGGTATTTATTTTACCTGTAACAACGTTGGTTACAGAGCCAAAGGCTGCCTGGTGGTATTTATTATAATTTACTATAAAATAAATACTGACTACCTGCAACAGGAGGAAGATGAGAAAATTAAAATAGCGGTTTATGAACAGGAATATGTTGCGCATGAAGTCTGTTCCTATTTTCTATTAAAGGGTTTAGCCAGCGGAATTCCGGTTACCTACCTCATGACAAAAGGATAGCGGTCGTAATTTTTCAAAGCTATACCTGTACCACGAACAACACTCTTAAGTGGATCATCTGCAATGTGTACAGGCAATTTTATTTTAGCAGCAATTCTTTTTTCCAGGCCACGGAGCAATGCACCTCCACCAGTTAAATATAAGCCACGGCGATAAATATCTGCTGCCAGTTCCGGCGGCGTAGTTTCCAGCGCCTTCAGGATGGCTTCTTCTATTTTGAAAATACTTTTATCGAGGGCTTCCGCTACCTCCTGGTAACTCACCATAACTTGCTTAGGAATACCGGTTACAAGATCCCGCCCATTTACAGGTATATCATCCGGCGGGTTATCCAGGTCTTTCATGGCAGCGCCCACCTGAATTTTTATTTGCTCTGCTGTACGCTCGCCTATAAGCAAACTATGATACCGGCGGAGGGCCTCCATGATATCTGCAGTAAATTCATCACCGGCAATCCGTATACTTTGGTCACAAACAATACCTGCGAGGGCAATTACAGTGATACCGGTTGTACCGCCGCCAATATCAATAATCATATTTCCCACAGGTTCTTCTACATCTATACCGATACCCAACGCTGCCGCCATGGGTTCATGAATTAGATAAACTTCTTTAGCGCCGGCCTGCTCTGCACTATCTCTTACCGCACGTTTTTCCACCTCTGTTATGCTGCTGGGTATGCAAATCATCATCCGCCAGCTAGGCGCAAAAAGGGGCTTTTTGGGATAAATCATTTTGATCATTTCCCGTATCATAAGTTCCGCTGCGTTGAAATCTGCAATTACCCCATCCCGTAACGGACGTACGGTACGGATGCTCTCATGCGTTTTTTCATGCATCATGAGGGCTTTTTTGCCTACGGCCAATAAATTTTTTGGGTTATTACGATCCAATGCAACGATAGAAGGTTCATTCACGACAACTTCATCATTGTGGATAATGAGGGTATTTGCGGTACCTAAATCTATTGCTATTTCCTGCGTAAAGAAATTGAAAATGCCCATAATTTTTCAATAAGATCGTTGTAATAAGGATGGAGGCAAAGTTGAAGATAAATATTGGATAAAACAACCGTTTCTGATATTTTATTGCGTGTGTTGTTAAGGATATGTGAAGAATTATTACTAACAACTTTAGCGGCATCAATTTAAGGGTACGCGTTACAGTTAGCCAGGTTGTGATTTATACGTCTTTCATATCCCGGAATTCATGCCCAATATCCCGGCGGTAAAACATATCCTCAAAGTTGATTTGTTGCAGAAAATAATCTGACAATTCTGCTGCCTCTTTCATATCATCTCCCAGGGAAACTGCCACCAGTACACGGCCACCATTTGTAACTACTTTACCATTTTTTGTTGCCGTGCCAGCATGGAATAATAAACTGTCTGTAAAAGTGACATCCAGCCCTTCAATCTCCCTGCCTTTTACATAATCTTTCGGATAGCCACCACTTACAGCCACGATGCCGAGCGCAGATTTTTGTACAATATCCAATGTTATTTCTGACAACCTTCCATCCGCAGTGGCAAGCAGAAGTTCTACTATATCATTATTTACGAGCGGCATTATTACTTCCGTTTCAGGATCCCCCAGGCGGCAATTGTATTCTATGACGAAGGGTTCGTTCTTATTTATCATCAGCCCAAAGAAAATAAAACCCTTATACTCCAGGTCATCCATTACCAGCCCACGCACGGTAGGTTCTATCACGCGGTTAATAACTTTCTGACGTAAATCCTCTGTGAAGAATGGTAGCGGGCTTACAGCGCCCATTCCACCAGTATTCAACCCTTTATCCCCTTCATCTATTCTTTTATAATCTTTTGCCTCCGGCAGCATCAGGTAATTTTTTCCATCTACCAGGCATATCAGGCTCATTTCTATTCCTTGCAGGAAAGCTTCTACGACTACTTTATCGCTGGCATGCCCGAATTTAGAACGCATAACCATGAGTTCAAATTCTGCCAGTGCTTCCACATGGCTCTGGCAAATGATTACACCTTTACCGGCAGCGAGGCCATCTGCTTTTAAAACAATAGGTATGGGTTGTTGCTGGATGTAAGAAACCCCTTCATCATAATTTTCCGCTGTAAATTCTTTATATGCTGCCGTAGGAATGTTGTGGCGCTCCATAAAACTTTTTGCAAATGCTTTACTTCCTTCCAGCGCTGCCGCTTTTGCCGATGGGCCAATAACTTTTATATGGGCCGTTTCAGGATTATCATTAAAATGGTCTGTTATGCCTTTCACTAATGGTTCTTCGGGCCCTACCAGTATCATATCAATTTTATTTTCCAGGCAGGAAGTAGTGAGGGCATCAAAATCCGTGATTTTAATCGGAAGGTTTGTTCCCAGGGTTTCTGTGCCGGCATTACCTGGTGCTATAAATAATTTTTCGCAATGGCTGCTTAAAGAAAGTTTCCAGGCAAGGGCATGCTCTCTCCCACCGGATCCGATTAACAATATTTTCAAATGCTGGTATTTTGGGGTTACTTATGTAAAACTAACATTCATCTGCGCAATTTTGTTGCCGTTCTTCATTTACAATGGTTATTATTTTACCCGGAATCTGTTTTGTATGTTTCATTTGCAAGAATATCTTTACTTTACAGATCATATTTTTTATGTTGAGAATCATTTAAACCTAAATTTTATTTACGTATGGAAAATGCTGTTCATGAAAATGGCCACCCGCCCTCCCTCTTTATTTTGTTTTTTACAGAAATGTGGGAGCGCTTTAGTTATTATGGAATGAGAGCCTTATTGGTCCTATTTCTAATTTCATCTTTTGCAGACGGAGGCTGGCAGTGGGACAGGAAGGATGCATTACAATTGTACGGAATTTATACAGGCCTGGTTTACCTGACCCCAATTTTAGGTGGATTGATTGCCGATAAATTAATAGGTTATCGTAAAGCTGTAATCCTCGGTGCAGCGATTATGACCCTGGGACATGCCAGCATGGCAATGGATTCGCCCATGTTTTTTTACATTGGCCTCGGTTGCCTTATTATTGGTAACGGTCTTTTCAAACCAAACATTTCTTCTATCGTAGGACAATTATATACCAAAAACCCGGAAAAGAAAGATGCAGCTTACACCATATTTTACATGGGAATAAATGCCGGCGCATTCCTGGGTATCCTGCTGTGTGGTTATATCGGGGAAAAAGTAAACTGGAGTTATGGCTTTGGCCTGGCGGGAATATTTATGTTCCTCGGCCTTATGCAGTTTTCATTTGCTCAAAAAATATTTGGAAAAATTGGCCTTACGCCTAAAAAACGTGCCTTGGCTGATGCTGAAGATTCTCTTACGGAAGCGCCGGTGAAGGAAGAATTAATTCCCGCACATGTGAACCGCGATCGCATCATCGTTATTGCCGTATTTGCGTTTTTCACTATTTTCTTCTGGTGGGCTTTTGAGCAGGCGGGAGGTTCTATGACAGTATTTGCTGAAGATTATACAGACCGGGCACTGGTAGGCAGCGGCGCCATGACTTTCAAAATAGCAAACACCTTGCTTACGGTAGTACCCATGATCATTCTTACTATTGTATTACTAAATCTTTTCAAAAAGACCTTCGCTAAATATACCCTTTCCAGTATTTTCCTGGGCAGCAGTTTCGTCATTATCTGGGGCCTGGTAGTCTGGATGCTCGTAAGAGAATTCAGATCAGATGCAACAGAAGTGCCTGCATCATGGTTCGGTATTCTCAACTCATTTTTCATTATTGCTTTTGCACCATTATTTTCAAAGATTTGGGAAAGCAAGTACAACCCTTCCGGGCCGGTTAAATTTGCCATCGGGCTTATGTTACTGGGCTTTGGTTTTGCCATTCTTGCATATGGCGGCACCACTATTCCGCAGGGTGCTAAAACTGCTTCGGTAAGTATGGTCTGGCTCATACTGGCTTACCTGTTTCACACCCTTGGGGAGCTTTGTGTATCACCCGTTGGATTGTCTTATGTGAGTAAACTGGCACCGGTAAAACTTGTGGGCCTTATGTTTGGTACATGGTTCATTGCAAACTTTATTGCAAATTACACTGCAGGGTTAACGGGAAGTTTCATTGATGACATTACGAGTAAATATTCAATAACTATCTTCTTTTTAATATTTACTGTAATACCTATTGCAGCAGGTTTGGTCATGCTGATGCTGAATGGCACATTGAAAAAGAAAATGCACGGTATTACTTAAATAATAACTTTACAATTAATAAAAGGCGATCGGGAGGTCGCCTTTTATTTTTTTCTATCTTCCCGTTATCAAACAAAACTTATATGAGTAAAATTGCCAGGCACCCCCGGGCCCTCCCCTTTCTTTTTTTTAGTGAGATGTGGGAAAGGTTTGGGTACTACCTGATGATAGGCATCTTCCTGCTGTACCTGAAAAATGTAGAGCAGGGTTTTGCAATGACGAACAGCGAGGCGTCAGACCTGTACGGAACTTTTATTGCGCTTGTTTTTCTTACTCCATTCCTGGGCGGCTTGCTGGCAGACCGCTATTTTGGTTATCGAAAATCCATCATTGCAGGCGGACTTATGATGGGTGCCGGTTATTGCCTTATGGCGGTTCATAACCTGCCCATGTTATACCTGTCAATGTCATTGGTCATTGTAGGCAACGGTTTTTTTAAACCAAACATCAGCACACTCCTGGGCAATTTATATTCTGTTCCGGAATATAAAGACAGGAAAGATGAAGGCTATAATATATTTTACATGGGTATTAATATTGGAGCATTCATTTGTAATTTTTTCAGTGCAGCCATCATTATTTTGTGGGGTTGGAAGTATGCATTTGTTGCAGCAGGTATCGGTATGTTCCTGGGCGTTATTATTTTTATATCCGGGACAAAACATTATACGAGCGGCGACCAGCTGAAGCCCATGACTAAGGCCGATATGCCATTCGCTAAAATTGTACTCACCATTTTAGTACCTTCTGTTATTGCAGGCATTATTGGTTGGTTCATCCCGGGAAATATATTCCAGAGTGACAGCAATGATGCTTTTATTTTCGCTTGTATACCGGTCATTTACTTTTATGCTTCGTTATACTTACGGGCAAGTGCAGACGAAAAAAGGCCAATTGCTGCGCTACTGGCAATATTTGCAGCCGTGGTTATGTTTTGGGCGGTTTTCAAACAAAACGGAACTGCCCTAACCATTTGGGCAGACAATTATACCAACCGGCAGGTAAGTGGCACCATGGGTGATGTTTTTCGCGGCTTAAGCCTGGCGGAAATCGTGGAATATAAAAGAGATTCGGTAAACCAATACGATAACCAGTTTCGCTTGCAGAAACAGGATGGCGTTGTATTAAAAGAATATAATTATCCCAACTATTTTAAAAATGTCAGGCAAGAAAATTTACCCACAGATGGCGAAAAAGTAAACCTTTGGAGCACGCCCTTAAGCCAAAGTATCAACCCGGGCTGGGTCATCCTGTTAACCCCATTAGTTGTTGCATTTTTTGCGTTTATGCGTCGGCGTAACAAAGAACCAACGACGGCTACTAAAATCGCTTTCGGCCTGTTGATTTCTGCCTTATCAGTACTAGTGATGGTAGGTGCGTTGTATGCAACAGGAAATGGTTCAGAAAAAGCAAGCAATTGGTGGTTGGTGGGAACTTACGGGGTAATAACAGTAGGTGAATTATTGCTAAGCCCCATGGGCTTGTCCTTGGTGTCTAAGCTAAGCCCTGTCCGCATCACATCTTTAATGATGGGAGGTTGGTTTCTCTCCACTTCAATCGGCAATAAATTATCAGGATTGCTGGCGACCTTATGGGATGGGTATGAGCATAAGGCCAATTTTTTCTGGGTAAATTTTGTGCTGCTGCTGGTTGCCACGTGTATCATATTTGCCATGCTGAAATGGCTGAACAGGATAATGAAAGAAAAAGGTGTGAGTTAACAAAAGTATTCAGTCTCAAATAAATTTTACCTAAAAGCTAAATCTTAAAACATGGATCTTACTGAACCGGTAGAAGCTGAAAATCTTCAATCGCTCAAACAACCGAAGCAATTATACTTGCTGTTTTTTGCCGAAATGTGGGAGCGTTTTTCCTTCTATGGAATGAAGGCTTTGCTGATAGCGTATATGGTGAGCCAGCTCCATTATGATGACCCCAAGGCATACGCGATTTTAGGTTCTTACGCGGCTCTTGTTTACACAATGCCCATGTTTGGCGGCTTTATGGCAGACCGGTTTATTGGATACCGGCGGGCAATTTTATTCGGTGGCCTGCTGATGACGCTGGGGCATTTCATCCTGGCCTTACCAAATGACTGGAGTTTTTTTTATGGTATGGCCTTTATCATTTGCGGCAATGGGTTTTTTAAACCAAATATCTCCAGCTTGGTTGGGACTCTATACACAGACAATGACCCCCGCAGGGATAGTGGTTTTTCTATATTTTATATGGGTATTAATATCGGGGCGGCACTGGGCGGCGCCTTATGCGCTTATGTGGGTACCACGATAGATTGGCATTACGGTTTTGGGCTTGCCGGTATTTTTATGTTGCTGGGTTTAATTGTTTTCATCATCGGAAAAAAATCCCTGGGCGAAAAAGGATTGCCACCAAACGAAGAAGCTTTAAATAAGCCTGCTTTCGGCTTTATAAAAACAGAATGGTTAATATATGGTGGTACGTTACTGGTTGTGCCGCTGGTCGTCACACTGTTTAACCAGTATCACCTTATGGATTATATTATGTTTGGCCTCGGTGTTGTAGCCCTGGCCTACGTTCTTTATACTGCTGGCAAACTGGATAAAGAAGCTAAACTGAAACTTTATGCTGCCCTGGCCATGATTATTTTTTCCATTGTTTTCTGGGCTGTATATGAGCAGAATGCGGGTTCTATGAACCTGATTGCAGAAAGAAACTCTGTAATGACCATTTTTGGTATAGCCTTGCCGGAACTGGCAGTAAATAATTTTCTGCCACCTGGCTGGGTAATTTTGCTCACGCTGGTAGTAGCTCCTATGTGGCCCTGGCTAAGAAAACGCGGACAAGAACCCAGCACGCCTATGAAATTTGCCATTGCATTTATCTTTTTGGGAATTGGATTTTATATTTTTTACCTGGGTTGTCATTTTAATGAAAGCACCGGGATTATTCCGCTGTGGCCATTTGTATTTGGTTACATGTTCATCATTTTGGGAGAGTTGTTTTTATCGCCCATCGGCCTTTCTATGGTAACAAAATTATCGCCGGCAAGAATGGTGGCTATGATGATGGGGATCTGGTTCTTTGCCAGTGCTATTGGTGAAT
>JBDSWG010000135.1:0-6851 GCA_039926825.1 Ferruginibacter sp.
TTCCTGGAGCTGCGAAAAACCGGAGCCGGTATCCACCTGCCTTGTGTGAATAACAGTGATGCCTACACGAACATCCGGGGCAATGATGTGTACATGGGTTTCATCCATATTAAATCCCTGCAACAGGAGATGGTAGAGCACCTCCTGCAGCAGCGGGAAAACGACGGGCCTTACCTCAGCCTGGTAGATTTTATAGAGCGAACGGCCATTACCAAAGAACAGCTCAACATGCTGGTAAGCGTAGGTGCCCTGCGCTTTACCGGCAAAACGAAGAAACAGTTGCTCTGGGAAGCCAATTTCCTGCAGGCAAAAATTAAAAGCCTCACCTCCGCAACACCGCTCTTCCATGAAGCCCCGGTAAATTTTACCCTGCCGCAGTTAGATGACCGCCGCCTGGATGATTTATATGATCAAATAGAACTGCTGGATTTTCCCCTGGCCAATCCTTTCGAGATGCTGGAGGAGGACCCGGATGATTTCGTGTATGCTGAAGCGTTACCAGGCAACCTTGGGAAAGTAGTCACCTCCCTGGGTTATTACATTGAACAGAAAGGGGTGCGTACCATACGCAATGAAACCATGGCGTTTGCCAGTTTCCTGGATGCACGGCTGAATTGGCTGGATACCGTTCACTTTCCGCCCTCCCTCCGGCAATATCCCCTGCGGGGCAAAGGCTTTTATAAAATCACCGGCAAAGTCGTCGTGGATTTCGGGGTATATAATATTGAAGTAACAAAACTTATAAAGCTAGGGATAAGGGAGAGGAGCTGGATGGAGGTAAGGTAATTCACTGGAAGGGTCATTGGGGCATTGGGTCATTGGGTCATCCCGATAGCTATCGGGAGGTCATTGATTCAATGAGTCATTGGGTCATCGAGTTACGATGAGTGGTAGTTATTGACCATTGACCATTGACCATTGACTATTGACCATTGACTATTGACCATTGACTAATTCAACATTCATCATTCGAAATTTAAAATTACAACCTCTCTAAAAAAAATGTTACTCTCCCGAAATATCGTTCACCTGGACCTCGATGCTTTTTTTGTGTCGGTAGAGTGCCTGCGCAACCCGCGGCTGGCGGGGCGTCCGGTACTCATTGGCGGCAGTGGCGACCGGGGCGTGGTAGCTTCCTGCAGTTATGAAGCCCGGCGCTTTGGCATTCATAGTGCCATGCCCATGCGGCTGGCCCGCCGCCTCTGCAGCGAAGCCATTATTGTGCGGGGCGATATGGAAGTGTACAGCAAATATTCCGGTATCGTTACAGACATCATCCGCGATACGGTTCCCGTTTTTGAGAAAGCCTCTATTGATGAATTTTACGTGGACCTAACGGGTATGGATAAGTTCTTTGGCTGCAGCCAGTTCAGTGCCGGCCTCAGGAAAAAAGTGCTGAAAGAAAGTGGCCTCCCTGTATCTTATGGCCTTGCCAGTAACAAGCTCATCAGCAAAGTAGCCACCAATGAAGTGAAACCCAACGGGCAGATTGAAATTCCTTTTGGCAAAGAAAAATCATTCCTGGCGCCCTTGCCCATAGCCCGCATCCCCGGCATCGGAAAGCAAACGGCTTTCCTGTTATTAAAGATGGGCGTGGAAACAGTAAAAATATTGAGCGAAATTCCCATTGAAATGCTGCAAAACCTGCTGGGCAAAAACGGCAGCGAACTCTGGCGCCGGGCTAACGGTATAGATGAAACGCCGGTAATACCCTACCATGAACAGAAAACCATTTCCACCGAAAACACTTTCCAGCAGGATACGATAGATATGCAGTTCCTGCACAGTGAACTCGTTCGCATGACGGAAAAAATCGCTTATGAACTGCGCCGGCAAAATAAACTCACCGGTTGTGTTACGGTAAAACTGCGCTACTCAAATTTTGAAACTTTTACCAGACAAATTTCTTTGACCTACACCAATGCAGATCATGTATTGCTGAAAACAGCGCAGGAACTGTTTGAAAAACTTTATGAACGCCGGCTGCTCATCCGCTTGCTGGGTATCCGCTTCAGCAACCTCATCCCCGGCAATTACCAGGTTAATCTTTTTGAAGACACCCAGGAGATGATCAGCCTTTACCAGGCCATTGACAGTGTGAAGAAACGCTATGGGGAACAGATGCTGGTAAAAGCCGGCGGCATACGTTCTCTTCTACCACAAAAAACTTAACTACCTTAGAGCAAACTTTATATTATGCGTTTCCTCGTTTCTCTCATCCTAATTTTTGTAACTGGCTTCACTGGTAAAACCTTTGCCCAGGCCCCTGCATCCCCGGCGCAGGATAGTATCTATACAGCCGAGGCAGCGTGCGGACAATGCCGCTTCCACCTGGCAGGTTCAGGTTGCGACCTGGCGGTAAAAATAAATGGTAAAGCTTATTTCGTGGAGGGTACGAATATAGATGATCACGGTGACGCACATGCGGCCGATGGCTTCTGTAAAAAAATACGCCAGGCCACTGTTACGGGTCACTTCAGTAATGAAAAGTTCATTGCCAGTAAATTTGCTTTACTGCCGGAGAAAAAAGAAAACGAGTAAACAGCCAGGCGATTACCGAGCCTGCATTAGTCCTCTTCTGCTTCACATTCACACTCGCCATCATCGTTATCATCATGATGTTCTCCCTGCTGCTCCAGGTTGGTTTCTGTGCGCACATAGTTACCGTTATTATCAAAATGTAACAACGTTTTTTTTCCATTCAATTCGGAAAGCACAGCATACCCATTACCATCTTTATTAAACCACTTCAGGGCAGTTGCACCCGGGTAAAGCGTTGTGAAACCTGTATTCACTGCAACCGGAATGGACTTGGCATCTACCACAAGGCAATTATTTTCATCTTCAGCATCTTCTTTTTCGCAGGACAGGAAAACAAAAGAGAGGCAGCAGGCAAAGAGTATTTTTTTCATGAAAGTATATTTAAAGGTTAACTTTTAAAGGCACCCGGGGTGCTGTATTAATATATTAAGGTAGTAAAAAAAAGAAGAAAAGTAAATAAGTATATAAAGATTACTAACCAGGACCCATACGCGGATTTTCATTTAAAAGGTCACCAAGTACCTGGAAATTTTATGTGCAGCATATCCCGGCTCCTGGCTATTCAGAAATCACAATAGTTTCATACACATCCGTTTTGTTGCGGGAAATCACCGGGCTGTAAAAACCACCCGGCTCCGGTATATCTTCCAGCAGGTGAAAGCTGTCGCAACTTTTTCCCAGGCCTTCAAAAACGAGGGTAAAGCGTACAAACCCGGCCCTGGGTTCCATTAACGTCCACAACGGCATAACGCTGATATTGAAACAATGAATGAGCTTACGCCGCCTGCCGTTATCTTCCACCAGTACAACTTGCGGCCAAACCCTTACAAAAACCTCTTCCTCCGTAGCCAGGCGGCAATGCACAATCGTACATTTTTCCGGTTGCGTTTGCAGCAGGGCTTTAATTGCTGCATCTGTTTTAATTTCTGGTAGGAGAATGTTTGTTTCCATATTTTCTGCAGGGATGGCACCCGTCAACAAAGGTACAAGGGCATTCAGGATTATTTAAAAAGAAACAATATACCCCACCAGGCAACAGTCTCGCATATAATTGCAGGTAAACCGGCAGGAATAAATATCTTTAATCACATTCAACCAGGATATATGAGTAAAAAAATATCAAAAGAAGCCATTTTAACCGCTTGTATAGAAAAGCAGGAAGAACTCGTGAGCAGTTATGAACACCGGGTAAAAGAAATGACAGATGATGCCTATGGCCATACCCAATCGGCCAGCCAGAGCGAAGATCGTACGGCCGGTAAAATTGAACTTCTGCAAACCTTGAAAAATGAACTGGAATTTGTTACAGCGGAAATGAGTTTTTTGAAATCACTGGACCCGGGCATAAAAAAGGATACAATTGAAACCGGTGCCGTGGTTGTAACAGACCAAAGAACTTTTTTTGTTGCCGTTTCCAGCGAAAAAGTAGAGGCTGGCGGACAAGAAGTTTTTGGGCTCTCTCCCAACGCACCTATTTACAGTGTTATGAAAGGCCTGAAGGATGGGAATGCATTCAGTTTCAATGACATAGATTATAAAATAATATCCGTTTATTAATTCCTGGGGTTGTCCTAAAACCTCCCCGCATTACGAAAATAAAACGTATGTCAGGGGCTTGTTTATTTGGTTTTCAAGCTAAAACGGTAGGTTTTTGGTGGCTTGGTGCCAATTTTGCAGGATACCAGTAACCAACCAGCACATGCACGCAGAACCACCAAAAAAGAGGTCGTCTACCCTCTCACCAAAACTTGATGATTTTTTCCTGGGGATTTACAATGCCTTCATGTTTACTGGCAGGTTTTTTAAAGAAGTTTTTGTACCACCATACCAGATGAAGGAAGTGATGCGCCAATGCTATAACATTGGCGTTATGTCTCTCCCGCTGATTTCCCTCACGGGTTTTATTACCGGTCTCGTTTTTACCAAACAATCCCGGCCTTCACTGGCTGATTTTGGAGCTACCTCCTGGTTACCATCGTTGGTTTCTATTGCAATTTTGCGGGCCCTGGCACCGCTGGTAACTGCCCTCATCAGTGCGGGTAAAGTGGGATCTAATATTGGTGCGGAGCTGGGTTCTATGAAAGTGACCGAGCAAATAGATGCCATGGAAGTGTCAGCTATTAATCCTTATAAATATCTCGTGGTAACACGGGTGCTGGCCACCACATTTATGCTGCCTCTGCTCATGTTCTATACAGCCTTCGTGGCCATGATGGGCTCTTACCTGGATATACACCTGAATGAACAGACAAGTTTTATATCTTTTTTTCAAAATGCCTTTAGCACCATTTCTTTCTTAGACATATTTACTTCCGTAGCGAAAGCAACAGTTTTTGGTTTTACCATTGGCATCGTGAGCAGTTACAAAGGTTTCAATGCTAAACAGGGTACCATGGGTGTGGGCATCGCCGCCAATTCTTCCGTTGTGGTTTCCATGTTCCTCATTTTCATTGAAGAAATTACCATTGTACAAATTTCAAATTATATAAGGGGTGGCTTTTAATTATGAAAGAACAAAATAGCATATTAACGCAGGCGCTACCGGAAGAAAAATTAGCCAAAGATGAACCCGTGATTTTTATCCGGGATCTCTTTAAAGCGTTTGGAGATAACAAGGTGCTGGAGGGGGTAGACCTGGAAGTTTACCGGCAGGAAAATGTTGTTGTACTGGGCCGCTCGGGTACAGGTAAGTCTGTTCTCATAAAAATAATTGCCGGCCTGCTTACCCAGGATAGTGGAATTGTGAAGGTGTTGGGGGAGGATGTAGAAAAGCTGGAAGGCCAGGCCTTGCGCAACCTGAGGATGAAACTTGGCTTTTCTTTCCAGAACAGTGCCTTATATGATAGTATGACGGTGGGTGAGAACCTGGCTTTCCCCCTTGTTCAAAATTCCAGGGGGTTAAGTACCAAGGCTGTAAACACGGCAGTAGAAGAAGTTTTGGAAGCGGTGGGCCTTATGCAGACCATAAAACAAGTTCCATCGGAATTATCAGGCGGTCAGCGCAAGCGCATCGGCATAGCCCGCACGCTCATTTTGAAGCCGGAAATTATGCTATACGATGAGCCTACGGCAGGCCTGGACCCGACTACCTGCGTGGAAATCAATGACCTCATTAACGAAGTGAAAGAAAAATACAAAACCAGTGCTATCGTTATTACCCACGACCTTACTTGTGCAAAAACTACAGGAGACCGTGTAGCCATATTGCTGGACGGAAAATTTATAAGCCAGGGCAGTTTTGAAGAAGTGTTTTCTTCGGAGGACGAAAGAATAAAAAGTTTTTACAATTATAATTTTACCGGTGACGGGCAATTACAAAACATGCATCCGGCTGCCGGGAGGCCATAAATAACGTATTATGAATGCAACCAACAACAAAAGAGCCGTAATAGTCGGCATTTTCATCCTGCTCGGCGTCGGCATTTTCATAGCTGGCATTCTAACCCTGGGTGGGCAGAAAAAAACTTTTGAGAAAAAAATTGAAATCAGTGCCATTTTTAAAGATGTGGGTGGCCTCCAGGCGGGCAATAATGTCTGGTTCCTGGGCGTGAAAGTGGGCACTGTTAAGAAAATAAGTTTTACGCCAAATTCGCAGGTTCTGGTGTTGATGAGCATAGAAAGCAGTCAGAAAGAATTTATTAAAAAAGATTCGAAAGCCAAGGTTGGTTCCGAAGGTTTTATTGGTAATAAACTCGTCGTTATCAGCAGTGGATCTGCCGGCTCCCCGGTAATACAGAATGAAGACATGCTGACCGTGGAAAGCAGCCTGAATACAGATGAAATTATGGCTACCTTCCAGGAAAATAATAAAAACCTGCTGGCCATAACGGGTGATATGAAAGACATAAGCCGCCGCCTGGCCAATGGGGAAGGCTCTGTAGGCAAACTTTTAAGGGATGAAACCCTGGCAGATAACTTACAGGCCGCCAGCATGGGCTTGCGCACCACATCGGCCAATGCGCAACGCTTTACAGCTAATATTTACGACTACACGAGCAAATTACAATCAAAAGGCTCTCTTACCAATGCGCTGGTAACCGATACCGTTATCTTCAGCACCCTACGCTCTACTGTGAGTAACCTGAAACAATCTTCTGTAGCCGCTAATGAAGTAACGGATAACCTGAAAGCAGCCACTTCTGATGTAAAAAAAGTTACAGCAAATCTCAATAATGGCACTTCCCCCATCGGCGTATTGTTGAACGATCCAGCTGCTGCTGCAAACCTACGGGGCACTTTGAAAAATCTGAATGCGGGTACGAAAAAACTGGATGAAAATATGGAAGCCATCCAACATAACTTCCTGCTGC
>JBDSWG010000136.1:0-9889 GCA_039926825.1 Ferruginibacter sp.
ACTTCAGTTTGAAAATTTGCATCAGTGAATTCGAGTGCCATAAAATGTATTTTATATAATTGAATAATAGTTTTTACAATAGTTGCAAATTACCCGCCATTGCGCAATTCTGACAAAAACACCTTCATTTTTACATAGAATGTCAGTAAACATTCCTCATTGCGTAAAAAATGTCACTTTTACCAGGTGGAATTTATCCTATAATTCCGCCAATCTTATTTATGGAATGCTCTTCCAAAGATACACAGGCTTAGCTTGGTTTCTTATCAAAGTTTTTTTGTAATTTAAGCCTAACCAATTTTCCAGTATGCCTTTCATATTTTACCCAATTTCCAGGGCAATTAAAATTTATAATAGGTCTTTAATCTTATAATTAAGGCCTCTTTTTTTCGTCTGGATACATCTAATTCTTTTCCATTGCTTAAAATCACAGATCCGCCTTCCCCTTTAATATATTCTGTTACATGTTCCAGGTTTACAAGGTAAGTTTTATGTATGCGCATAAAATTGGAGTCTTCCAGAAGCTCATCATAATCATGAATGGATTTGGCGGTGATGATGGTGGGGCGGTTCGTAAAATGAAAATTTGTATAGTTGCTGCTTGCTTCACAATAAATGATGTCCTGCAAATCAATAAACTGAAATCCTTTTAGAGAAGGAATACAGATTTTCATTTTTTGCGAACTGTTTTTTTGCTGCATATTGTGCAGGAATGCTTCCACATGCCTTCCCCCGTTTTTTTCTTCAATTCTTTTACCGGCTCTTTCCACCGCTTCTATCAGCAGTTCATCATCCACTGGTTTTAATAAATAATCTACTGCACTAAAATGGAAAGCCTGGTTCATATAGTTGTTATGTGCTGTAACAAAAATTATTTCGAAGTTTATCTGTTGCAGAAATTTTAATAAGTCAAAACCGCTTTTACCAGGCATAGCTATATCCAGGAATATAAGCTGGGGATTAAGTTCATTAATTTTTTCTATGGCGCTATCCGCACTATCACAGGTAGCCACCACATTTACTTCCGGACAATTTATCTGTAATAGCTTTTTGAGCGATGAGAGACCACGAGGCTCATCATCTATCAAAATTGTTTTTATCCTATTCATTGGTTGTTATTTGAATGGGCAATCGTAATGTGATCAACGTACCGGATTCCGAATAGCCCGGCAGCGTATTTTTATCTTTTGTGGAAACACTGCACTTCAGGTTATATTTTTCATTAAGCAGAAGAATACGATTTTTTATATTAGCTATACCCACGGATGTATGCTGGTCTATTCCCTCATTTTTATTTCGCAGAGATTGATCAATGCCAATACCGTTATCGTCTATAATACATACAAGTTGGTTATTTTCTTTTTTAAAATCGATATTGACATTTATTTTTTTGTTGTCTGCTGTTGTACCATGCCAAAGTGCATTTTCAATAAATGGTTGAATAAGCATTGGAGGTAAAATAGTTTCATTTAAATCCAGTTCGTCATCAGCTAGTATGCGACAGGTAAAAAAACCGTTTCTAATCTGCTCCATCTCCATGTATCGGGTTAGGTAATCCATAGTTTGGCTAAGAGTAATAAATACTTTGCCGGATTGATTAAGCGTCATTCTTATAAGTTGTGCAAATTTACCCAGGAAATGCGATGCTTCATTGTTTTCATTGTTCAAAATCATTTCCCTAATGCTGTTTAAGCTGTTGAAAATAAAATGGGGGTTCATCTGTGCATGCAAAGCCTTCATTTCTGTTTGCGCAAGTAGCTTATCCAGATTTGCTTTTTGTTGTACTTGTTTGATTCGGTAATGGTAAAAAACGAATGCCAGGGCCAAAAGAGATAGACCAGCTAAAACAATAAACCAGGTTGTTTCCCAAAAAGATGGCAAAATAGAGAAACGGAAAGTTTTAAATTTTTGGTCCCCCGATTTTCCTGTGGCTTTTAAATAAATAAAATATTTTCCTGAAGGTAGCGCAGTCAGATTGAGGCTATGTTGCGTACCTATATCTTGCCACTCTTCTTCCGGGTTTAGCCTGTATGCAAAGCGATAATTTTTCCCGGTTTCAAAATCAATTACGGTAAAGTAAAGCGCCAGGTTATTCTCATGGGGTTTAAGCTTTATATCGTTTGAAGGATTAAACCAGGATATTTTATTATTTACTGCTAATTCCTGGATAGTAATTTCATTATTGTCAACGGGCGCATCAACTCCTTTTTGGGAAAATCTCACCAGGTATTTATTACAGGGCATGTACATAAATCCTGAACTTGAATCAAAAAAGAGGCTACGGGCAGAGGGCCGTTCATTTGTTAGCCCATCCCCCTGGTCATAGATTTTTATTTTTTTTGTGAGTGTATTAAATTGAACCAGGTAGTTGTTATTATACCCAATCCAAAGGGAATTGTTTATGACCGGGCTGAGAGATCTTATTTCGCCATCAGGCAGTCCATCCCTGGGAGTATAGGCAACAAACCTTCTTTCTTTTATTTTGTATTCCACTAAATCATTAAATGGATTGTGCAGCCAAAGGGAGCCACTGCCATCGGCTGTGAAAGTAACAATATCATCATCGTATTTATTTGCGCCCCCATATACTTTTATAAGTGTATCAAACTGATTTGATTTGTTGTTCCACCTGGTTAAGGCATGCCCGCTAATCCATACATCGCCATATGCATCATAAGCTATGTTTTTTACTTTGGTAAATGGTAAAGCAGGCCTTGTATCGCGTTTAAAAAATGTAAATTGGTGTGATGCAATATGGTAACGTGCAACAATTCCCTCCAGTACCCCACACATCCAGGCGTAGCCATCTTTACCTTCGGGAGCCAGCATTACTGTTAAATTTTCCATCACCGGCCTGTTGCTATTATTCATTACTTTACCATATTGAAAAGATTTGGTGTCCATCCATACTATACCATTATTGGTTCCCAGCCACAAAGTATCGTTGTGGTATTGTTGAATAGACCGAACTTCATTAAACATATTGTCATTGTTGAACAAAGCTATTTTCCTCACTACTTTCATTGTGGCCGCATCAAGAACCAGCAACCCGACATTCCTTGAAAAAATACCTAAATAGAGATAGGCTTTATAACGATATACACAACTATAGCCATTAACAAGGTTTTCAGCTTGTATTTCAGGAAATTTAAATGATTCAATAAAATCATTATTTAGTTTTTGCTGTAAAAGCCCGTTGGTGGTGCCAATCCAAAGTCTTTTATCTGCATCAACGTACATGCAAGTAATTCTATGTTTATCTAAATTCAGTCCTGGATAAAAAGTTATTTCGCCGGTATTCCTGTTTAATTTAAAAATGTAAAACCCGTAATCGCTCGCATTAATTAAAAAGGTACTATCGTTTAGTGTTTCAATTTTGCTTTGCCAGGTTATTTTCGGGGGCAGGGCGCTGCCCACTTTTTTATGAGAATTATGGTTGTAATAAAAAATGCTGTCCTTATGCAGGTAAGCAAATAAATAAGCATTTTCATAAATCCTTGTACGCAAAATGGGTATCTGGTAGTTTTGCTTATTATCCGAAAAAAAATCCTTCCAACTGGAATCGCTTCTTTGTATTTCTGTTATGCGGTTTGTGTTATTATTATAATAAACTATAGTTTCATTCGCGGTATAAATAAGGTATTCATTTTCAGAAACCGGTAAGATATCCCTTCCATAGGATGCTTTTTTGTTCATCAGCTCGGCAGGAGTGAAGGCATCAAATCGCAAGATTAATTTGTCGTTTCTATCCAGTACATAAATTCCTGTGGCTGTTGAAAGCAAACAATTTTCTCCTGGCATAAGTATTACATCCCAAATTGAATTGCTGTATCTCTTGATAAAACCGGTATCCGGTATGAATAAATCCTGTAAAGAAAAATTACGGGTATCCAGCAGTTGAAAACCATTCCGGTTAAGAATACCTAGTTTGTTCTGGCCTGATTTTTTTAATCCATAAATGCCATTGCTCGCAAGTGCAAATTTTGAAGACTGCTGGTAGAAATTCTGAAATGTATTTCCATCATAGCGATTTAATCCCGCATCTGTTCCAATCCATAGGTATCCCTGGTCATCTTGCTTTATTGAGGTAATATAATTATCACTCAGGCCATCTTTTACAGTGTAGCATATAAAATTTTGTTCTTTGTATTGTGCCGTGCACAGGCTAATAAAAGCAAGCGAAGTAAAGAGGACTGTATAAAAAAACCTATACTGCATACTGGCCTTATAAAATATTGATATCTGCTAAGATAATTCTATAAATTATCAAATAATAAGACAACAATAATGAATATCGTTACCCTCCGCAGTTTATCCGCTATTTACTGCCGTTAGTATAATCAAAGCTGCCGTTGGCGAATAAAAATTGCTTTTAATTTTTTTTACATCTTCACCATTAATACAAAAAATACCGCCGTTAGCACAATGTAGTTTTCAAATAACTTTTCCTCCTGTTACTTTTAGCCTTCATAATCCTTTCTATTAAAACCAACCTGCTGCCTATAGCACCTGCATTATTTTATATTTCGAAGTAAACAAATTTTATACAGAAAAATCTTCAAGTCAAAAGACAAAAACTACATGCTTAAGATTAAGCGAGAAGGGAGAAATTTATTGTTTGGGCAGATAACTGACATCATTTAGAGAATTAGTGAAACAAGAAATGTAACTGCAAATGCACGGTTTGATAATCGCTATAGCACGGGAACATATTTCGTAAGAATAATACAGGGAAAGAACACAAAGAACTAAAACTGGTTAAAATTTCAAATTAACATTAATTAATAACCAAAATAACATTTATGAAAAAGAATATTTGTAAAAAAATATTGCTTCTGGCATCATTAATAATTTCAATGATTAGCTATTCACAGGTGCAGGAGAAATGGGTGGCACGAACTCAAAACTCTTCCCAAACCACACAAGATGTTGCAAATGACATTAAAGTCGATGCTGCAGGAAATGTATATATTGTAGGCACAACTGAAGATAGAAGGCAAATCATTGAGGATGATTACAGATGGGCAATGGTGACTATTAAATACGACAAGTTTGGCACTCTAATTTGGAAGCGTAACTATGCCAGAGTGAGTATAAATGGTTCTGGAATCGTTGTAGATCCTCAGGGAAATGTATATGTTGTAGGTTATCAGCATGGGGCACCAAGCGCTTTTCCAAAGTCTGATTTTACAACTGTAAAATATAATTCAGCAGGAGAGTTACAATGGGCAAATGATTATAATGGGCCTCAAAAATCAGGAACGAGTGCCTATATAGGTTTGGATGCTGTAGGAGATGTATACATTGCGGGAACAAGTAGAGGGGTGCACAATCCTGATAATAGTTTTAATGAAGACGGAGATTACGTAGTCGTTAAGTATAGTAAAAACGGGCCTCAAATATGGGAAAAACGATATAATGGTGCCGCACCTAATAATAAACCAGATGACCTCAGAGGGATGAAAGTAGATCCTGCGGGGAATGTCTACGTTACTGGTTCCAGCCAGAAAGACGGACGAATTAGTCCAGCTACAATTAAGTATAACAAGGATGGCGTTGAGTTATGGGTGAAAAGACCCAATCTTTCAGGCAGAGGAAATGAAATCGCCTTAGACCCCTACGGAAATGTATATATTACTGGAGGTGCAATTACAATTAAATACAATAGTAATGGAGATGAGCAATGGGTGTCATATTTTTCGTTACCCAATCACCTTTGTTCTGTAAAATCATTAGTCGTAGATAATGACCAAAACTCATACGTAGTGGGATATGCATATCCTAATAATCCAATATCGCCAACGGAACCTACGAAAATTGAAATTGTGAAATATAATGCTTCTGGTGTCGAACAATGGGTTAAAACTTATAATTCGAATCCTCCACAAGAATTATTATGGTTGTTTACACCTTTGAGACCGGAATATGACGATTATTTAGCGAGTATTGCAATGGGTACTGATGGTAATATATATATTACAACATCCTCATTTGTTGCTGGCAATCGTTCTGATATCCTGACTTTGAAATACAGTTCTGTTAATGGGGGATTACTGTGGGAAAAAAGATACAATGGTTACGATAGCAAAGATGATAACGGTAGGGCTATTTGGTTAGATGAGATGGATAACGTTTTCGTCACAGGTGGAAGTGAAACAAGCGACGAAACAAGAAGTCTTTTTACAACTATAAAGTATACTCAATGCAATATCGTCTGCCCACCAAACATTACAGTAAATAACGACCCAGGCAGATGCGATGCCATAGTAAGGTTTGGCCTTGCAACATACACGGGTGATTGCGGAAACAGTTTTACTTATTCACAAAATACATTAACGGAATTCCCTGTTGGGGTTACTACAGTTACCGCAACCTCTGATGCTACGGGCGCTACCTGTTCATTCACTGTAACAGTTGTGGATAATGAAAACCCTGTTATCACTTCCTGTCCTGTTAATAAAACTATTGATACTGACCCCAATGTTTGCTTTGCCTCTGCGTCCAGCGTAAATGCAGTACCACCCAGTGCATCGGATAATTGTAACCCAACAGGGGTCACCGGCGTACGGAGTGATGGAGCATCATTGAGTGCAAACTATCCTGCAGGAACAACAACAATAACATGGACGGCGAATGACCCATCAGGGAATACAGCTACCTGCCTGCAAACCATTACCGTTGTGGATAATCAACCACCTGTTATTTCTGGTGAAGGGGCAAGTTTGATTGTGTTGTCACCATCAAATCATACGATGCGGGATGTAACTATAGATTATGTGGTTACAGATAACTGTGATGTTATTTCGGCAATTTCTGTGGAAAGTAACGAACCAGTGAATGGTACGGGTGATGGCGATACAGACCCGGACTGGATTGTAGTAGATAATCATCATGTAAAACTTCGGGCTGAAAGATCAGCCCAGGGTAACGGGAGAATTTATACCGTGACCATTACAGCTACTGATCCTTCCGGCAACACTGATGTAAAAACGATTGACGTCCGGGTACCTCATGATATTAAAAATCCGCATAGCGGCAAACCTTTCATTGTAAACTCTACTGTTCCCTTTGATGGTGAGTTTTGGGATAAACCGGGCAACCGCCACACGGCAAAATGGCTGGTGGATGGCAGCGCCGTTGCCAATGGAACTGTAACAGAACCAACAGCAAATCAAAATGGAAAAATAACCGGCAGCTATAAATTCAATACAGCAGGTGTGTATAAACTTCAAATGAATGTGATAGACCAGGCCGGTGTGGTTACTTATTCAAATACGCAGGCTGACCTGGATGCTATCGTTGTCATCTACGACCCTAATGGCGGCTACACCTATGGCGGCGGATGGTTTGCCTCCCGGGCAGGTGCATTGGTGGGTAATAGCACGGCAACTGGTAAGGCCAGTTATGGTTTTGCCATTAATTACAGGAATGCAGCAAAGCCCAAGGGGGAAACTCAATTTGAATTTAAGGTAGGAGATTTTGAATTTAATGCATTGAATTTTGATTACCTGGTGGTGTCAGGCTTTAAAGCACAGTTCCGTGGTACAGGAAAAATTATTGGTGGCCAGGCTGGTATTAATTTTATTATGACCATTATTGACGGCGACCTGGATGGCAGCGGTATAGATAAAATAAGGCTGAAAATATTTAAAAATAACGGCCAGGTAATGTACGACAACCAGCCCGGGGCAGGCGATGCTGACAACCCTACAATGCCGGTAGGCAGCAACAGTATTATTTTTATTCAGGGTGCGCAAACCACGCAGCCCATGATATCGGCGGTGACAAATCCTCATGTAGCAGAAAAAAGTGCAGCAGAAGACGGGGCGGCAAAAGCACTTCAATTGATTGCCTATCCCAACCCCTCCAGCAAAAATTTTATGTTGAAGATAAAAAGCAATGATGAAAAATCACTGGTACAAATGCAGGTAACAGATGCACAAGGCAGGGTAGTAGAAGCACGTAATTCGCTGCATTCAGGAATGCTGGTAAGGATAGGAAATAAATACAAAGCCGGCTCTTATTATGTAAAAGTTTTGCAGGGAGCGCAACAGCAAACATTATTGCTGGTAAAACTTTCTGAATAAAAAAATCAATTACGGGTAATGGCCTATGCATGAAGGCTGTTACCCGTTTTTTATAAGCACCGTTCAAAATATAGGAATGACTTTATTACTTGAACCCGGGGAAATAAAAAAAGATACCTGGGCCATACAATACATATCGCCCGCCTGCCTCCGGTACAATGGAAAACTAACGATCACCAATAGAAGGTTAGTGTTCACAGCAAAACTTAATGAATATGTCAACCAATCCATTGCTGATGTCTTATTAGAAAAAGATGTAAAAGAAAATTTATTGGTAATAATTAAAGCGGACATAAAAGATTTAAAAGTTGAAAATAATCAGCTTTCAAAAAAAGCCATTGTCATATTAAATGATGGCAGCCGGCATACTTTCAATTACGGTTCTTTAAATATTGACAGGTTAGTAGATGCCATACATGATAACCTACCGTAAACAAAGTTCCCCATACCTTTAGTGAAATAGCCCTATAGCTGCAACTGTAAATTTATTATTTTGGGTTGTAAAAATTCTTCACCAAAAACAGTTGTTATGAAAATGGTACCCACTATCCTGGTATTTTTATTTATGCCTTTCTATCTTTTTGCACAAAACGTAGGCATTGGCACCCCCACACCGCAGGCAAAGCTGCACATACAAGGCAATGCCGATACATCGCAACTGGTAATTGATGCCAATTCTACACAATCTAATTTGCGTCCACTGATTAAATTAAGAAACGCCGCCGGTGTAGATTTAATGCACATACACAGCGATGATACCAGCAATACATTTATAGGGAGGAATGCGGGAAGGCTAAATACTTCTTCTGGCACTTTACCTGGTAAGTTTAATTCTTTTATAGGAGCAGGTGCCGGATATTCGAACACAACCGGATACTTTAACACCGCCAACGGATATAATGCGCTCAATTCGAATACAACCGGAACATATAATACCGCCAATGGAGTGTATGCACTTCGTTACAACAGCACTGGAAACGGCAATACAGCCAATGGAGCGTTTGCGCTTTATACCAACACATTTGGATACTCCAATACCGCCAACGGATATCAAGCGCTATTTGCAAATACTATAGGATACTACAATACCGCTCAGGGAAATAATGCGCTTTATTCCAACACTACAGGATCCGGCAATGCCGCTAACGGATATAATGCGCTTTTTTCAAACACAACCGGAACGTTCAATACCGCCAATGGAGCGTATGCCCTTCGTTACAACAGCACGGGAAACTTCAATACTACTAATGGATATAGTGCGCTATACGCCAACACAACAGGATACAACAATACCGCTAACGGAAGTAGTGCGCTTTATTCCAACAGTACCGGACACAACAATATTGCTAGCGGATACCAGGCGCTTTATGCCAACACAACCGGAGCTTTCAATAATGCTAACGGTATATATGCGCTTTATAATAACAAGACAGGAAACTACAACACGGCCAATGGAAATCTTGCACTTTACTCCAACAGTGCAAATCATCAAAATACCGCTATTGGATACCGGGCTTTATATAATACATCAGCGTCAGACTATAATACTGCAGTGGGTGCCAATGCAGGAGATAGTTACAACAATGGATATAATAATGTATTTATAGGTGCTAATACAGATGTAAATGGCTCTGGTTATTACAATGTGGTGGCCATAGGGCAGGGCACTATAGCAACAGATAATAGTCAGGTAAGGCTGGGTAATGCCAGTACCTTTACCCTATTTTGCCAGGGAGCCTATGCTTCTACCATTGCGTCAACAGCCAATTTATTTGTCAATTCTTTGGGCCAGATAATGCGAA
>JBDSWG010000137.1:0-4660 GCA_039926825.1 Ferruginibacter sp.
TGCCGATCATTTAAAAGCAAAGCATTGGTCAGTTTGGAACCCGTAAAATAATTTGCAAATAAATTTGGGTCAATATACCGGGTACTTACATCATCCAGGTAATCGGTATTAAGAATGCGATAAACAAATTCCAGGCGCAGATTTACGAGGGGACTCAATTCATATTTAACTCCAGCTCCAACCGGGTAATTGATTTGTTTTAATTTATAGACCGGGCGATTGGGATATTCTTTAAAACCCTGGCCTTCTGTACTCAAGGGCTGCAGGTCAATGAAACGATTATTGAGTTTAGCTTGTGGATTAAATGAAAAATAGCCAATACCGCCCAACAGGTAAGGAGAATACCGTGGAGGTGAGTCATCCCGGGAAGGCCAGTCAATAAAAATATGCAAAAGGTGAAATTCCGCTATTGCTGCAATTTCTGTAATAGTACTGCGAAAATTAGTGTTACGGTTATATCTTTCTTTTGCTATATCCTGTATGCCCACCAGTACGTTATCATTGGCAGATATATTTCCATAAGTGCCTTCCAGCCTCAGGCCCCAGGCATAACGATAAAGGAGTGCTGCATAGAAACCACCGGCAAGATGGGTTTTACCTATATTTAAATCTTTAAACCAATCTGTGCCTAACCCTTTATGTCCCCCAATATCTGTGAGGCAGTTCATAGCGTTTACAGAGCCGCCCATTTCAAAAAGTAAAGGCGTATCAAAATAATCATCGTTATAATAATAATATTGGGCTGAGGCCTGGTAAGTTCCAAAAATGGAAAGGAATATAATAGCTATGATGCGGGCAATTTTTTTCATCCGTAGTTCAAGTTAAGGCCGGTGTTATTATTTTATAGTTTTAGACTTACAAATTAAACGATTATTCCTGAGAATTTGTTTTCCTCAACGCTTTTATATAATAATTACAGGCAGGTTTTAGCCCGCAAATGCTGCATTTAGGGCTTCGGGCCACACAAATATATCTTCCATGTAATATTAACCAATGGTGTGCTTTATGAATAAAGGCTTCCGGAATGTTGGCAACCAATTGTTTTTCAACCGCCAGAACGGTATTAGCTCGTGTAGCCAGCCCGATTCTTTTGCTTACCCGGAAGACATGGGTATCTACGGCCATGTTCGGTTGTTTATCAATAACACTGGTAATCACATTTGCCGTTTTCCTGCCCACACCGGGTAGTTTCACCAAGTCATCTACTGTCATTGGAATTTCACCTTCAAAATCTTTTTCTACCATGCGTGCCATGCCTACCAGGTGCTTTGTTTTATTGTTCGGATAAGAAATACTTTTAATCAGGTCAAAAACTTCTTCCGCTGTCGCTCCTGCCAATGTTTTTGTGTCAGGGTATTTTATAAATATTGCCGGCGTAGTAAGATTCACCCGTTTGTCTGTGCATTGTGCGGAAAGTATGACGGAAACCAGCAACTGGTAAGGGTTATCGTAAATCAATTCTGTTTCTGCATCTGGTGCATGAAGGAGAAAATAATCTATAACAAACCTATATTTTTCCTTTTTGGTCATAATAAAAAATGCCCTGAACCAATAAATGGCCGGGCAAAAAACTTTAAAATTATTTTACATTTAGTGCGTCGTAAGCTCCCCGATGCTTTTTTCGGCATACTGCATAATGGCATCCAGAGTTTGCTTGCGGGGAGAAACAATTTTGATGCTCTCCAGGCATTCTTTGGAGGAAGCCAGTTCTTCCAATTGTTGACGTAAAATATAATTTGATTGTAAAGCCGCTTCAATAGCTGCTGTTATTTCTGAATTTGATTCTTTGTACAAATATTGTAGCAAATCCTCCTGAGTAAAATTGTGCATAAATGAGAATGTCAGTTGTTTGTTGTTGAAAATATAAATCATTATCCGGTTATTAAACGGAGGATTTGTAAGGATATTGTGTTTTACGGGTATTTTTGCTGAAATTTATGGGGTATTTACTATAAACACCTCTTCATTATCTTTTTTCATGTAATATTTCTCCCGGGCAAACTGCTCAATTGTAGCCGCACTCGTTTTTAAAAGTTGCAATTCGGTACGGGTATCTGTAATTTCCTGTGTGAGTACTTTTTCACTTTTTTCCAGTTGTTCCAGCTTGTTTTTGCGTCCTTCTATAGTAGACCAGTCCTTTACATCAAAGAAAACCATCCATACGATAAAGAGCAAACCTGCTACAATATATTTATTCCGGAGAAAGGCTACAGCATTTTTTAAAACAGCCATAAAAATCGTTGTAATGCTAAAATTAAAAAATTTAAACCGCTATTCAATACTTATTTATTCCGCCTATTTTCCAAACTTAATTTTTCCGGTAGGATAAATTCCACGCTCACCCAAAATTTCTTCTATTCGTATAAGCTGGTTATATTTTGCCATACGATCACTCCGGGAAGCCGAGCCTGTTTTAATCTGGCCACAATTTAATGCTACAGCCAAATCGGCAATGGTGCTGTCTTCCGTTTCTCCGCTGCGATGGCTCATGATAGTATTATAACCATTTTGCTGGGCCATGCTTACCGCATTGATGGTTTCTGTCAGGGTGCCAATCTGGTTTACTTTCACCAACAAAGCATTTGCAATATTTTCATTGATGCCTCTTTCCAGCCGGGTTACATTGGTTACAAATAAATCATCTCCTACCAGCTGGCATTTCTTACCTAATTCATCAGTAAGCATTTTCCAGCCTTTCCAGTCATCTTCTGCCATGCCATCTTCAATGGAAATGATGGGATATTGTTTTGCCCAGCTTGCCCAATATTTCACCAGATGTTCACTGGTCATTTTCTTGTTATCACTTTTATGGAAAATATATTTTTTCTCTTTGGCATTCCAGAGTTCGCTGTTAGCGGCATCCATAGCAATGCCTACCTGGCTTCCGGTTTTATAACCCGCTGCCTGGATCGCTGTAAGCACAGTTTCTATAGCTTCTTCATTGCTTTGAATGTTGGGTGCAAAACCACCTTCGTCACCAACGTTGGTGCTGTAACCTTTTTTCTTCAGTACTGTTTTCAGGGCATGAAAAATTTCCACACCCCATTGCAGGCCCTCACTGAATGTAGTTGCCCCGATAGGCATTACCATAAATTCCTGGAAATCAATTTTATTATCCGCATGTGCCCCACCATTCAGGATGTTCATCATCGGTATGGGTAAAATTTTTGCATTCGTGCCGCCGATGTAACGGTACAAGGGAAGATTGGCTTCTAATGCTGCCGCCTTCGCCAGGGCCAGGCTCACTGCAAGCATGGCATTTGCACCCAGCTTGCTTTTATTTTCTGTGCCATCCATTGCAATCATCATAGCATCAATACCAGTCTGGTCTGCCACATCCCAGCCGAGGAGCTCTTCTGCTATTGTTGTATTTACATTTTCAACGGCTTTTAATACAGACTTACCGCCATAGATTTTTTTATTATTATCCCGTAATTCTACAGCCTCGTGTATGCCAGTACTGGCGCCACTCGGCACTGCCGCACGCCCAAGGCTGCCATTTTCAGTTAACAGGTCTACTTCAATGGTTGGGTTACCGCGGCTGTCTAAAATCTGGCGGGCAAATAAGGAGGCTATGTAGCTCATTTGAAATTATGAATGATGAATGTTGAATGATGAATGATGAATGTTGATTAGGTTGAGTGATAAATGTTGTTAGAATTGTCTATCATCTATTATCTAATGTCTATCATCTCTTTTTATGTGCGCAAATTTAACGACTTTTAACCTTATCCCTTTGTGAGTGATTTAAATACAGTTTCCAGGCTTTGCTCCTGCGTTTGAAGAGAAACAACATCGAGGTTGTTTACTACGCTGAACTGTAGAAGATTTTTTTTGAGTGTATCTGCATCTGTGCACGGAATAAGAAATGTATGATCATTTATTTGCTCTAGTTCCTGAAGAGATATTACTTCTGAAATTTTCTCTTTCGAAACTGCTGTTTTAAATTCTACCCTAACCGCTTTTCCGCCGCTATGTTGGTTGCGAAGATTTTGCAGGTTATCATCCGCTACAATGTTGCCTTTGCTAATGATGATGACGCGGTCGCAAATAGCTTCCACTTCCTGTAAAATATGGGTAGAAAAAAGAATGGTTTTTTCTTTTGCCAACGACTTTATTACATTCCGGATTTCTATAATCTGGTTGGGATCCAGGCCACTGGTGGGCTCATCTAAAATCAAGACCTCGGGATCGTGAAGGAGTGCTGCGGCTAAGCCTACCCGTTGTTTATAACCTTTACTGAGTTGACCCGTTTTTTTATGTGCTTCCCGCTGCAGCCCAACGGTTTCAATAGCTGCATTAATTTTAGTTTTTTTTTCGTCCAGGTCATGAATGCCCGCAATAAATTCCAGGTATTCCCGTACGTACATATCCGGGTAAAGAGGATTGGCTTCCGACAGGTAACCGATCTTTTTTTTGCTTTCGACTGATGAAGCTTCAACCGGTATGTTGCAAACCGTTATATCCCCGGCATCTGCCGCTATATAACCGGTTATCATTTTCATTGTCGTAGACTTGCCGGCTCCATTAGGCCCCAGGAAACCAACAATTTCTCCTTTACCAATGGAAAAAGAAATATCATTGACTGCTTTTTGTGCGCCGTAAAGTTTGGTAAGATGCTGAACTTTTATGGACATGAAAATTAATCTGCTTTAATCAA
>JBDSWG010000138.1:0-4006 GCA_039926825.1 Ferruginibacter sp.
TTGCTTGCGCAGGGTTCCAAGCGTTGCCATGACATGGGTAAATCTGGCTGGTGGCAAATCATTCCATTTTATGTATTCTGGATGCTATTCCAGGATGGGCAACATGGGATGAATGAATATGGCCCTAATCCTAAAGGCATCGGAAATACAGATGAAATAGATGAACTGGGAAGCCACCTGTCGGTACATTCCTGATATTTCGATTAGGCATATTCGTTATGTATTCTGGAGGGCAATTTTTCAAGAATGTTAATGCAGTGTTTTATGGTATTATTTTCGAGTGAGCATTGGTAAAATAATTTTTTCCATTACTTTATAGCCAGTTTTTGTAGGGTGTACGCCATCTGTTGCGTAAACCGGAGGCAAACCGTTATTGCTATTAGCCATGGGTTTATGGTAATCTACATAAAACAGTTTATGCGCTACGGCATAGGATTTAATCATATTATTTAGTTCCACAACTTTTGCGGCCGGCTTCAATTCCGGACGCCAGCTAAAACGGTCTGCTGGTAAAACAGAACATAGTATCACCTTTATATTATGTGCTTTTGCCAATTCGGTCATAGATTTTATATTATCCATAATATCTTCTAATCTAACAGGGCCCATGTTTTCTGCGATATCATTTATGCCTGCCAGTATAACTACTTTTTCCGGGTTAAGTTCCAATACATCCTGCCGAAAGCGGGCCAGCATCTGGCCGGTTGTTTGACCACTGATGCCCCGGTTGATAAAATGATTATCAGAAAAAAAATTGCTATCTGCTCCTATCCATCCTTCAGTAATAGAGTCGCCCATAAATACAACCATGCTTTTTTTCTTCTTTTCCATTTTTATAATTTTATTTGCCTGCCGGTATTTATAAATGCCAGCCCAGTCTTGCTGGGAGAATACGGGCATACAACATTGCAGGAGTACTGCAAGTGCAACGGATCTTGTGAAATAATAGCCCGGATACATATTTTTAATTTTGTTTTAGTATAAAGGTAAATTACATCCATATTGTTTCAACTAATAAAAAAGATAACATCTACAGGGCTTTTATACATGCTGGGAGCAGCCATTTAAAAAATTCTTATCTTTTAACCATGAAAACAGTTTTTTATCTAAGCCTTATCTTTTTTATACAACCATTTGTATGTGCATCGCAGGATCTTGCATTATCACCGGAAAATTTACAGGGATTATGGAAAGGGCATATCAGTACAAATGAAAAGCGATTGCCTTACGAAATAGTTATAACCATGGATAGCGGACGGTTATCAGGGTATTCCTACATTTCATTTGATGTAGAAGGCAGGGAAGTGGTTTCAGTAAAGAAAATGGATATTAAGATTAAGAAGAATGAAGTAGTCATAGAAGATGCAGGTATGCTGTATAATAACTTTGTGGAAGATGCACCAAAAAAAATCAAGCAAATCAATACCCTGGCACTTACTGGTAATAATATAAAATTGTTGCTTACTGGAAATTTTGAAACTAAAGTGCCTAAGTCCATGCGCAAGGCTACCGGTGTCGTGTACCTGGAAAAGAAAAAATCTACAGCAGATACTAAATTACTGGCCAAGCTGGACGATTTAAAATTATCCGGTTCTATATCTTTCCTATTGCCAGATAAGGATCCAGATGAAGCACTTACAGCAAGTGTTATTCCTCCTGAACCGGTTAAGCAAAAACCTGTTACAATTGCTGCTGCTTCCACCACGATAGTTCAGGATCCTTTGCCTGCAGTTAAGGAGGATGTAGTGGCTAAAACGGCACCTTCACCGGTTGTAAATACAAGTGAAGTACCAGGTAAAGCCGTAAAAAACATAGTTATAAATCCTTCTCCTGCTTCCGTACTGACTTCTACAGCTTCAGGAACTAGCGTAGAATCTTTAGATAAATCTGAAGAAATATTGGCGCTGCTGCCACGGGCTATTATTGATTTTCCTGTAGCTTCAAAAGCATTTATAACAAGAAATATACTACCGCCCGTACGATTAAAACTTTTACCTGCCCAGGATGTAACGGCTTCGGTTAACCGCAAAGTCGGAACGTATGCAACAGGCCTGGAACCTGCGGCAACATCAGCCTCCTTGCCGCGGAATACGGATGTTCCAACTAAAACCGTTGCCGCTGCTTCGGAACTGCCCATCAAAACGATTCCAAAAACTCAACCTGCCCCTGTAAAGGCACTCGTAAACATTGCGGTAGCACCTGACCTGGACCTGGCAAAACGCACCATTGAAACAATTGATAATCTTATAATAGAAGCCGACAGCCTGCAGTTTACTTTATATGATAATGGCGAGGTAGATGGAGATACCGTTAGTATTATTTTAAATGGCAAAACCATAGTTTATCGCCAGGGCCTCACCATAAAAGCATTTACAAAGACAGTATATATAACACCGGATATGGGGGATTCTGTACAACTGGTTATGTATGCAGAAAACCTGGGAAGCATTCCGCCCAATACAGGTTTGTTGGTATTGCAATATGATAAACAACGGCGGGAAATCAGGTTCTCCGGAGATTTAAATAAAAATGCAGCCATTACCTTACGAAGAAAACAGCCGGGCCTGTAGTCTCACTTTACTTAATAAATTATACCCGTAGAAATCCGGATCAGGGAATATTCTACTCATTAGTCCCTAAACAAACCGTTTTTTATGGATTTTTATATTTTCAGCTTTACGGTATTGTATTTGCTTTTTTGTTGTTATAATCAAACACACCTAACATGAAAAAGATTTTATTTTCTGCCCGCTGCCTTCTGGCAGCCTCCATCATTTTTTTTACTTCTTGCAGTAAAAACACTACAACCTCAAATCCTGGCGGGGGCACGGGAAACACAACTAATCTTGCCATTGGAAAATCTTCTATTGGTTTAACTACCTCAGCAACTTTTGGAGGAGTAATGAATTTTTCTTTAAACAATACCACTGGCACTTCCGCAGTAAGCGTTGTTAATGGAGCAACCCGCACTATAAATGTATTTGCAAAAGAAGAAATAAATAATAAATTCCGAAAGGTTGAAATAGATATTGAGGTGCCTTCCGGTACGTCTACTTCCGGGGGGAATATAACTATCCCGCTGATGTTAAATTCTACAGCTCCTATGAATGCAAAACTTTCTATGTATAATGGCACGGATATAAATACGGAGAATAGTTATTTTGCCGAATCCGGTACAGTGACCATTACAAAATTATCATCGTCTGAAATTATAGGAACTTTTAGTGCCGTGGTAAAAAATGTTATTGACAACAGTACCATTACCATTACCAATGGTAGTTTTTCAGGAAGGTTCAATTAATTGTTTAGAAGATTTAATTGCTGCAGGATTACGAGCGTAATCCGGTTTTTTATATTTATTCACCCAAAGTCGTAGCGATTTTTTCCAGGTTCAGGCTATGCGCCATGGCATTGAATATTTTAAAATAAGTATTTCCGTTCCTGTATAAGGCTTCGTGGCTGCCTTGTTCTACAACATGGCCTTTGTCCATCACAATTATATTTTCTGCATCAATAATTTGTGAAATGCTGTGGGAAATAATGATAACTGTTCTCCCGACTTTAATGGCATCCAGGCTTTTTTTAATTTGTTCGGTTGCAATAGCATCCAGGCTGGCTGTAGGTTCATCCAGGAAAATAATTGGGGGGTTTTTAAGAAAGAGGCGTGCGATAGATATGCGCTGCTGCTGCCCGCCGGAAAGCAGCTTGGCCGCGGATTGATAAGCTAACGGCAACTCCATTATTTCGTTGTGTATATAGGCTTGTTTTGCAGCCTGTGTAACCTCTTCATCCGTGGCCTCTTCATTTCCATATAAAATATTTTCTTCTATGGTACCACTGAAGATGTGATTCTTCTGAAGTACCAGGCCGGTGCGGGTGCGCAACCAGGTGTATTATACTCCTGCAGGTCGTGGCCGTCTAAGAATATTTGTCCATGTGTTGGCGCATAAAATTTATCAAGGAGATTTACTAATGTACTTTTACCGGCACCGCTCAGGCCTACCAG
>JBDSWG010000139.1:0-14778 GCA_039926825.1 Ferruginibacter sp.
TTTAGATTTAACAGAAGGAATAACAGAAAGGTCATTTTTCACAAAGTAATTGTAAACATGATGAATCAAATACCTCACCCATATCCTGTATTAAGAACTCTTTATCATTATTCTACCTAATCCTAAACAACTAACTTCAGCAGATACATCATTCTTATCACTAAAACATATTTTCCGTTTAAGTCCCCACGAAAAGAAGGTTAGAAAACCAGGTGGGAGATTTAGATAAATATATTATGGAATCTATAATAACGGCATTAACTTCTTTCGGTATGAGTAGTTGCGTTTTTCATGCGCCTTTTATACAGCAGCACGCAGGGTTTGAATTTTATGCTGTGCTGGAACGAACTAAAAACCAGGCAGAAAAAAAATATCCACGAGTGATAACTTTTCGTAACCTGGACGGATTACTGGCAGATGATAAAATTGAATTAGTTGTAGTAAATACCCCAAACATTCTTCATTTTGAATACGCTAAAAAATGTCTCCAGGCCGGCAAACATGTAATAGTTGAAAAGCCATTTACTGTTACCGTCAATGAATCTGAATATCTTGCCGCCCTGGCGAAAGAAAAAAAATGCTATTTATCCGTTTTTCAAAACAGGCGCTGGGATAGCGACTATTTGACTGTGAAAGAAGTTATAGAATCTGGCCAACTGGGAGCAATAATGGAAGCAGAAATTCATTTTGACAGGTATAATAAATCGCTAAGTCCTAAAGGGCATAAAGAAGTACCAGTGAAAGGCACAGGTATTATTTACGACCTTGGCGCTCATATAATAGACCAGGCGTTGCAACTGTTCGGACTGCCCCAGGAAGTCTTTGCGGATACATTGAAACAGCGCACCTCTTCCCTGGTTGATGACTACATGGAAATTTTATTACTTTATCCGGCGATGCGTGTACGATTGAAGGGTAGTACAATTGTCCGCGAACCTGTGCCGTCATTTGTAATACATGGGAGCAAGGGCAGTTTTTTAAAAAACAGGGGTGATGTGCAGGAAGTCGATTTGCAAAAAGGAAAAATTCCGGGTTCGCCAGGTTGGGGGCGGGAAGATGAAAAAGATGCTGGTCTGCTTCACACAGAAAGCGGCGGAAAAATCATCAAAGAAAGAGTACCATCGCTTACCGGGAATTACATGGCTTTTTATGAAGGAATATATGATTCTCTTCGAAATCAGGGTAAACTACCGGTTACCGCAGATGAAGGCACAGACGTTATAAGAATAATAGAAGCTGCTTATACCAGTATAGCAGATAGGAAAATTGTTTCGTTGTTTACATAAAGAATTCTAAAGTCTTATGCTTGTCTAATATGGGTTTGCTGAGCCGCTTTGTAGGCATGCTCACGTACTCAAGATGCTTTCTTTCCTATCCACGCCACGAATATTTCCGGCGTATTCTCTGCAAGATTTTTGGTGAAGAAATTGAAAATGGTGAAATGCCGGACGATATAAAATGGACGGGGCAGGTGATACAGGATATATGTTTCAATAATGTAAAAAATTATTTTGGCTGGTAACGTTGCCGGTACTTTTTGCAGGCGGATAAGCCGTATCGATGACTTATCTTTATTTTTTAACTGAAGTGACTAATAGCCACATGGAAAAAAGAGAACAAATAATAGTTGCAATAAAAGACCAGGGATTAATGCCCTTATTCTATCATAAAGATGAAGAAACCTGCGTTTCCCTCTTACATGCTTTATATGCCGGTGGTGTAAGACTAATTGAATTTACTAACCGGGGCGAAGGAGCTTTACTAAACTTTGCTGCTATGCGTAGGGCCGCTACACAATACAAAGATTTATTCATCGGGGCAGGTACTATGAAAACGGAAGCCGATGCCCTCTCTTTCCTGGACGCCGGTGCAGATTTCCTCATAAGTCCGGCCCTTATTGAAGATGTATTTGATGTAGCCTATAACAATAAAATCCTTTGGATACCCGGTTGTATGACGCCTACGGAAATAGCGAAAGCTGAAACAATGGGTGTAAAACTTGTTAAGCTGTTCCCCGGAAGTGTCTTAGGCCCATCTTACATGAAAGCCATAAAAGATTTATTTCCCAATATTGCGTTTATGCCTACGGGTGGGGTAGAACCAACCACCGAAAATCTTGGTCAATGGTTTGGTGCCGGCGTAGTGGCCGTTGGTTTGGGAAGTAATTTAATTCCTGCTGAGTTTAAAGTACTTGATGGCCTGGCTCCGCTCACAAATAAAGCCCGGGAAATTTTAAAGATGATTAAGCAAATAAAGATCACTTCAAAAAAATAATCTCATGCAGCAAAAGATAGGAAAATACCGGTGGACAATATGTGCTTTGGTGTTTTTTGCCACCACCATTAATTACCTCGACAGAACTGTTATCAGTTTTTTGAAGCCCTACCTGGCCGAATATTTTCATTGGTCGCCGGTAGAAGAAGTTGCAAATTATGCGGATATTGAAATGGCTTTTAAACTTGCCTATGCTATAGGATTTATCTTCGCCGGTAGAATAATTGATAAGCTGGGTACTAAAATAGGTTACGCTTTGGCCACAACCGTCTGGAGTATTGCAGCTATGGCACATGCCCTTGCACAGAGCACAATGGGTTTAGGAATAGCCCGTGGGTTTCTCGGGTTGGCGGAAGCCGGAAATTTTCCTGCTGCTATCAAAACGATGGCAGAGTGGTTTCCTAAAAAAGAGCGTGCACTCGCTACCGGTATCTTCAATTCCGGATCTAATATCGGTGCCATTGCAGTGCCTTTTACTATACCCTACATTGCAGAAACCATGGGCTGGCAATGGGCTTTCATACTCACCGGCGTTGTAGGTTTTATATGGCTTATCTTTTGGTTCATATTTTATGAAATTCCAAAAAAGCAAAAGCGTCTTTCACCTGAAGAGTTATTATATATCAACAGTGATATAGATGAAGAAGCTGACTTAAATGAATCTGAGCCACGGATGAGTTGGCTTAAATTATTGACTTACAGGCAAACCTGGGCGTTTGCAATTGGTAAATTCCTTACGGATCCTGTGTGGTGGTTTTACATTTTTTGGCTACCGGATTTCCTGCGTAAAGAATATTCTCTTGACAGCTATGCAATTATTTGGCCGGCGGCTATACCCCTAATTATTGCCAGTTTGGGAAGTGTTGCTGGAGGTTGGTTACCACTTAGGCTTATTAATAATGGCTGGGCAGTATTTAAAGCCCGAAAAACCAGTATGCTTATTTATGCTTTTTTGGTAGTACCGATTATATTTTCTCAATACCTGGGGCAAATGAATATGTGGTTTGCTGTTGTCATCATCGGCCTTGCCATGGCGGGCCACCAGGCATGGAGTGCAAATATATTTACCACTGTATCTGATATGTTCCCAAAGCGTTGCACAGCCAGTGTTACTGGTATAGGAGGTTTGTTCGGTAGCGTGGGTGGTTTATTGCTCACCTGGCTTATTCAGAAGCGGATGTTTGTTTACTATGAGTCTATCGGTGAAATTCAAACCGGGTATTACATCATGTTCTTCATTTGCGGTGGGGCCTATATACTGGCTTGGGTAATCATGCACATTCTCGTACCGAAGATGAAGCGGGTGGTTTACTAATGCAATTTGGTTTTAAAATATTTTCATCGGGTTATCTTTGCCTGGAACCGGCTAAAATTTCTCATGGAAATATATAACACTTTTGCAATCATAATTGTGCTGGCAGCACTGTTCGGGTATATCAACTTTCGATTTTTAAAGTTGCCGAATACTATTGGTATTATGATCATTTCCACCGTTGCGTCTTTGCTGGTTATCGGTGTGGGAAAATATGATCCGGGTATTTTCAGAGCCTCTATGTACCAGCTCTCGCAGCTGGATTTCCACACCATCCTCATGAAGGTGATGTTGAGTTTCCTGTTATTTGCAGGTGCCATTCACCTGGATATTCATAACCTGAGAAAAGAGCGTTTACCCATAATCGTTTTCTCTACCATCGGCGTCGTTATATCCACTATTGTCGTCGGTGTGGCTTTTTATTTTCTTTTCCAGGTCTTCGGGCTTCACATTGAATTGTTGTATTGCCTGCTTTTCGGGTCCCTCATATCTCCCACGGATCCCATTGCGGTTATTGGTATTTTAAAAGAAGCCAATATTTCAAAATCAATGGAAACAAAAATTAGTGGCGAAAGCTTATTCAATGATGGTGTGGCTGTGGTGGTTTTTATCAGCATATTCGAAATTATTGAAGCCGGCCCGGGAGCGTTGAATGCAGTGGACATTGGTATATTATTTATAAAAGAAGCGGGTGGGGGGTTACTATTTGGCTTTGGTCTTGGCTATCTCGGTTTTTTCCTTTTACGATCCATAAATAACTACAAAGTAGAAGTTATGATCACCCTTGCAATTGTAATGGGTGGTTACCTGCTCGCAGATATGCTGCATATTTCCGGGCCTCTGGCTATGGTAGTAGCTGGCTTAATAACAGGTAATAAAAGCCGGGAGCATGGCATGAGTGATGTAACCCGGGATTATGTTGATAAATTCTGGGAAATGCTGGATGAAGTATTGAATGCCATTCTTTTCCTGCTGATAGGCTTTGAAATGCTTTTAATTTCTTTCACACCAACATTTCTTTATCTCGGTTTGGCCGGTATCGTTATTGTATTGGGTGCAAGGTATATATCCGTTTTCATTCCTATTATTTTTCTTAAATTTAAAAATGCTTTTGAGAAAAATGCCATTCGCATGCTTACCTGGGGTGGGCTTCGTGGGGGCATTTCCGTTGCCCTCGCATTATCCTTACCGCGATCCTATCACAACGAAATTTTTATTTCAGTCACGTATATTATTGTTTTATTCAGCATCATTGTCCAGGGGCTTACCATGGGCAAGGTGGCACGTAAACTGCGTTAAAATATTTTATGAGGCGTAGACTTAATATCGTTTTTAACCTCGCTCGTGGTACAGATAAGGAGGGGGCTATGAAGGAAATTGCATCTGGCGTTAAGTTGCAGGGTTTTCATGTCTGGATTCTTATATGTTCTGCTTTATTGGCGTCAATTGGCCTGAACACTAATTCTGTTGCAGTTATAATAGGCGCTATGCTTATATCGCCCCTCATGTCACCCATACTCGGTATTGGATTGTCTATGGGCATACATGATAAGGAATTATTTTTCCAAAGTATGCGAAATTTTCTTGTGGCTATCCTGCTGAGCCTTGGTACTTCAATATTATTTTTCCTGGCCACCCCGTTAAAAGAATCTACATCAGAATTACTCTCCCGTACCTATCCCACTCTTCTGGATGTATTAATTGCTTTTGTGGGAGGTGTGGCCGGTATCGTGGCCATCTCCCGAAGAGATAAAACCAATGCGATACCAGGGGTAGCTATTGCTACAGCCCTTATGCCACCTTTATGCACAGCTGGGTATGGCCTGGCCACAATGAAGTTGAATATTTTTTTCGGTGCCTTTTACCTGTTTGTATTAAATGCTATTTTTATAAGCCTCGCTACATTTTTTATTGTGAAATACCTCAAATTTCCAGTAAAAATTTATATGAACAAGCCCCGGGAAAAACTCTACAGTCGTTGGTCTGCCTTGCTTTTACTCGTTGCCATTGTGCCGAGTGGATATTTCCTTTACAAAGTCTATAACCGGCAGGCTGTAAAAAATCAGATCCAGGCCCACATCATAAATAAACTGGAGAATGAAGGCCGGGAAATTATAAAGTGGAATCTTCTGCAGCGGGATAAAGATGTAGATATTAAAATTTATTATTCGGGCAAGGTACTTTCTCCAAAGGATGTGGATAGTATGCAGAATTTTTTATTGTCTCATAAAATGGGTAAATATATTCTAAAACCTTTTCGCATGAATATAACACGGGATGAAGTGAATGAGTTAAGTGCTGAAGTAGCAAATGATATCTTTGCCCAGATGGTTGAACAGAATGCCCGCAACATACATGTTGTAGATACGCTGAATGTTTATAAAGAAGTTTCACTTATAATCCCCGGGTTGGATTCGCCTTATATTATTAATACCCTTGCAGTAGACAGCCTCACACGGTTTAGCTATGCAACCAGAGTACCACTTAGCCCCAAACTGGATTCATTGCTGAATAAATACCTGTTGCAGCGGCTTTACCTGGATACCATTATCACAATACCGAGGATTATTAAAAAATAGTCTTCTATTTTTGCTTTTCATGACACAGCTTTCTACCCTTAATAAATATATATGGAAGTATAAATGGTTATTGTTCCTGGGTATTTTATTTGTTATTCTCACCAATTATTTCAGGATATTGGCTCCGCAAATTACCGGCTACGTGGTAAACACCGTGGTGAATACCATAAGTAATAAAGGTGGTGGGCAACAGTTGGGTAGTTATGATGTAATGGTGAATTTAATTATTCAGCGATTCAATGAAATGCCTTTCCAGCAGAAAGTCTTTTTCGCCGGTGTCATCCTGATTATTCTTGCCGTTATCAGTGGCTTCTTCATGTTCCTCATGCGGCAAACAATTATTGTTATGAGCCGGCACGTGGAGTATGATCAGAAGAATGCCATTTTTGCCCATTACCAGCAGTTGGACACCACATTTTATAAAATGCATAGCACGGGAGATTTGATGAACCGCATTGCAGAAGATGTGAGCCGCGTGCGTATGTATACCGGGCCTGCCATCATGTATTTCATTAACCTGGCAGCGGTCATTGGGTTCAGTTTATTTTTTATGCTGCGTAGCGATGTAAAACTTACCATTGTTTCTCTGTGTCCTTTACCTGTACTGGCTTTCACCATTTATTTTGTAAACACTATTATCAACCGGAAGAGTGAAAAAATACAAGCTTTACTGAGCGACCTTACGGGCAATGCCCAGGAATCTTACTCCGGCATTCGCGTAATTAAAAGCTTTGTGCAGGAAAAATCCATGTCCGATTATTTCAGTGAGAATAGTGAAAGCTATCGCAGCAATGCCCTCAGCCTGGCAAAGACAGAAGCGATTTATTTCCCCAGTATGGCGTTGCTTATCGGCCTTAGTACACTCATCACGATTATGGTGGGTGGTTTAGATGTAGCCAATAATGTTCCCGGTGCTTCAGTCGGAAAAATTGCAGAGTTTGTGATGTATATTCAGATGCTCACTTTCCCCGTGAGTGCTATAGGCTGGACGGCGAGTATGACGCAGCGTGCCGTAGCCTCACAGCGGCGCATAAACGAATTCCTGCTCACCTCGCCGGTCATTAAAGAACCACGGGATGGTGTGGACGTAGATCTTAAAGGGGGAATAAGTTTTAAAGATGTCCGGTTTACTTACCCGCATACGGGCATACAGGCATTGAAAAATTTTAACCTGGAAATTTTTCCTGGCGAAAAAGTGGCCATCGTTGGCCGTACTGGATCCGGTAAAACAACCCTGGCCCAGTTGCTGCTACGGATGTATGATCCGCAGGAAGGTGAAATATTATATGATGGAAAAAATATACAATCATTAAAACTCTCAACGCTTCGGGCGCAAATAAGTTATGTGCCCCAGGATGTTTTTCTCTTCAGCGATTCTATCCGGAACAATATAAAATTTGGGCGTATGCAGGCCACAGATGAAGAGGCCGAAAAGGCTGCAGAACAGGCAGGCATTTTAGAAGAAATAAACAGCCTGCCAAAAAAGATGAATACCCTGGTTGGTGAGCGTGGCGTTACTTTGAGTGGGGGGCAGAAACAACGCATATCCATAGCTCGCGCCATGATAAAGAAGCCTTCCCTGGTGATATTTGACGATTGCCTGAGTGCCGTAGATACAAAAACTGAACAACAAATTATCAGTGAACTATACGAATACTTACAGGGAAAAACGGCGCTCATCATTACTCACAGAATTTTTTCTCTTTTTAATTTTGATAAAATTATTGTGATGGAAGATGGAAGAATTGCTGAGCAGGGTACACATGCCAGCTTAATGCAGTTGCAGGGTATTTATGCTGAAATGTTTCAAAAGCAACAAATTGGCCGGCATTCCTGATATTACTCCTGCCAGCACCGGGGTAAACGATTTTTTGCTATTCCGAAAACAATTTTATCTTTGTCCCGCACATTATTTATTAATTTACCTATTAAAACAACTATTGTGGCGTACGAAAACAATGATAAAAAAATGGAAAGCGTTTATAGCAAACGCATCAAAGCGGGTAAACGACGTACATATTTTTTTGATGTAAGGGAAACACGCGGAAATGATTTTTACCTCACCATAACGGAGAGCCGTAAGCGTTTTGATTCTGATGGATATGACAGGCATAAGATTTTTCTTTATAAAGAAGATTTTAATAAATTTCTTAAAGGTCTGACAGAAGCTATTGATTATGTGAAAACTGATCTGATGCCTGATTTTGATTTTGATGCTTTCAACCATGATACACCTTATGAAGGTGACGATAGTGGCCAGTATAACCCGCCCGCTGAACAAGAACAAAAAACAGAAGCCGCACCTACTATGCAAGGCGCAGAAGAGCCTGCCGATGATATTGCTGAACAACCTGCTGAAAATGAAAATACGGGTAGTGATGAAGCGCCGGATAATGGCAGCCATGAGGATGTAGACAAATGGTAATACAAAAAATTCACAATATTGGCCCCGTTTCATATAGCGGGGCTTCTTTTTAACATCTAAAGGTTCTCGTTGCCCGTACATCTCTATAGCTTTGCATAAACAATTTAAACCATGAGAAAGATTTACTCGCTTACCCTATTATTTTCAATATTTTCCCTGTTCAGTTTTGCACAAACCAACCCCGATATAAAAATCACCAGTGCCTTTTTTACGGTATCTTCTCCGGGGGCTCAGATGGTGAAGCAAGATGGACAGGCAGTTGACAAATCTATAATTAAAAGATATATGATTATGGAAGCCGCAAAAGGCAAACCCATCATCGTGAAAGAAATAAAAATTGATGGACAGGAATATAAGGTGAATGCTGTTGAAATGTTACCTCCCGTATTTGAAGTTGGTAAAACTTATGCTGATAATAAATCTGTAAAAGTGAGTGCTTCCAATGCCGGGGTGCAACAATGGAAAGTTAGTTTTATGCTTAAAGGCGGATCAGAAAGTACGGCACCGCTCAAAGAATTTAAAGTGAAAGGTACTGTCGGTGGTTCTTCATTTAAATTAGAATTTCCAGAAGACCTGCAATTGAACGGCGAAGTATATAATTAATTTTTATTACCCGGTCCAGTTTTTAAATTTATTTATAAGCCCGTTGGTACTGCTGTCATGGCTACTCGACGGGCTATTTTTTTGCAGTGTCTGCAACACATTTCCCGCGAGCTTCTTACCCAGTTCTACGCCCCATTGATCAAAACTGTATATATTCCAGATGATTCCCTGTACAAAAATTTTATGTTCGTAAAATGCGATTAACTGGCCCAGCGAATAGGGTGTAATTTTCTTTACTAAAAAAGAATTTGTGGGCCGGTTGCCTTCAAAAACACGGTAAGGATTTTCATTTTTTTGTCCATTCATCAACGCTTCAGTTTGGGCGAAAAAATTACTCAATAAAATTTTGTGATGCTCACCCATAGGGTTATGCGAAATAGCCGGCGCTATAAAATCGCAGGGAACAATTTCGGTACCCTGGTGAATAAGCTGGTAAAATGCATGTTGCCCGTTGGTGCCGGGCTCACCCCAGATTACCGGCCCGGATTCATATAAAAGAATTTTACCGTTCCTGTCTACATGCTTGCCGTTACTTTCCATATTCCCTTGCTGAAAATAGGCGGGGAAGCGGTGCAAATATTGATCATAAGGCAATATAGCCTCCGTCGGGTAGCCACAAAAGTTGCGGTTCCAGATACCCACCAAAGCCATTATAACGGGAATGTTTTTTTCATGTGTTGTGGTGCGGAAATGATTATCTGCAGATTCTGCACCTTTCAGTAAATTTTCAAAATTATCATAACCGATAGTTGCGGCTATAGATAAACCAATGGCACTCCATAAACTGTAACGGCCACCCACCCAATCCCAGAAGGGGAACATGTTGACTTCATCAATTCCAAAATCTTTTACAGCTTCACTATTTGTACTTAAGGCAACAAAATGTTTCGGAATGTCCGTTTCTGCAGCGCCCTGTTCTAGCAGCCACTTCTTCGCTGATGCAGCATTGGTCATGGTCTCCTGGGTTGTAAAAGTCTTGCTTGCAATGAGAAAAATAGTTTCTTCTGCGTCTATTTTTTTCAATGTTTCCGCCAGGTGTGTTCCATCAATGTTGCTCACAAAATAGGGCTGAATGTCTTTTATCCAATAAGGTTTTAGTGCTTCTGTAACCATTACAGGTCCTAAATCACTTCCCCCAATTCCAATATTTACAATATATTTTATTTTTTTCCCGGAATAGCCTTTCCATTCTCCGCTGTGAATTTTATGGCAAAATTGACGCATCTGGTTTCGGACTTTTTCAATCTCCGGCATCACATTTCCCCCGTCGCTTATTACTGGGTTGCCGGAAAAATTCCTCAGGGCAGTGTGCAATACAGCACGTTTCTCCGTGCCATTAATTATCTCCCCCGTAAACATCATTTCGATCGCTTCCTGAAGTTGTGTTTCACTGGCTAATTGCAGCAACAAGTAGCGGCAGGCGTCATCTATATTATTTTTGGAATAATCAAAAAGCCAGTCTTCCCATGCAATAGAATGGTTAGTAAACCTATTTTCATCATACGCAAAAAGTTCTTTCAAATGCCGGCTTATTGTCAGTAAATAATTTTCTTCCAGGTTTTTCCAGGCTTCGGTAGTGGTGGGGTTTACAGCAGGTAGCATAAAACTAAGGTTTAAAAAGTATCTAAAATTTCTAACAGATCATTAACCATTTGCGTGGAGACATCTAGGTGAAAAACCATTCGCACCTGGGTGGGGGAGATAGGAATACACAACACCTCATATTCTTTCAGCTTATCACAAAAACTTCGGGCAGTGTAATCTTCAATTACCTCAAAGATGATAATGTTCGTTTCTACAGGCAGCATTTTCCCGACAAAATCTTTTTGCATCAGCAGGTCAGCAACCTTTTTTGCATGGCGGTGATCTTCTTCCAGCCGTTCTATATTGTTAGCTAATGCATAAAGGCCGGCTGCAGCCATATAACCGGCCTGCCGCATGGCACCACCTAAAACTTTACGGATCCGCCGGGCCTGGTGAATAAATTTACTATCTCCAATCAATAAACTTCCTAATGGTGTGCCCAGGCCTTTACTGAGACAAACTGAAATACTGTCAAAAGCTTTTCCATAATCCTGCGGGTTCTCATTGCAATTCACAATGGCGTTCCAGACCCTTGCACCATCCAGGTGCAGCGCAAGATTATTTTCCCGGCAAAGATTTGAAATAGCTTTAATGTCTTCAAATTGGTAGCAGCTTCCGCCACCGCGGTTAGAGGTATTTTCCAGGCAGACGAGGCGGGTAAAAGGTTTATGAATATCTTCAGCATGTAAGGCAGATGCTATAAGATTTGCCGAGAGCATTCCCCTGTCACCTTTTATTAATTTTGCCTGGCATCCACTGTTGAAAGAAATGCCACCGCCTTCATATAAGTACACATGGCTGGATTCTTCACAAATTACCTCATCTCCCGGCCGTGTATGACAATTAATAGCAATCTGGTTGGTCATGGTTCCGCTGGGGCAAAATAAGGCGGCTTCCATACCAAAGAGGTTGGCTGCATAAGCCTGGAGCGCATTTACAGAAGGGTCTTCACCAAAAACATCGTCACCTACTTCGGCTTTCATCATGGCTTCCAGCATGCCTTGCCCGGGTTTGGTAAATGTATCAGAACGTAATTCAGTCAGCATATAAATTTTTATAGAAAAAAGTAAAGGTAATATGTAAATTCTTGAAATGAAAAATGGTACATTTCTACTTCAATTGCTAAATCGAAGTAAAAGTTTTAATATTTATCCAGCATTTCTCCCCAAATACCCCTAAACTTTCGTATTTACTATGAAATACAAAAAAAGCAATGTACTTTTGCACACATTTTAATGGAATTTCTGCATCTTCCTTATTTGCAACTGATTCCAACTTTGTAGCTCATAAAGTGTTTAAAATTCTGAACTAATACATTACCATGCGGCAATTAAAAATAGCAACCCAAATTACGAACAGGGACTCCCAGGCAGTAGAAAAGTATCTTCAGGAAATTTCCAAGATATCTATGATTACGCCGGAAGAGGAAACCATACTTGCACAAAAAATTAAAATGGGGGACCAACGTGCCCTGGATAAATTGGTGCAGGCGAATCTTCGTTTCGTGGTTTCTGTAGCAAAACAATACCAGCACCAGGGTCTTTCCCTGAGTGATTTGATCAATGAAGGAAATCTCGGCCTTATAAAAGCTGCCCAGCGTTTTGATGAAACGAAGGGTTTTAAATTTATCTCTTATGCCGTTTGGTGGATTCGGCAATCCATTCTTCAGGCACTCGCAGAGCAGGGCAGGTTGGTGAGGTTACCACAAAATAAAATCGGAACTTATAATAAAGCCAATAAAGCTTATATGGCTTTTGAGCAGGAGCATGAGCGGGAACCATCAACCGAGGAACTGGCAGAATTGCTGGAGATGAGTGAAACAGAAATCAATAATATTTTCCAGAGTAATACACGTCATACATCGCTGGATGCGCCGGTGCATGAAGCCGAAGATGTGGCCATGGGTGATTTATTAAAAGGTGGGGATGAAACAGATGAAGACGTCATGCATGATTCATTAAAGAATGAAATACGCCGTGTCTTAAAGTCTTTAAGCCCACGTGAAGCTGAGATTGTAAATGCATATTTTGGATTGGATGGAGAAAACGGTGTTACTATCGAACAGATAGGCCAGAAATATGACCTTACAAAAGAGCGCATACGCCAGATAAAAGAAAGGGCCATTAAACGCCTTCAAAAGGCCCGTTACAGTGGCGCTTTGAAAGCTTACTTAGGTTAATAACTCAAATTTTTTATATATGCCCCGGTTTTCCCCGGGGCTTTTTTTATGCCTAAAATACCCACTGGTGGGTACAAAAAAAGCAAATACTCAAACTATGTTTGTAGGAAATTAAAAATAATCGTATGAAAAAAGCGTTTCTTCTGCTAGGCATATTTGCCCTGGCTTTATCTCCTGTTTTTGCTAATGATGTATTGGTTGCAAATGTAAGCCTGACAGGCCAGTCTACCGGTGGCGCACAAACGACGCACTACACCCAGGTGCAATTTGATATTAACTGGAAAAACAGCTGGCGCACAAGTACCAATGAAAGTAATTGGGATGGCTGCTGGTTATTTGTTAAGTATCGTAAACAAAGTACTTCCGTATGGTTACACGCTACGCTTAACATTGCAGGGCAGGCAACACCGGCCGGTAGTACATTGCAACCTTCTGCAGACGGAAAAGGTGCCTGGATATACAGAAGTGCAAATGGAATAGGTGATGTGAATTATACATTGGCACAGCTCCGCTGGAACTATGGTGCTGATGGTGTATTAGACAATGAAAACGTAGAAATACAGGTGTATGCGGTTGAAATGGTGTATGTTCCTCAAAGCCCTTATAGCCTGGGCAATGCATCTGCGGAACTCTATAAATTCCGGGACGGTGCAGTGAATACCTGGTTTCCAATAACCAGCGAAGCAGCCCTGACGTGTGGCACTTCAGCAGGAAATCTTTACGCGGATAATTACTTCCTTAATAGCGGTACTATTCCTGCGGCGTTTCCTAAGGGCTTCAATGCGTTCTGGACAATGAAATACGAATTCAGTCGCCAGCAGTATGTTGATTTTTTGAATACCCTGACCCAGGCCAACGCCAATATTCGTAATTCAATAAGCGCTACCGGTTCCGTACCAAATATGATTGTAACTACACCCGAGCGAGCTGCAAGTAATTTTTCAGGCTTGTCGGTTCTCGCCTGGTTAGACTGGGCAGCCATGCGTCCCATGACGGAAATGGAATTTGAAAAAGCCTGCAGGGGTGGTAATAATACACCTTCTCCCCTGGAGTATGCCTGGGGTAATACCACCATTTCAGCTATTATAACACCAGCCAACCAGGGAGCTGCCAATGAAACCTGGGGGTCCGGAAATGCCAATTATTCCGGAGGGCCTGGAGTACTAATGAGATGTGGCGCCCTGGCAACGGGGACGAGTACACGAACAACCAGTGGTGCTACTTTTTATGGTAGCATGGAAATGACCGGAAACGGGGATGAGATAGTGGTATATTCAGGTAATGCAGCCGGCAGATCATTTACCGGTTTGCATGGTGACGGGGTACTTACAGCAAATGCAGAGGCCAACACCAATAACTGGCCTTCCACTACAAATGACCAGTCCATTACAGCCAGGGGAGGATATTTTTTTGATGGCATCGGTTCGTTGCAGGTAAGCGACAGGTCTTATGGGCCTTACCCTATAGTAAATGTAAACGGGGTTTTTGGTGGCCGGGGTGTACGTACAGGCGAATAATTTTTTCATTTTTAAAACTTAACTATGAAAAAAATTATCACATTCATGTTCGTTGCGTTTATGGCAACGGGTATAACAGCGCAGCCACCCAATAATGCTATATTTTCCGGCAGTAACGGCGATGGTTTTAGCAACAGGAAAAATATAGTTTCTGCCAGTGCTATATTCCTGGGGGGAAACGGTGATGGCTTCAGCCGAACTTCAAATGGGGTTTTGTCCAATAATATTTTTCTTGGAGGCAATGGCGATGGATGGAGTGGAGCAAAAAATACGGTTGCCTCAAACAGTATTTTTCTTGGTGGTAA
>JBDSWG010000140.1:0-17906 GCA_039926825.1 Ferruginibacter sp.
AAACTATTAAACCTTTTTACGACCCCTTTAATTACAGCCGTCGTGTATCGCATGCCGTTAGTAATATTGGCACCGGTCATGTACCTGTCGTTATTGCAGATTTTATGCAGGCAGAAAGCATAAACCCCGAAGACCTTGACAGCATAGGTTACAGGTATATAAATAAAACGGATAAATGGCATGTGGCAGATGCAGCTGCAGATATTATTTATACCGGATCAAAAATGCCACAGGGTAGTTTTCCTTCAAACCTGGGTATAATTGTAGATGCAGATGCCTGGCATAATTCGTCACCAGGTAAAAATGTTTACCCGCTATACCAGGCTGGTAATTATTCCCATGAAGGAAATGAAAAAGCTGCTGCAGTTTTTGTTGCCATAGACGCAAATGCTGAATACACGGATGTTTTGCAAAAATCCCGTGAGCATTCTAATATTGTTTATTGTATTTATGCCAATGGCGTAAATAGTGTACAAGCCATACGACGTTTTTTTATTGCGTTGCACCAGTTGGAAATTACACACCCGGTTGTACTGGCTGCAGAAAGTCATCATGAGGGAATTGACGAACAGCTTATACATTTCAGTATTGAAACCGGCGCTCTTTTCCTGGATGGAATGGGCGATGGTATATGGTTGATGAATGATCCATCTAAAATTACTAATGCAGTAACTACCGGTCGCACTAACCTGGTCAACAATAACAATCACCAGTTCCTGAACAATACCGCCTTCTCTATTTTGCAGGCTGTGCGTACGAGGATATCTAAAACCGAATACATCAGTTGCCCAAGTTGTGGCCGCACTCTTTTTGATCTCCAGGAAACGACAACGCGTATACGAAGTGTAACTCAGCATCTCAAAGGATTAAAAATCGCGGTTATGGGATGTATTGTAAATGGCCCCGGAGAAATGGCAGATGCTGACTTTGGTTACGTCGGCAGCGGCCCGGGAAAAATTACTTTGTACAAAGGAAAGGAAGTGATGCAAAGAAATATCAACAGTGAAGTAGCCGTAGATGAATTGATAAATTTATTAAAAGCCAATGACTGCTGGATTGAACCAGCATAGTTTTATAATATTATATGCAAACTGACTTTCTTATTATTGGTTCTGGTATAGCCGGCTTAACCTATGCATTAAAGGTTGCTGAGGCCTGCCCCGATAAAAAAATTACCATCATTACCAAAGCCCAAAGCGATGAGACCAATACCAAGTATGCCCAGGGTGGCATTGCTGGGGTCATGGATTTTAGCCAGGATAGTTTTCAAAAACATATAGATGATACCCTGGATGCCGGCGATGGTTTGTGTAATCCTGAAATTGTGGAAATCGTAATAAAGGAAGGCGTACAAAGAATCAATGAACTCATCAGCTGGGGAGCCCGTTTCGATAAGGATCCGGATGGGGATTATAAACTGGGTAAGGAAGGTGGGCATAGTGAAAACAGGATCCTGCATCATAAAGATGTAACTGGTAAAGAAATGGAACGCACCTTACTGGAAGCCATCAAGCGGTGCAATAATATTCATCTTATAACCCAATGTTTTGTATTGGATATTATTACCCAGCACCACCTTGGATACCTGGTAACGAAGTCTACCCCGGAGATAGAATGTTATGGTGTGTATGTGCTTAATCTTGCAACACATACAATAGAAAAAATTCTTGCTGGTATTACCATGCTGGCAACAGGTGGCAATGGGCAGGTTTACAGGAGTACAACCAACCCGGCCATTGCTACGGGAGACGGTGTTGCCATGGTTTACAGGGCAAAAGGTAGAATAGAAAATATGGAGTTTATCCAGTTTCATCCCACTGCGCTTTATGAAGCAGGCGTACGGGGACAATCATTTTTAATAACGGAAGCGGTTAGGGGCGATGGCGGAATTTTACGCAATGAAAATGGGGAAGCTTTCATGCAGCGCTATGATGATCGCCTGGACCTGGCGCCCCGTGATATCGTTGCCCGGGCCATAGATAATGAAATGAAAATCAGTGGTACCGAATATGTTTACCTGGATTGCCGGCATATGGATATGGATAAATTTCAGGAACATTTTCCAAATATTTATGCGAAGTGCCTGAGCATAGGCATTGATGTTTCCAAAACAATGATACCGGTATCGCCGGCTGCTCATTACAGTTGTGGCGGGGTTAAGACAGATGAATGGGCACAAACTTCCATCACAGGATTATATGCGGCAGGGGAATGCGCCAGTACCGGCCTGCATGGTGCAAATCGCCTGGCGAGTAATAGTTTGCTGGAGGCTATGGTTTTTGCGCACAGGGCTTATCTCAGCAGTGTAGAATTATTAAAACGGTGGTCAGGTACAGGAAGGCCACTCATACGGCAAGGCATACCCGATTGGAGTGCCAAGGGAACTTCGGAGCCGCAGGAACTCATCCTCATTACACAGAGTCTGAAAGAAATGAAATTATTAATGACAGATTATGTTGGTATTGTTCGCAATAATGATCGCCTGCAAAGAGCAAATCGGCGGCTGGATTTGTTGCATGAAGAAACGGAGCAGCTATATAAAACTTCCGTAGTTTCTCAGCAGCTCTGCGAATTGCGCAATATGATTACCATCTCATACCTAATTGTAAAATCAGCAGAACTGCGGAAAGAAAGCCGCGGCCTGCATTATAATACCGATTTTCCGGAGAAGGGCAACCTGTTACAGAATACAATTTTGTAGAGGCCAGGTAAAATTTCACTGTATGTATTATATCATTTACGCCATCACATATCTGTTTTCACTATTGCCTTTTTTCATTCTTTATACAATTAGTGATGCGGCATATTTTCTACTCTTCCGGGTAATGAAGTACAGGAAACAAATTGTTCTGAATAACCTGGATATTGCTTTCCCGGAAAAAAGCCCCCAGGATAAGCTTGCAATAGCTTCTAAATTTTACCGCAACCTCACGGATACATTTATTGAAACCATTAAGTTAATCAGCATTTCAGATAAGGCATTTAGTGAGCGGGCAATCATAAACCTAGATCAATGTAATGCCCTTGCAAGCAAAGGACGGGATTTGCATTTTCATAGCGGCCACCAGATGAACTGGGAGTATGCCCACCTGGCCATATCGAAAAACCTGGAAACGCCCTGGGTGGGCATCTATCAACCTATACAAAATAAAGCCCTGGACAGGATATATCTTAAAATCCGACGGCGCTATAATGCCATAATGGTTTCTACTTATGAATTCAAAAGCCGGATGCATACTATTTTTTCCGGCAGGTATGCCTTAGGGTTAGTCGCAGATCAAAATCCGGCAATAAATGAAAAAGGCAGCTGGCTGAATTTTTTTTCCAAGGCTGCCCCATTTGTAGCAGTGCCGGACAAAATAGCCCGGAGAAAAGATGCTGTGGTAGTTTTCGTAAAAATTGTTAAGATAAAAAGAGGGCATTATAAATTTATTCCAATCATTATTAGGGAACATGGTAATACGCTGGAGGCCGGAGAATTAACTATGCTTTTCAGGGATTTTTTGGAAGAAAATATACGGGAAGCACCGGAAAATTATTTGTGGAGCCATCGCCGCTGGAAATGGACTTTTCACGATGCCTTACAAAAACAGTGGATAGATAATATCCCTCCTCTGCAAGGGCCGGATCAAAACCAGGCTTAGTTTAATACACTGGCTTCTTTTACAACTTTGACCTTTTCTATTTTTTTAATGGATGCCCAGCCACCCAGTACATTTCTCAGGTTATGATATCCCTGCCTTTTGAGTAGTGAAGCTGCAATAACACTTCGATAGCCACCGGCACAGTGCACATATAAATTATTATTATCTTCCAGTTGCGCAATGTGAACTATATCCGTCATCTCCTGCAGGGGCAGGTTATAAGCATTGTCCAGGTGACCATCCGCAAATTCAGTTTCGCGGCGCACGTCTATCACCTGGAGATTGGGATCATGAGGAATGTCCATCATAAGTTCATCTGCTTCTACATCTATGATCATGTCTAGTTTTTCCCCCGCTTTCTCCCAGGCTTTAAATCCTCCTTTTACATATCCCACAACTTTATCAAAACCTACACGGCTCAGGCGGATAATCGTTTCTTCCTCGTTGCCTTTTGGGGTTAGGATCATCATAGATTTATTGAAGGGCAATAAGCTACCTGCCCACTCGGCAAAGCGGCCTTCCAGGCCAATAAACACAGACCCCGGTATAAAGCCCTGGGTAAACTCAGTTGCCGGGCGGGTATCCAGCAACAATACATCTTCCTCCAAATTTTTCTTTACATCTGCAATGCTCAATCCCTTCATACTTCTTTTCTTTATTTCACCCATCATATCATATCCTTCTTTATTTATTTTAGCATTTATAGCGAAATAAACCGGTGCTGTTGCTAATCCCTTTGTTACTGCTTTAATAAACTCTTCCCGCGTTTGCGTTTGCAATGCATAATTCGTTTTTCTTTCTTCGCCCATGGTGCTGAAAGTATTTGGACCCAGGTTTTTACCACAGCTGCTGCCGGGCCCATGTGCCGGGTAAACCAATACATCTTCCGGCAAAGGAAGAATTTTCGCTTGTAGTGAATCATATAAAATTCCGGCAAGTTCTTCCGGGCTCATGTTGCCGCCACTTAAATCCGGTCGGCCAACATCGCCAACAAATAAAGTATCTCCGGTAAAAATTGCATGCGCCTTACCATTTTCATCTTTCAACAGGAAGCAGGAGCTTTCCATTGTATGGCCGGGCGTGTGCAATACAGTTATTGAGATTTTACCCAGGTTAAAAATTTCGCCATCAACAGCGTTCATTGTTTGATAAAGCGTTTTTGCTTCCGGGCCATATATGATAGGCGCACCAGTTACCTGTGATAATTCAATATGCCCACTAATGAAATCAGCATGAAAATGTGTTTCAAAAATATATTTTATGATGGTGCCTCTTTCTTTAGCCAGGGCCACATATTCTTCTATATCCCGCAAAGGATCAATAATAGCTGCCTCACCTTCACTTTCTATATAGTAGGCCGCCTCGCTCAGGCAGGTGGTGTATAATTGTTTAATAAACATATTTGAATTTGTCTGCAAATTTAAAATAAAAAAAAGCGGAAAACATGTTTCCGCTTTTGAAAAAAAATTCCGGCTGTGTTAGGATATTAAACCTTCTGCCAGTTGATTAATCTCTTCAATTCTGTTGTAGTTCACCGTGTAAAAAATAAACTTACCATCACGTTGTGTGTTTACAATTCCTGCTCTGCGCAGGATGGCTAAATGTTGGGAAGCCACTGACTGTTCCAGGCGCATACGTACGTATATTTCTGTTACAGTAATTTTTTTTTCTGTTTCGATAAGAGCGAGAATCTGCTGCCTCAATTTGTGATTGAGGGCCCGAAGCACCATGGCTGCTTTTTTTAAGTTGTGATAGTTAACTTTTAGCGAATTTGGTGTTCCATTTTCAGACATTTTAATCTGCTCTGGAGCTTGCATTGCAACCATCATAGGAGTAAAATTTTTTGAATAATTGAATAATTAAATTGATAATAAGCAAAGGTAAAAAGGAATAAATATCTAATTATTCAACTATTGTTAAATTACCGTAATATGACGGTAATTTAACTATTGTTTGTATCATGGAAAGCCTTTATATAAAAGGGTTCCAGGTTGTTAAGAGAAGCAAAATAGAGGCCTTTATATTTCACCAAACCCATCAAACTCATAGGCTTATAAAGATTTGGAATGTTAACAAACCGGTAAGGCTTAAACGAAAATAATTCTTTTGATTTTTCGGCACCATTACCTGTTAAATATATGTGAGGGAAAATTTCCACTTCAGTAAAACTATTTATATCTAATATTTCTGCCTTCGGTTGAATTATTAAATTCATTTTTTCATCATACCCCGCCATAAAAACTTCCATCCTGCGGGCATCTATCATCGGAATAATAATACTTTTTTGAGAATAAATTTCCGAGGTTCCATTAATAACAGCATGTGCTAATAATTCCAGTCCATTTAGTGCTATGAGTGGGAGATTTGCCGCATAACAAATCCCTTTGGCTGTTGCCAGGCCTACCCGTAAGCCGGTATATGAACCGGGACCGATATTAACTGCTACAGCTTGTATGTTTCCTATGCCAATGCCCGCTTTATGCAATACTTTTTTTATTGCTACATGTACAAAGGAGGCATGCTCCTGCGGGGCATCATTAGTTTCTATGTGAATGATTTCACCCTCAGCAGCCAAGGCAATAAATGCGGAAGGAAGGCTGGTGTCAATCAATAAAATTACCGGCTTATTCATTTATTTGAAACTAAGTTTGAGGCAGGTAAAAAGCGGCTATCCGTTTCAGATAGTTTATTCAGCAGTTTTAGTATTTCCTTTTCTCCAATTAAACTTGCCCAGGCAAATGGCCCGTGTGGGTAGCCTGTACCAAGTTTCATTGCAATATCTATGTCCTCCCGGCTGCTAATGCCATCCTGCAAACTTAGGTACGCTTCGTTTATTATCATAGAAATTACGCGTGCACTTATAAAACCTGGGACATCCATAGTATATATTAAATCTTTTTTCAAATGCTTTGCAAAGCTTTCTACTTCCGGTAAAGCCGGGCCGGAAATTTCCCATACCTGGTTTTTTAAAAATCCAGTCCAGCCATTCATGCGTACGGTTTTTTTATTTTGGGTTATAGAATGCAGCGGGGTTGCAACACTATTAATTAAAACGGCCGCCCCTAATTTATCATAGTTCAAGGTATCCGCATCTTCCTCCAGGTTAATATATAATTCCGCCTTATTATTAAAAAGATCAGCTGGAGTAAATACCCGCTTTATACCTTCCAAATACTGGCTTTCCAGCTCAGCCCACTTCTCTTCACTAACCAGCATTATAGTATTCATATTTTTTTAGCAAAAATACGTACCGGGGATCAGATATATTTGTAAGAAATAAAAGAGCTGAAATGGCAAAAACAATAATAGAAACTGCAGGTGCCCCGGCGCCCATCGGGCCTTATTCCCAGGCTGTCCGTGCGGGTAATTTACTTTTTGTAAGCGGTCAGATTGCGTTGGTTCCGGAATCTGGTAATGTTATATCTGGCGAAATAAAAGAAGAAACAGCCCAGGTAATGAAAAATATAAAAGCCATCCTTACGGAAGCGGGGCTGAATTTTGGGAATATTGTGAAAACCTCGATTTTTCTTTCTGACATGAGTTTATTTGCTGCGGTAAATGAAGAATATGGGAAATATTTTGAAGGGAAATCAGCTCCTGCCCGCGAAACTATTGCTGTAAAGGGATTGCCTAAAAATGTAAATGTGGAAATCAGTGTTACGGCAATGTTTGAAGCATGATACTCATAACTTCTAAAGCGCATTCCATATTGCAGGAGACCCTGGAAAAGAAAGGTCACCAGGTAGTTTATGAACCCCACATTACATATGAGGAGCTTGAAAAAATTATTCCCCAGGCTGAAGGTATTGTTGTTACGACCAGGCTCAAAATTGATCGGAATTTAATTGATAAAGCCATCGCTTTAAAATGGATTGGCAGGTTAGGAAGTGGGTTAGAACTAATAGACACTGAACATGCCGCCAAAAAAAATATTTCTTCCTTCAGCAGCTCGGAAGGCAACCGCAATGCTGTGGGCGAACATGCCTTAGGGTTAGTATTAAACCTGATGAATAATATCTGCCGCAGCAGCCGTGAGGTACAGGAATATATTTGGAAAAGAAATGAAAACCGCGGTTGGGAATTGAAAGGAAGAACAGTTGGATTGGTGGGATATGGAAACACCGGCCAGGCCTTTGCGCAACTCCTGCAGCCCTTTGGCGTAACGATCCTGGCTTATGATAAATATAAAGAAGGTTTTGCCGGCGGCCTGGTGCGGGAAGTTAACCTGGAGCATATAACCCGGTATGCAGAAATCATCAGCTTTCATGTGCCGCTAACAGAAGAAACCTTTCATATGGCAGATAAAGGATTTTTTGATGCCTTAAAGCAGAAGCCCTGGATTATAAATACTTCCCGTGGCAAAGTTTTAGATACAATTGCTCTTTCTAATGCCTTAAAAGAAAGTAAGATAAGTGGCGCCGCCCTGGATGTATTGGAAAATGAAAAACTGGAATCTCTTTCACAAGACGAAAAGGTTTGGTTTGAATTCCTCCGCACGCACCCCGATGTACTGCTTACGCCGCATATAGCCGGGTATACGCATGAGGCCTTTATGAAAATGAGTGTAATTTTATTGGAAAAAATTGAACACCTGCTCTAAACGGTTTGTGCTAGAAATTATAAAGAATTTGTATCTTCGTCGTATGCAACGCTTTATCAGATGAAGCGTTGTATTTTTTTTCGTATACCTTAAACCAATTTATATGACCGCTACCAATTACGTGACGCAGGTAACCTTTGACAAAATGCAGACGGACCTTAACCGTATGAAGTCTGTTGATAGGCCGGCTGCCAGTCATGCCATAGGCGAAGCACGGGAAAAAGGTGACTTAAAGGAGAATGCGGAATATGATGCTGCTAAAGAAGCGCAGGGCATTCTTGAAGCTAAAATAAATCAATTGGAGGGGGCTCTCGCCAATTCACGCATCCTGGATGAGAAAACTATTGATACAAGCCGTGTGAGCATACTCACCAAGGTAAATGTGACCAACCTGGCAACGAATAAGACCATGACTTACCAGATTGTTTCAGAATCTGAAGCAGATTTAAAAGCAGGAAAAATTTCTGTAACTTCCCCGATAGGGAGAGGTTTATTAGGAAAACTGGAAGGCGAAGTGGCAGAAGTGACCGTACCTGCGGGTGTGATGAAATTTAAAGTAAATAACATTTCAATTTAAGTTTGCCTTATGTCTGTTTTTGAAAAAATAATTGTAGGTGAAATTCCTTCTTACACCATACGGGAAGACGAAAATTTCATTGCTATTTTAGATATTGCCCCACTGGTGAAAGGTCACGTACTGGTAATACCAAAAACTAGTATAGACAAAATTTTTGATTTGCCGGAAAGTTATCTTGCTAAAATGCTTGTATTTGCACAACCCATAGCCCGGGCCATGGAAGCAACATTTGATTGTAATCGCGTAGGCCTTAGCGTTATCGGCCTGGAAGTGCCGCATGCGCACATGCACCTGGTGCCTATAAACAGTGCCGACGACCTGAATTTTACCCGGAAAAAACTATCCTTGAATGATGGTGAATTGACCGAAATTAAAGAACAAATAATAAGTATGCTACCGCCAGTATTTTAGCCCTTGGGGGGAGGCGTATTTAGCCGGAAACCAACACCATGTAAGGTTTCAATCATGATAGACTCATCTGGCTTCAACAGTTTACGCAATTTCGTTATAAAAACATCCATGCTCCTGCCCAGGAAGTAATCATCTTTACCCCATACATGCAGTAAAACTTCATCCCGTTTTAATATTTTGTTTGGATGCAGGGCAAAAAATTTGAGCAGTTCAGCTTCTTTTTGTGTAAGCAAAGTGGCTACATTCTCTTCATTAAGAATTTTCAATTCGCTATAATGGAAACGTAATTTTCCAATGTGAAATTCCTGAATATTATCAGCTTTTATTTTCCGGGTACGTTTTAGAAATACTTCTATACGCATGATGAGTTCCTGCATGCTGAATGGCTTCGTAACATAATCATCTGCCCCGGTAGAAAAACCTTTTATTTTATCCTCTTCCTGGCTTTTAGCTGTAATGAAAATGATTGGCGTAACTTCTGTAAGCTGGCGGATTTTTTTTGCGACAGCAAACCCATCTTTAAGGGGCATGTTCACATCAAGCAGGCAGATATCAAAATGTTTCTGTTGAAATTGTTCTATAGCAGCCTCGCCATCACCACAGGAGACGACTTTGTATCCAACTTCTTCCAGGCTATCTTTTATTACAAATGATAATGCATCATCATCTTCTGCCAGTAGTATAGTTCCTTTCATCTAATAGGAATTTTAAATAAAAATTGAGTACCGGCTCCAGGTTCACTTATAACTTTTATGGTTGCTTTATGAGCCATCATAATTTTTTTTACAAAGTTCAATCCCAGGCCAAATCCTTTCGCAGGCTGTACATCACCTGAAGATATGCGATAAAATTTATTAAATATTTTTTGCTGGTGTTTTTTTTCTATGCCTGGCCCATTGTCTTTTATCCCTATACAAACATGTTTTTCAGAATTTTCAAGTTTAATAATAATGTTGGGGTTACGGCTATACTTTAGCGCATTTTCCAGGATGTTTACAAAACTAAGTAGCAGGTATGCACTGTCGGCCTGTATGTAAGGCAGGCTAAGTTTATTCTCCAGGTGGATGACTGCCTTTTTTTCTTCAATAAGTGGCGCCAGTCCATCCAGTGATTTTTTCATAATATCCCCAACATTACACAACTTTTTTATTAAGGGCAAGGCGGCTTGTTCAGTGTACGCTATTTGTAATAAACGCTGGGTCTGATCCTGTAAATGCTGGATCTGGTCATTAATAATTATGGTATACTTCTGAAGTTTTTTTGGTTTTTCAATGATATCAGGTTGCTGAATTACGCTTGCTGCTATTTTCAAAACTGCCAAAGGCGTTTTAAATTCATGGGTAAAATTATTGACAAATTCTTTTTGTATTTCATTTAGAAACCGTTGCTTATACAAGAAAAATATACTTATGGCAGAGCCAATGAGGGCAAATATTAAAACTCCTCCGGAGAGAATCCAGAAATACATCTGTTTTAGCACGTATGCCTTACGGTTAGGAAAAAAAAGTGCTATGTAATTATATGATGCCCGGAAGGCCGGAATTTCGATGTTGTTTTTTGACGTATAATTAGCGTCCGGAATATCAATATAATCTTCCCGAACAAAACGGGCGAGCGTGCGATCATAGAACCCGAGTTTGCAATCCGTAAAAATATCAAAATCTGAAAATTCAATTGCAAGTATCTCTGAAACCTTTGTAAATTCCGGGATGGCTTCAATTTTTATTATGTATAAATCGGAACGCGGATTCTCTATGGCCTGAGTTACATTAAAAGCACTATCTCTTTGTAGCCTTATAGTACCATACAAGGCACGAATACTTTTAGTAACGTTTGTATTAAACAGTTTTTGTTCATAATTGTAAATCTTCTGTAGCCAGAAAAGCTGCACAGAAATAATCAGGGCCGCAATAATGGAGCCGGTGATTATCATCCACTTGAGTGTGTTGGGTTTTATGGGCATGCTATTTAAGTCGTCCAGGGTTATTTTTAATAAACTGCTTCCATCCCTCTGCCTTCACGCCCGTTTTTTGCACGCCAGGTCCTTGCTGCAAATGGTGACAAACTGCAACAGCCAGGGCATCTGAGGCATCCAGGTGCTGCGGCTGGCTGGTAAATGAAAGCAGCCGTTGAAGCATACTTAATACTTGCTCTTTAGCCGCATTCCCATTGCCGGTTACTGACATCTTTATTTTGCGGGGAGAATATTCTGTTACATCAATTCCTGCCTGCATGGCGGCTGCAATGGCCACACCCTGGGCCCGCCCGAGTTTAAGCATACTTTGCACATTCTTGCCAAAAAAAGGGGCTTCAATAGCTAAACAATCGGGATGGTAAATGCGTATAACATCTGTGATGGTGGCATGAATCAGGTGTAGTTTTTCATAAGGGTCTGCAATGCCGCTAAGTTTCAAGACGCTCATGTGCACTAATTTCATAACATTCTTATCTGTACTGATAATGCTATAGCCCATAATAATGGTACCGGGGTCTATCCCTAAAATGATTTTTGATTTATTTTGCAATGCGACTATTTTTACCCGTCAAAACTGAAGCTGAACAAAAATATCAAAATAATAATCAACTATGGGCTGGGCCCTGCATTGTTTCTCATCTTATGCTGGAGTCTTTACAGGCAGGTAAGTGTGCAGGATGATTTGGCAGAAAGATGGATGCAAATAAAAACTTCCTGGGAAAATCCACTTTTCGCTGTAGTGCTGGTACTTATGCTGGTAAATTGGTCGCTGGAAGCCAGAAAATGGCAGATTCTTCTGGAACCCTTGCAGGATTCTGGCTTTATAACATCGTTTAAATCTGTAATGGCAGGTTGTAGTGTTACCATGCTCACACCAAATCGTATAGGAGAATATGGGGGACGCATTTTATTTGTGGAGGAAGATAAGCGGTTGCAGGCCATCTCACTCACTATTATAGGCAGCATAAGCCAGTTACTTGTCACGTTTGTAATGGGCACTATCGGGTTGGTATTATTACAATTCTATTCTCTTGATGATACCGGTGCTTTCCGAATGTTACCTGTTTTTTTCAGCCGCACCCTCCTGGTCATAAGCATTGCCATCTGCGCTGGTATATTTTTTACCTACCTATTCTTATCTCAGATTATTGAACAACTCAAAAAGTATCGTTTTCTTAAGAAAATTTTAAGATATGTAGTTGTGATTCAGCAGGTTGAACGTAAACAATTGTTAAGAATTCTCATTTTATCTTTCATTCGTTATCTGGTGTTTATATTGCAATACCAGTTGCTCCTGTTCGTAATGAATGTAACCGTAAACCCGATTCTAAGCTTTTGGCTATTAAGCATTTTTTACCTTGTAATGGCCCTTGCACCCACCATCGGATTTACTGAGCTACCCATTCGGGCTACAGCGAGTGTTGAATTGTTTGCTTTATACAGCAATAATATTTTGGGTATCCAGGCTGCGGCTTTAGGTATTTGGATCATCAACCTGGTAATACCTGCACTTGCAGGAAGTTTTTTAATTTTAGGAAATAAAATAGCGAAAGAAAAATGAATAAATATTTTACAAGATTATTTTTTATGCTGGCTGCTGTAGCTGGGCTTAGTTTTGTGCCGGCAGGTGAAAGTGTCAAAAGCGATTTTTGTGGCATTCGTAATTTTGCTTTCAAAGCAGGGGAGCAGGTTATTATGAGGGTACAATATAGTACTATGGGTGCTTACATTGGGGCTGGGGAAGCTACTTTTACAACGACACTGGAAAGGTTTAATGGTAAACCGGTTTATCATTGCGTCGGTGAAGGGAAAACTTATTCATTCTTCGATAATTTTTTTAAAGTGCGGGACAAATATGAAAGTTATGTGGACACCGCATCTCTTCTGCCATATAAATTTGTGCGTAATGTAGATGAAGGCGGACATAAAATTTATAATAACGTCACATTTAATCAGAATGCGAATACAGCAGTAAGTACCAATGGTGTTTATAAAATCACAGATTGTATGCAGGATGTGGTAAGTGCTGTTTATTATGCCAGAAATATTGATTTTGATAAATATAAGCCCGGCGATAAAATTCCTTTTGATATGTATCTTGATGATGAAATTTACCACCTGTATATCCGGTACATGGGCAAAGAGAAAGTAAAAACTAAATATGGGAAATTTAAAGCGATAAAGTTTAAACCTTTATTGCTGAAAGGAAATATTTTTGAAGGCGGGGAAAAAATGAATGCCTGGGTGAGCGATGATCCCAATCATTTACTCCTGCGGGTAGAAAGTCCTATTTCAGTTGGTAAAATCGTAGTAGATATGATGGGTTATAAGAACCTGCGATACCCGCTAACTTCTTTAATGAGTGTTCGTTAAAATAACACTTATTTATATCTCTGAAAGATTGAAAGTTTCGTTTCTGCGTACACCCTTTTCCGTAAGTTGAACAGTGCAACACTCTATGTGCGGGTCATGTTCAAAAAAAAGTATCGTATCATTTTCCACACTTTCTTCCAGGAAAGATTTTTTCTCCTGCAGTGTTGTCAGCGGGAACATGTCATATGCCATAACGTAAGGGAGAGGAATATGAGCCACAGATGGCAGCAAATCAGCCATGTATAAAAGCGTTTTTCCTTTATAATTTACCTGTGGAAGCATCATCGCATCAGTATGGCCAAAGACCTGGCGTACCTGAACATGATCCGGGAAATCAGCCGCATGTGTATCAATAAATTTTAATTGGCCGCTTTCTTTAATCGGCAAAATATTCTCCTTAAGAAAAGATGCCCTTTCTCTTTCATTGGGTTCTGTAGCCCATTTCCAATGCCGGGAGTTACTCCAGTAAGTTGCATTTTTAAAGGCGGTTTCCATGCGATCATTTTTCTTTACGATGCTGCCACCACAATGATCAAAATGCAAATGCGTTAGAAAGACATCCGTTATATCATCTTTTGAAAAGCCCAGTGCCGCCAAAGGTTTTTCCAGGCTATTATCTCCATGAAGATGGTAATGTCTTAAAAATTTTTCATCTTGTTTATCGCCGATGCCATTGTCTACAAGCATGAGCCGGTTGCCTTCTTCTATAAGCAGGCAGCGCATGGCCCACGTACAAAGATTATCATCATCCGGTGTATTTAATTTCTGCCATATAGATTTAGGCACAACGCCAAACATAGCGCCACCATCCAGTTTAAAATTGCCTGTATGTATCGAATGTAAATTCATAAAATAAAATTTAAGCCAGTTGCCTGGTCTTGCGAAGTGCCAATATAAGAAAGCATAAACCCAATGCAAAATAAACTACGAGTGCCAGTACAGAGTTACGCATACTGCCGGTTATTTCTTCAATATACCCAAAAGAAGAAAGACCGAAAACAATCGCTACTTTTTCTGTAATATCATAGAAGCTGAAAAAAGAGGCAGTATCATGCGTTTCCGGCATCAGTTTACTATAGGTAGAGCGGCTGAGTGATTGTATGCCACCCATCACCATGCCGACAGCGATAGCAAGGGCATAGAATTGGTATTCTGTCTTCATGTAGTAACCAAAAATGCAGACAAATATCCAGAAAATAACCACGGCAATGAGTACCTGCAAATTTCCATAACGGGAAGAAAGTTTTGACATTATATAGGCACCGGCTATCGCTACCAGCTGAATCAAAACAACTGTAATGATGAGTTTGGTGGAGGGTAGGTTTAATACTTTGCTGCCAAAGTTGGTGGCTGCGAGCATAACGGTTTGTACGCCCATATTATAAAAAAAGAAAGCCACAAGAAAACGTTTTAGCACTGGCAGCGAACGCAATTGAAAAAAGACTTTTTTCAATTCTATGAAACCTCCTGAGACAACCGATTTCCCTTTATCAAGTACTCGTGTTACGCCCCTGTTTTTTGGCAAACGTGCAAATGTTATTTGGGCAAACCCAATCCACCAGATGCCGACCAGCAGGAAGGTGAGCCGTACAGCATCGCCTTCACTTTGCAGGAAAGGAATTTTCTTATAAAATAACACCAGGGCAAAACCAACTAATTGCATAAGGACACTTCCAATATATCCAAAAGAAAACCCGCGGGCGCTGATGCGATCGCGGTCTTCTAATGCTGCAATTTCCGGCAGGTATGAATTATAAAAGACAAGGCTGCCATAAAAACCGATTGCCGCCAGCATCATGCAGATTATCCCAAAAGAAAAATTTTCATTATTGAAAAAATACAGGCAGCTACAGGCAATAGCGCCCAGGTAGCAGAAGAAGCGCATGAAGTTTTTCTTGTTTCCCTTGTAATCTGCAATAGAGGTTAAAACAGGTAAAGAAAAAGCGACGATTAAATAAGCCGTTGCCAGCGCATAATTATACAGGGCGGTATTTACAAAAGTTCTGCCACCAAACGAAACCATCCCATTGAAGGGTTCCCCCTTCGTCATTTCCGTATAATAAATCGGAAAAAAAGTTGTTGTAATAACAAGATTATAAACGGAGTTTGCCCAGTCGTACATGGCCCATCCGTTCAAAACTTTTTTTGGGGCAGTCTGCATATTCAGGTTTTAGGAAAACTAAAATAAGCCTTATAAAGATTAGAGCATAAAAGATTATCGTTCCAGGTATCCTGTATAAATCAGGATGAGCAGGATTACCCCCACGATTATGCGGTAAACACCCCATAAGCGAAAGCCATGTTTTTTAAGAAAGGCTATGAAAAATTTAATGGCCAGCATGGCTACTATAAAGGCCACCACATTCCCTATTGCAAGTTGCTTAATGTCTTCTGTAGTGAAGCCGCCTTCTTCTTTATAAAATTTCAATAATTTGTAACCCGTAGCCGCCAGCATGGTAGGCACTGCCAGGAAGAAAGAGAAAGCAGCGGCGGCACTTCGGGTAAGCTTTTGCTGCATACCACCAATGATAGAAGCTGCACTACGGCTTACGCCAGGTATCATGGCCAGGCATTGCCAGAGACCAATGATAAATGCCGATTTATATGTCACGCGGCCTTCATCTTCAATTGTATTCCTGGTAAACAATTTATCAATAAACAAGAGCACTATACCACCGGCCACCAGGGCAATTGCCACGGTAAGGCTACTTTCCAGGAGTTCATCAATTTTAGAAGATAGTAACAGGCCCAGCACCATGGCCGGAATAACTCCCACAATCAGTTTGAGATAAAAGGGGAGGTTGGTAATATCAAAAAACTTTCTCCAGTAGACCACAACTACCGCGAGGATGGCACCCAATTGTATGCTTACTGTAAACATTTTGGTGAAGGGAGTATCAGGAATATGCAATAACTTCTCTGTAATGATCATGTGACCTGTAGAAGATACCGGGAGAAATTCTGTAAGTCCTTCTACAATACCGATGATTATACTTTGTATGCTATTCATAAAATATTAGGTTATAAAAAAAACGCTGAGAAAAACAGCGTTTTAAATGTATTGAATATTTTAATTAAGAAATGGGAGCCTTTGGTTTTTTCATGATTGCTACAATCTCAATAATGAAACCTGTAATAATCAAAAGTGGAGCTACAGTAATTCTTATGGGGCTGTATACTGTTTTAGGGTCAAACTGGCTGGGGTCTGAACTTTTACCGCCGGCCATAAGGAAAAATCCCAGCGCTAAGAAGGCAAGCCCAATTAACATCCACATATAATTATCCTTATGAAATAAAATATTGGTGGAAACTGGTATCGTTTCTTTTTTATTTTTTTCTATCATAGAAAAATATTTTTCGGCTGCAAGATAAGCAACACAGGGTTTTTAATACAGTTCATCTAGTTTCATGCGCAAATATTTTATAACTGACCGGTGCGTACTGGCCAGCGAAATGACAATTCCTAATATGAGTATGATTCCAAAAAGAATAAGCAGGCCCATATTATCATGCAATAGTTTAAAATCGGGGATCATTCTTTCCACCAAAGTGATGGTTCCCCAGATAGCGGCTATGGCTACAACGGAGGAAATAAGCCCGTTAACGATAGCACGCTGGTCTATAGGTTTGGCTATAAACCATCTCGTAGCGCCCACCATTTGCATGGTTTTTATGAGGAAGCGGTTGCTATACATAGCCAGCCTTATCGTGTTGTCAATAGAAAAAACTACAAGAATCGTCATAATAATAGCGGATATGAGAAGTATCAATCCCGCTGTCTTTACGTACCCACTTACTTTTGTTACTGTTTCCGTAGGAAATTGGAATTCCGAAATCACACCGGGGTAATTTGACTGAAGTTGTGTGGCAAGCTGGTCCAGGCTATCCTTTTCTACATAATCGGCTTTAATGTAAAAATCAATACTCTCCGGCAAGGGGTTGTTATTCAAAAATTGTTTCCAGGTAGTATCATTTCCTTCATTCCATTTCTCCATAGCCATTTCCTTGGTCACATGTTCCACACGATTGGCATAGGGAAGTGAAGTAATATAATTTTTCAGGCTGTCAATTTGCGATTTACCAGCATCCCGGTTCAGGTAGGTATGCACCTGGATATTCTCTTTAAAATAATCTCCGGTTTTTCTCAGGTTGAGAATGAACCACCCGACAATACCGAATAAAAATAAAACGAGGGCTACACCAATGATTGCGTAAGCATAGGTAGGTTTGCTTTTTTTGCTTGAAGCTTTTCCAAATTGCGCCATAGACCGGGGTTATAATGAACAAATACTGCTTATAAGCGGACAAAAGTAAAGGATTTTATAT
>JBDSWG010000141.1:0-6517 GCA_039926825.1 Ferruginibacter sp.
TCCTGGCCATTGCATTTCTACACCCGGTTATTGAAAAAAAAGCTCCCTGGGTTGACGGCGTTTTCTTAATTATCGAAGGAATTCTTTCCATAATCATCGCCATTGATTTTTTTCATTTAGGAAAAAAAGCTTTGCCCATTACATATTTACTTTTAGCATGCTTTCAATTTTTTATGGCCTTTAGAAGAGGAAGAAAAGGGATAGAACATCATAAATCAACTCACTAAAGTGTAGCAACATGGTAAAGAAAAGAAGAATACTTATCGCAGTATTATTAATGGTAATTACAATAAGTTTTATAAGACTTACGGGCAATGAACATATACGAGCTATCCAGTTCATTTTAATATTCATTATGGGTGCGTTATCGGCATTATTATTAAATGAATTTGTGCCATTATTTAAAGCCAGGAGGGAGTAAAGTATTCGCAGCACATAAACATTATTTGTGAACCGGTATTCAACGAATTGGGCTAACCGGTTTTACAGAGCAAGTAAGTGTTATCTATAATTACTACCGTGCCTTATTTCTTGGCCAAAGCTGGAATAAACATAAAGCCTTCGTTAATAATTCTTTTTTTTGATAATAAAGTAATCACCAAACCAAGTCCCCTACTGCATTTGCTTTCCGGGTAAAAAAAGCTACCATCATTATATTAATGCTTCTTAGGTACGAATCCCAGAGCTTTTATATAACCATTATTGAAACTGCAATTCTTAAATAAGCAATTCTCTAAAACGCCATCCAGGGCTTGTTTTACTTCCACTATATTAGTGGGGCGGTATTTCCTGATATCCGCATAAGTGAGTCTTGGCGCTTCCGAATATGCGATGATAGAATCGTACGCAGCGGGGGCTGCAAACTGCAGAAATCCGCGGGTACTTTCCATTTTCTTGTAGGGCCAAAAGTGCCAGCTGATGTGATTAGAGTCCAGTAATTTTCTGAAACGCATAATCCAGTCATCATCATTTTCGCCAGTTTCCCCGCAATAGATGGGCACATTATATTTATTGCTAAAATTTATATATTCCTGTATATGTTCCTGGGTAGTGGGCATCCAGTATTTATGAAATGTGTACACTGCATTGTTATCGAATGGCGCTCCAAACACACTGAAATTGCCATTCCATTGCGCCCCTCCAAAAAACAGGATATGGTGCGTATCAACCGCCCTGATGGCAGACGTTATTTTTTTGTATAAGGGCTCCAGGTGTGGATTCAATATGGTTTTATCAAAATAAGTAGCAATGGGTTCATTCAGCAAATCGTAGCCAATAATGATGGGTTCATTTGCATAATGCTTTGCTATGCGTTGCCATATATCAATGCAGCGCTGTTGCTGCGTAGCACTTTCAAACAGGTAGGGGTACCCGAAGCTGTCATCAATGTTATCACCTGTTTGTCCGCCAGGGGCACTGTGCATATCCAGCAAGATGGGCATGTTAGCAACCTTACACCACTTAACCAAACTATCGAGATATTTAAAACCATGCTCGGGGTTATTATCGCCCATATAATATTCATCTGTAAACAAACGATAATTGAAGGGAGCTCGTATGGAATTTACGCCGATGCTTTTCAGGTAATTAATATCCTCCGATGTAATGTAGTTGTCAAGAAATTTTTTCCAGAATGTGGCCGCCTCATCCGGCCCCACTAATTGCAGCAGCAATTGGTTTATCATAGCAGGCGAGTTCGTGTTTTTAAACTTAAACATGTAACCTTCCGGCACTAGCCAGTTTCCCAGGTTGGTTCCCTTCATCTGGAAAGTTTTACCTGCAGGATCTATAATCGTTTGGCCTTTTGTATGATAAAAATTCTGTGCAGACACAGAAAGGCAAATAAAACTTATGAAATAACTTAATATAATTCTGTGTAACATAATTTAAAGTTAATGAATACATACGGAACACTAAATGGCATCCCTACAGCCGGGTATAAAATTACGGTCTGCCACAATTTATTTTGTTTTGATAGAAGTTCCTATAGTCTCCTACTTTAAGATGCATGAAATAAAAAGTTTAATTTTAGTTTACAAAACAAAAAATCAATTTTAAAATGGCGACTAATATTTCAACCATTCACATTAATGCAACACAGTCAAAAGTCTGGGACACACTTACAAACCCGGTTCTTGTGAAAGAATGGCAATATGGAAGCGACCTCGTAACGACCTGGGAAACCGGTAGCGACATTCGTTTCAGTACGGAATGGGAAGGAAATATTTTTGAACAGTGGGGAAAAATTTTAGAAGTACGTACAGGTGAATTATTAAAGTATAGCTTGTTTGCCCCACGCCCCGGCCTGGAAGACGAACCCGAAAATTATTTCATTATGTCTTATGTTTTAACTCCTGAAAACGGCCAGACGAAACTGGAGATTATACAGGAAGATAACCGGCCCGGAGCTATTCAGGAAGCACCACAAGGTGAAGAAAACCCCATCCTGCAATCATTGAGAGAGGTTGCTGAGCGAATGTAAATCGAAAAATGAGTTATGTAAAATTTAATGATAGATGTGATGCCGTTTCAATTATATCCCCGTTTGCTATTAATAAGTGCACCTTTACTTCATGAAGATTGAATTCTTTTCGGCACAGCCTTACGATAAAATTTATTTTGAACCTTTTAGTAAAAAACATGGATTTGAAATTGTGTACCATGAAACGCACCTGGGGCCACACATTGTAAACATGATTGAAGATGCTGAAGCCATCTGTGTTTTTGTAAATGATAAACTTACGGCTGAAGTCATTGAAATATTATCACAAAAGGGCGTGAAAATAATTGCCTTGCGCTGCGCTGGCTTCAATAATGTAGACCTGGAAGCCGCAAAAAAATTCAACATTGCTGTATGTCGTGTACCCTCTTACTCCCCGGAGGCAGTAGCCGAGCACGCTGTGGCCATGCTACTCACCATAAACCGGAAAACGCATAAAGCTTATAACCGTGTTCGGGAGCAGAATTTTTCACTGGATGGGTTGCTGGGCTATAACCTGCATGGAAAAACAGTTGGCGTTATAGGCACGGGAAAAATCGGGAAAGCATTTATAAAAATAATGCTTGGGTTTGGTTGCACAATCCTGGCTTATGATATTCAGCCTGATGCTACTCTTGCTGCTACTGGCGTCACGTATGTTTCGCTGGATGAGTTGTTGCAGCATTCCCGCATCATTTCCTTACACTGCCCATTAACGCCTGAAAATTTTCACCTTGTAAACAAAGAGACCATCAGCCGAATGCAAACAGGCGTTACCATTATTAATACAAGCCGCGGAAAATTGATTCATACAGGAGACGTTATTACGGGCCTTAAAACAAAAAAAATTGCGGCCTTATGCATAGATGTTTATGAGCAGGAGGAGAAACTATTTTTCCGTGATTTATCTTCCAGCATCATTGAAGATGACGACATTCAACGGCTGATGAGTTTTTCCAATGTACTGATAACCGCCCACCAGGCTTTCTTTACGGAGGAGGCTATAGAAGAAATAGCTAAGGTAACCCTGGATAATATTGAGAAACTGCATCATCATATCATGCCTGAAAATGCCCTTGTGCGGCTGGCATAGCGAGTGCTTTTACTGAGAGGAAATACAAAAGTTCATTAATGAATTCCGGGTAATTAAAAAGTTCAGCATTCGTGCTGTCATCAATTCCAACTATGTCTCATCAATCTCTTTATATTTGATGCGTAAAATAAAACCAAAACCCGTTCCTGTTAATTACCAGGTAACATTAACTCAACCATCATGAATCCCTTTATAATTGTACTTTTCGTTATTGCCGACATTATAGTTTTGATATTGATAATTGCACTGGTAAGTAAGAAAGACTATTCCATACAGCGCAGTATAAACATTCATGCGCCCGCCCAAAAAGTTTTTAATTATGTAAAATACATTAAAAACCAGGACAATTATAATAAGTGGGTGATGACAGACCCGGCGATGCAAAAGATTTATAAAGGCATAGATGGCCAGCCCGGTTTTATCTATGGTTGGAATGGAAATAAGAAAGCCGGCGAAGGGGAGCAGGAAGTTAAATCTGTTGATGAAGGAAAAAATATCATGACGGAAGTAAGGTTTGTGCGGCCCTTCCCAGGTACAAGTTTTCTGACTACTACCACTACCCCACTCAGTGATAACGAAACCCGTGTAGACTTTAAAACCGAAAGCACTATGAAGTTTCCGATGAATATTATGATACCCATGATATCCGGCATGCTGGCAAAAGATATGGATATTACGAATAAAAATTTGAAAAAGATATTGGAAGCTTCGTAGTGCCTTGTTTGTGAAATAATTTTTGCAGTGTTATAAAAAAAATGTTATTTGTTCAGCCACGTTTCCTACCCTTCTAAAAAACCGTTTCCAGTTTTTTCTTTTCTGCTTAGGGGTCGGCTCTTAGTATGTTTTGGGTTACCTCCATTTTAATCCAACATTTCAATTCCGGCGATAGCAAATAAGCTTTGTTTCTTCATAACAACAGTGTTTCATACAAATATTTATTTGGGTTGGAAAATTATTTTTTCTGTTCTTACTCAAAAAATAGATTTGATATGGATGTGCAGTGTTTAATTCAAAAACATACATTTCCAAAAGGGATTCCATCTGTGCTATTACCATAGTACGGGCTTTGAATTATGAAAGGCATTGAATAGCCACAGGCATAAGGCTGTGGCTATTTATAATGATCTTGAGTTTTCGTATTGCTTTTAATTATTCTTCTTTGGATTATCTGCCCACACGGTAGTTTCTTCCCAGTCATCAATATCGGTTTTCATTTCATCCATTTTATTGCGGATTCCTTTTAGTGCACCGGCACCAAGAAATAAACGAACGGGCGGCTTCTCTGATTCAGCAACTTTGATGATGGCCTGCGCGGCCCGCACCGGATCTCCCGGCTGGTTACCACTTGCGCTACGTATAGTATCCTGTATGGCGTGGGCTGTCTCTTTGTAATCTTCAATCACTGTTTTTGTGTTATTGGCAGAACGCCCAGCCCAATCTGTCCGGAAGCCACTGGGTGCAATAACGGTTACGTGTATCCCCAAAGGAGCCAGTTCTTTCGCCAGCGCTTCAGAATAACCGGTCACGGCAAACTTGGTTGCATTATACATACCGACGCCGGGGAACGCAACACTGCCGCCCACAGAAGAAATATTTATGATGTGGCCGCTTTTTTGTTTTCTTAATTGCGGCAATACTTCTTTAGTGACAGCTACCAACCCGAAAAAATTTATTTCAAACATGCGCCTAACTTCGTCGTCTTCGCTTTCTTCTATCGCACCAAAATAGCCAATGCCGGCATTATTTACGACAACATCTATTCGTCCGAATTTTTCAATGGCTTTAGCCACGGCAGCTTCCACCTCGTCTGTTTTTGTTACATCTAGTTTGATTGCAAATGCTGTCTCGGGATATGCTTCCGTCAAATCCTTTACATCGTCCGTATTGCGGGATGTCACAGCTACTTTGCCACCTTTTGCCAAAACTTCCTGTGCAAGGTTCCTTCCAAAGCCGGTAGAGCAACCGGTAATAAACCATACTTTTTCCATATCAATCATCTTTTAGTTTAATAAACAACAAACTTGCGACAGTATAGTTTAAATCTGTTGCGGAAGCGGGAATTTATTATTTAGAAAGAGATCACTGTCATGGTATACAGGTCAGGTCAGTAAGACTCTTTCACGCCATTGTACGTGTCACCACGTATGACTCTTTCACGCCATGGTACGTGTCACCACGTACCATTGTAAGATATTTCATATTTTTACTATTCAGCCAGGTTTTATGAAACCGGCATAGATGAATCCTACGTGTCCCCTCATGCCATGGTACGTGTCCCCACGTATCATTCTAAAATCTGTTGCGGAAGTGAGATTCTATTATTTTTCACACTTGGGTTCTTACCCATTCTCCCACGCCATGGTACGTGTCCCCACGTATCATTCTAAAGTCTATTGCGGAAGTAGGAATTCACTTTTTTCTCACCAAGAGTTCTTACCCATTCTCTGCCATTTATAAAATCATTCCGTTCTGGGTCAAAGACAATCTCACGCCATGATAAGTGTCCCCACATATCTCACGCCATGATACAAGGCACCACATATCTCACGCTATGGTACCTGTACCTATCATTCAAAATTTGTTATGACGCCATGGTACGTATCCACATGTATCTCTCTAAATTTGTTATATGCAAGTCCGTAATTCATTTACTCATTTAAATAAAATATATTTCTGGACAGCAACTATTAATAATTGGCAGCATCTATTATCAGGGAAAGTTGAAAAAGAGATAATATTAAACTCACTTAAATTTCTATCAGATAATAACCTGGTCACAATTTATGGTTTTGTTATTATGCCAAATCATATACACCTCATCTGGCAGCAACATGAAAAAAACGGGAAAGAAATGGCAAAAGGAAGTTTCCTGAAATTTACTGCCCATGAATTTAAAAAGCGTTTACTGTTAATTGGAGGACTGGAAAATTACAAAGTTGATGCAG
>JBDSWG010000142.1:0-2516 GCA_039926825.1 Ferruginibacter sp.
CCTTTAATCACGATGGTCTCGCACACTATTTTTTGAAGAAGCTTCAAATTTTAGAAGTTATATATATTGCTTAATGTTTTGGGAATGAAACTGTTGGTGTTAATTCCCACAGGATTTCCATAAAAAAAAGCCCTTTCGGGCTTCGTTTTTAATTTTCAATAGAGGGTAATATTATAATACTGTAATCACTTTGGTTATATTATTATTATCAGGGCCATAAAACTGTAGGCGATACACACCCGGCTTTAAGGTGGGCGGTAATTTTATAGTCTGGGAACTCTGGCTGGCACCGGCCTGTATAGAAGGCAATCGGAAAACATGGCCCAATGAACTAATGGCCGTCACCTGGTAGGTGCCTTCTGCCGGAACAGATATTTGTATTTGTACATCGTGGTTAACGACAGGGTTAGGATAAATATTCACCTCCATACCTGCCCCCGGGCCGGCAATTTTGGCAATATTGCTATAATAGTATTTACCCTCATTGTCTTTTGCTTTCACGCGGTAGAAATTATATGAGGCCGTATTCTTACCAACCTCCTGCTCATAATTACTGTTTGTTCCGGAGTTTCGTGCCGCTACAGTACTTATATCACTAAAATTGATGCCCGTAAACGAATGTTGCAGTGTATAGGAATCAACAGAAATTTCGTTTTCCACGGACCACTCTACCCTCATATCGGCATTTTTTCTCCAGGCTTTTATAGCCGTAAAAAATACTGGTATCGTTGAAGATTGTAAAACTTCATAAATTATCATAAACCTGTTCTGCGCATTGGAGCCTGCAGCAGCAGTGATATTAAAGGGAACATACGTCGTATCGTTCAGGTTAAAGGGAATGTTTGTTCCTGTTAAATTATCTTTTACATACCCAAGTAACCCGGGCAGGTAGAGATTTTTACCAATCACTTGTAGTGTATAGGCATGCACGGGCATACCCCACATTTTCAAAAAACTGGTATCAGCACCCCTCACCACCTGCCGCCTTTCCACCACTAAAGTAGTGGCCGACCGGAGTAAACCCCAGTTTATCCCCGGGTTTGTCATCTTCCAGGCATCATCGAAATCTACACAATTGCAATACACATCACCGTAAATTGTAATGTTGCCATCCATGAGGGTTTTACTTCCATCAGGGTTATTGGCAAATAGATTTGTTCTAAGGTATTGCTGCGCAAAGGTGGCGGAACTAAGGGAAGTGAGGATGCAACCGAGTATAAGGCTGGCTGCAATTCTCCATTGGGTAGAAAGGATATTCATATGCTGGTTTTTTCATACAATGCCGCAGCAATGTAAAGGGATAAGAGATATTGGTATACTTGCCTGGTTTTAGTTAGGATAAAATTCCGGGGGTATAACGAATGATATTTTATTTTATTTTATCCCCTGTCGCGGAATTTTACTTTGGGCGCTGGCAAAATTGGCATTTTCAAGTTTTACCCCCGTGTAAAGCCTGGTAAACCTGGATCGTTTTTGCCCGTAAATCCTATATTGAAATTTCCCGGTAATATTAAGATATTAAAACCCGAATATTCCTTTTCTTCTACCCAGCGATTTTATTAACCTGCCACCTGCCTAAACCTGAATGCTGTGCGTACTATCTCTTGCCTTCAATAGGTATGTGTTTACCACGCCTCCACTACCGGGTTAGGATAAACGCTATTACAAAAAAAACTTAATGCGTGGGGATATCGAATAGTAATATAAAGAAGCCGATGTAGTTTATTTTCTATAAACTTATCCTGGAAATAAGGCACACTCTTCCTGCCTTTGGTATATGGATTATGCCATAACAGGCACAAAAAAGAGGCTGTCCCATAACTAAGGGACAGCCTTTTTTTTATTTCTAATTTTTGGAGCACAATTTCTACTAAAGTAATTTTTTTGGTGTCCTTACCAACCCATTTAGGCCTTGGGTTAAAAAACAGATAAAAAACGCCTTTATCAGGCGGCTTTTTTCATTTTTGAGAGGGATTTTTTGCGAAGATTGTGCGCCAGTGCCAGCAGACCTGCTTCTATCTCCACTTTTGGTTTGCCCCGAAGCATAAATCGTTTGAAGTGATGATTGTTTTTTATGTTTCCAAACACAGGTTCTACATCACAGGGGCGTTTCTTTCGATGATATATACCTTGCTGGCTGTTTAAATTCTGTTTTACACGTTGTTTGTATTCCTGCAGACTGTGATTTACTTCTATAATCCGGTTGCCTTCTGCTTTATGGCATACCCCTTTAAGCGGGCAACCCTCACAGTTAGTAGCCTGGTATCTTTTTATATTTTGAATAAATCCTGTGGCGCTTTTCTTTTGCTTTTCGCCCGCGCATTGCATGGTCTGTCCCATGGGGCAGATGTAGCAGTCTTTTTCTTTATTATAATGCAGGGTCTGTGCATGGAAAGGTTGCTTCTGGTTTAGTTTTCCAGACTGCTCTTTATCAAAGTAATTATACTTCACATAGTTTTCAATATCATGCTGTGCGAGGTACTGATAATTTTCTTCTGAACCGTATCCGGCATCTG
>JBDSWG010000143.1:0-8711 GCA_039926825.1 Ferruginibacter sp.
ATGATGTTTATAATGGCCTCGTAACGGAAAGTAGTTTTGCCGATAAACATTTTTTCAAAGGAAAGGGCGCCGGTGCATTTCCTACTGCGGCAGCAGTTTTAAGTGATATTTCTGCGTTGCAATACAATTACCGTTATGAATATAAAAAACTCGGGCTGTCCAATACCGCACCTTCAAGCCCCGATTATTTTCTAAAAGTTTATGTAAGTGCGGATGACATTGCCAATATAGACCTGGAAAAATTTGAATGGATTGATGAGTGGCATAACGAGCATAATAATGCCTGGGTTTCCGGTGGCATTTCAGCAGGTTCGTTACAGGAAAACCGGTGGTGGCAGGTTGAGGGCGTATCATTAATACTCAATGAATCACCTGTGATGGAAGATATTTCTTATAAAGCTGTTCAGAAAGAAAGCCTGCGGCTTGCAGGTGTTTTGGAGCACTATTAATGAAAATTACATTACCCTAACGATGGTCCAATATAATGCTATGCAGGCAATGATAATTGAAAGTGGAATAGCCACTTTATTCCGGAACCAGGGCTTTTTGCCGAAAGGAATTATGATGAGTCCGAACATCAACAGGATGATAACCACTTGCCCGATTTCCACGCCGCCATTGAAAGATAAAAGCGACGTTATAAACTTGTTTCGTGGCAGGCCTATTTCATTCAGGGAACTGGCAAAGCCGAGGCCATGAATTAAACCAAACATAAACACAACGGCTATGCGCCAGGGTTTTAATTCGGAGAAAAATATATTTTCCAATGCTACGAAGAGAATAGATAAAGCAATGATGGGTTCCACCACAGCAGAAGGTGCCATTACAATATTCTTCATACTCAAAAATAATGTCAGGCAGTGTGCTATTGTAAAGGCTGTGGCTTGTAAGAGTATAGGTTTTAATTTAGTGCTCAGCAGGCAAAGCCCGGCTATAAACAATATATGATCAAAGCCTTCCGGAATAATATGAAGAATACCCAACTTCATATAAAAAGCAATCACATGGTTAGCCGGCGCTTTTTCCATGGCATAATTTATCGTATGCGCTATGGCCGGAAAGCTGCATAAAAATATAAGCAGCATAACCAGGCTAGCCTGACGGCAACCCTTCACTATAAGTTGAGAACTATGCAACACTTTATAAATTTTGCAAGGCATTCCTGGCTTCCTGGCGAAGGTCGGCAGGAATAACAACATTTTCCTTCAGCCCGGCAGTTAAATATTCCCGGGCTTTTATGGGATTCTGATTTTTAACATAAACCAGGCCGGCCTGGCAAAGTAAAACAGGGTTTTTGCTCCCGGTTTTCAAAGCCGTAATCATATAAGGTAACGCCTTTGCATAATCGCCGTTTTTATACAGCACCCAACCGACGGTTTCATTTACATCAATATTTTCCGGGCGGCGGTTATATTCTTTCATCGCATGATCCAGGGACTTACCCATATCACCCACAGCCAGGTAGGCATATGCCAGTTCCCTGTCAGCATAATGTCCTATATCCTCATCCTGTTCCCCCGAAAGCGCATCTTTTTCCAGCGAGGCAATCACTTCCTGTTGCAAGGCTGCAGCTTCTTTAGGTTTTTTTTCTGCTACATATACTTCAGCCAAACCAACTTTAAATGCATTGTCCGGCATCCATTGCAAAGCCTCTTTATAATTTTTTTCAGCGACAGCATAATTTCCTTTAGCAAGCGCTATTTTACCGAGGCCTGCAAGGGCATAAGCATAATGCGGGCGATCTTCTAATGCCTGCTCATATTCGTCTTTGGCTTCTGTTGTCATGCCTGAAAATTCGTATAGGCGTGCCTGTTGTATGCGGCACCAGGCTGTGGCTTCCGCACCAGGAGCGCCAGCTGTAATAGCCATCTGCATAGCTTCAATAGCGCCGGGGTAATCACCATATATTTCCCGCAAGTATGCAATGCGGCTATAAGAACGGATATCCGGCCGAAGGGAAATCATTTTATCACTATTGGAAACCGCAGAATCATAATTACCCATTTCTACATTTCCATCTACCATTACACCATATATTAGGGCATTATAAGGATTTGCCTGCTGCACTTTTTCTGCCATAGCCAGGCCATCTGCAAAGTGGTGCTGGCTCATATACAATAATGATTTCATGAGGCCCGCTTCGAAGTTAGTTGGGTACTGTTTCAAAACATCATTTACATATTTCATTGCCGCTTTATCATAGTAAGCAAAATTGCCTGTAACCCTGCCTTCCTGTATGAAAATATTAGCCAGGGCAAGCATAGATTTTATATCACCCGGGCTTTGCCGCAGCTTATCCTGGTGGGCTTCAGCCTGTTTAAAACTCTTATACCATTCCGCATCATTGGCATCGGCATTAGGCCGTTTTAAAAAATCGTAGACCACCTGGCTTTTTGCTTTTTCTTTTTGCGAATAGCGCATGACGACGAAGCCACTCGCCGCAATAAAAATAACCAGGAAGCTGATGTAAATATATTTTTTATTCATGTTTATCAATTTTTGCCAGGTAATAAAAGAAACCAGGAAGGTTGCTTTATTAATATAGCTGTTTCATGTTTTAATAACCAGGGATTAAAAAAACTACCTTCAGATTGCAACCTCTTTCCGGTTGCAATCTGAAGGTAGTAAGTATTATTTTTTAAGTATTGTAATTGTATTCATCAATGCACCATCTACACTGGCACCAATAAAATAACTTCCGGCAGCGAGCCTGAGGCTATTCCACTTTACGGTGTAAGAACCCGCCTGCTGGCGTTGGTTTACGAGGGTACTCACCTGGTGCCCTTTCGCATCATACACTGCAATGGTAACCATGGAAGGAACCAATATGCGGTAACTTACATTGCTTACATCACTGGTAGGGTTAGGCGAAGCTTTCATAATAAGTACTGGTGCTGCAAGGTTCATTTCTGAGCCTTTTGAAAACACGTTAGTATTTACATTACTGGAAATTCTTGGAGCACCTGCATTCTGACTGTTATTAACCGGCGTTCCGGCGCAAGCGCTGGTACCAGGCCAAGGCGTTTGCACGTAGGGGAAGCTGGTTTTAAATGTTGTGTCATTATGCTCAACACCAGTTGTATAAGTATATACATTCAGCAGTTGTGGTGTAACCGGGCTGGCGGTTGTGCCAGGAATATAATCATCATACCACAATCCAATAGCTGCCAGGACGATTCCGCTCACGGCCTGCAATTCTATGCGGGTTACGTCATCTTCTAACCGGCGGCCATTCGGAAAACCATCCATGTTTGGAATAAGCTGCAGGTTGGCGTTACCGTTATAAGCAGGATCAGTGAGGCCCAGCACGGCTGCCTGCACAAGGCCGAGGCTGCTGAACTTAGGATCTGTACGTTGTGTAGGTGGCACGGCCATATTCAGACGAAGCATATCTCCACCATTTGGAAGGAAATTATTTATAAAGGGTTTTCCTTCTGCCAGTGGGTTACCGGCTTTTCCTGTAGCCAGTTGGTAAGGCTTCAGGTTAGGAACACCAGTGTGAAAAATGGGCCAGAGATCTACCGAGCGGGGTTTGTTTGCCGCCGGCAAAAGTAAACTACCAAAGTTTGCTTCTGACAAGGCTGTGCCATTAAGTGCCGGGTTATTTTTTAAACCAAATAATCCATTATGATAATTCCTGAAATCAAAAGCGCCTAAAGAATTGCTTTGAATCCGTAATGGGGAGAAAGCCGGAACAGCAGAACCAAACTGGCTGTCATCCATATAAAGTGCAAGCTCAGGATTATAAAAATATTCTCCAAAAGTAGAAAGTTTGCTAAGGTCCTGGTAAGGCGTAAGGTTATTCCAGAAATCTTTAGAACCAATGGGAACAACAGCTTCATTGGTAAGCGGCATACCTATACGGCTTACCTGAACCCAGGGCCCGGTGTGGTCTTCACCACCTGCACGTAATGTCCTTATTTTTTGGCGGCTGGCAGAAGCCCACACACCAATGATAAAATCATTGTCAAGTATACTGGTTGCTTGTGAAACGGCTTTGCCTGTTTTTTGCAACGTAGAAATATCTACCTGTATAGCAATGGTGCTAACATTTTTGCAGGCCACGGCATCTATTGGTGTACCGTTTTGACGCGGGGCATCGCCCAGGTCGAAAATTCCTCCCAGGTCCACAAAGAAGGGATCATCTGAAGTGCCACAAAATACGGTTTCACCGGTTGAAGCTGTTGTGATGGCGTTTCCGATAAGGGTATTATAATCTGCCACACCCAATCCAACGCCGGAACTGATAGAGCGTGGGCCAATGTTTGGCGGGGGTACGATACCGTTAGTGATGACGGTGGTAAAACTGGTACCGCCATTTGTACTACGCTCCAGCTTATAAGTTGTTTTCAGGTTTTGTTTTCCCAGGCGTATGTTGAAAAACGTGGTCGGATCCTCGTTGGTTTTAGAAAAAGTAAACCGGTAAATGATATCATCACCTGAGGTATTGATGTTATTATCCACGTGAATTTCATATCGTACATTTTCACCAAAGGAATAATAATTCGGTCCTCCCTGTGGTAATTGCAGGGGAACATAGTTTGCAATTATGGTTATTTTATCTGGCTTATCCGGGCTGCGGAAAGCGTAAAGGTCAGTGTTATCTGCCAGCGGATCATTCGCTATAAGCGGCGCCTCGCGGTGGCTTGATGACATCAGCACCACCGTAAGGATAGCCAATGTAATCAGGGAAAATATAATCTTTTTCATATCTTAAATTTGAAATTATGAATGGTTATTTTACGGCTGTACCTCTCCAGGGTGTCTGCACATAAGGAAAATTGTTCCGGAGAGTTGTGTCGTTCTGGTTTACACCGGTATTGTAAGTGAGTACATTTACCAATTGTGGCGTAACCGGGCTGGCTGTAGTGCCAGGTATATAATCATCGTACCAGAGGCCAATGGCCGCAAGTACAACGCCGCTTACTGCCTGGAGTTCGATGCGGGTAACATCATCTTCCAGCCTGCGGCCATTAGGAAAACCATCCATGTTTGGAATAAATTCCAGTTTGGTTGTGGTATTGTATTTACTGTCTGTAAGACCGAGAACTGCGGCCTGTATAAGACCGAGATTGCTGAAATCTTTATCATTACGGCGTGTTGCAGGAACTGCCATATTTACCCGGAGCATATCGCCACCATTGGGTAAGAAGTTGTTGATGAAAGGCTTTCCGGCAGCGAGTGGATTACCATTTTTTCCTGTTGCCAGTTGGTAAGGTCGCAGGTTAGGTACACCGGTATGAAAAATTGGCCAGAGATCAACAGAACGTGGTTTGTTAGGAGCCGGTAATAACAGGCTGCCAAAATTTGTCTCAGATAAAGCTGTACCTTCTAATGCAGGATTGCCCTTTAGGCCGTATAAACCATTATGATAATTACGGAAATCAAAAGAACCCAAAGAATTACTCTGTATTCTTAAAGGAGAAAATGCCGGAACGGCACCACCAAACTTGCTGTCATCCATATACAGCGCCAGTTCTGGATTATAAAAGAATTCACCATAAGTAGATAGATATGCAAGGTCCTGGTAAGGCGTAATGCTATTCCATAGATCTTTTTTCCCGATGGGTACAACAGCTTCGTTCGTCAGCGGCATGCCAATACGTGAAACCTGCACCCAGTCTCCACTACCAGTAGCTGCCGTGCCATCTGTATTAAGCGTGCGCACTTTCTGGCGGCTAGCCGAAGCCCATACACCAATAATGTAAGCCGGGTCTAAAATGTTTTCTGCCTTATTTATTTTTTTATGATCTTTCTGTAGGTCTTCTACGTTTACTTCTATGCAAATGGAATGAACATTCAGATGGCCCAGGCCATCGCGGCTCGCACTTGTTTGGCGTGGCGCATCACCCAGGTCAAAAATACCTCCAAGGTCTACAAAGAAAGGGTCATCAATAGGGCCACAATAAATCTTCTCACCGCTGCTGGCCTTCGTAATGGCCTCTTTAAACAGGTCTTCATAACTACCGGCATTCAAGCCTACGGCAGATTCAATACTGCGTGGTCCAATGTTATTCGGTGGCACCACACCATTGCTGATGATAGTAGAAAAGCTGGAACCTCCATTGGTACTTTTCTGGCAGGTGTACGTTGTTTTCAAATTTTGTTTGCCTAAACGAATGTTGAAGAAGGTAGAACCATCTTCATTTACCTGGCGGAAACTGAAGCGATAAATAATATCATCTCCGCTGGTTGCGGTGTTATTATCCACATGAATTTCGTAGCGCACATCTGTTCCAAAGGAAGAATAATTAGGACCGCCATAAGCCAGCTCTGCTGGATTATAATTTGCGATGATGATCATTTTATCAGGATTCTGCGGACTTTTAAAAGCATACAGGTCCGTGTTGTCAGCCAATGGGTCATTGGCAATTAGTGGTGCTTCCCTGTGGCTGCTTGCAATGCCAATTCCGGCTAGCACAACACAACACAGGAATAACAACCATTTGGATGTAATTCTCTTACTCATGTGATAAATTTTTTTTTAATGATTAAATTGATTGCCGCCTGCATGCAGGCTGGAAACCGGAAAAGAAAATAATTAACTTGGTATGGCTGGCTGTCGAAGGAATTGTTAGCTTAGTTACGAGAATATGGATATGCTGGTTTTAACAGGGCTTTAATATTTGGACATAGGTTTTTTATAACGTGTAGATTATCCTTTAAAAACTGGGTATATAGAAAAAGCCCGGCAGTACCGGGCTTTGAAAAATATTAAGGCAGAAATTCATTAATAGCTTTTGGGTGGACAAGGGTTGGTGGTAACTCCTGTTTCAGTAATAGCCAATGTTTTGACTAATGCCAGGGGATCTTCATTTGCAACGTAAATTTTATAATTTAAAAGATTGGGTATAACTGAAATATCTGGTGCAAAAAGTACGTAAGAAGCTTTTTGATTTTTAATAATTTTTCTTATTTTGGTAATCTGATCATTTTCTAACGTGGACGTAATTAGAAAGCTTCCTGCCTGGTAACCTAACGTAGAAGGCTTTCCATTGGATAACATTATGGATGGTGCGTCTTTTATTTTTCCCAATAATTTTTTATGCCATCCACCCATACTCATTTTTCCATTACCGTCAAAAACGAAAGCAAATATCATAAGATGTGATAAGGTATCAAATGACGCAGCAGTCATAAATAAGGTATCTAATTTGCCCGGCATAAAATTTTCATTCCTGGGCGATTGCAAATCAGCGTCCCGCCGCAGCTCATCGGTACGTGAATTTTTTTCCTTTTTTTCAGAATTTGATTGACAGGAAGAAAATGAAAAAAATAAAACCAGTGCAATGAAAAATAATTTTTCAAATTGAATTGTCCTTTCCATGTTATTGTTTTTAGGGGTGATGAGTAAGGAAATTTGAAGTAGTATAGAAAGATAAAATCTAATATTCAGATTACATAATTATTTAATCTAATTTTATTCATATTCCTTTTCACCAGCTATGTACACGCTGCTATTACTACTGGATCTTGCTGAAATCTGGGCAATGCTGATTCCCCTGTATGCCATGCTTAACCGCAAAAATCAACCGGGCTTCATGCAGCCAGTAAGTATTTATATTGCAATAGCCCTGGCACTGAATATTATTATAAACTTCGTGATATCATTTAATCGTTTCCTGCCGGAAGTCCTCACCAGCAATAACCCATTGTATAATGTACAATCGCTTGTAAGGTTAACCTGCTTCGGTATCTTCTTTTTACAACTTCCCGGCACCGCTTATCACACCTTCAGGAAATGGTCACTGCTCGCCGCAGGCATAATCATCATTGGCTACTTCATTTTTGTTGAAAATTTTTTCAATTACGATTACCTCAGCAGTAACCTGTTAACGGCAGAGTCTTACCTGCTCCTCATTTTTTGCATTCAATATTACCTGGCGGAATTACGGAATGATGCCGGAAATATTTTCGATGGGCCTGCCTTCTGGGTTGTGACGGGCCTCGCCATTTATGTTGTGGTCAATTTTTTTGTTTTTCTATTTTACCAGCCGATGTTGGAAGTAAACAGTAAATTGTCTGAAAATATGTGGAACGTACACAACATTGCTTTCATTATTTTTTGCATTTTTATCGCCAAAGCATATTATGGTACTGCTAGAAATTAGTATACTTACCCGGGTTGTTATAGGCATTTCTGCAATGGTATTGTTGTTTGCGAGCTTCCTGGTGGCTTTCATCAGCAACCAACGTAAGAAATTAAAATACCACAAAGACATACAACAGATACATGCCCGGCAACAGGAAGAATTACAAATTCAAAACAGCCTGCTGGAAGATAAAGTAAACCAACGTACACAGGAAATTACCCTCCAATCGGAAAAGTTACAGGAAACCCTATCTGAGCTCAAAGCCAGCCAGCTACAACTGGTGCAAAAAGAAAAGATGGCTTCACTGGGCGAACTCACGGCGGGAATTGCACACGAAATTCAAAACCCTTTAAACTTTGTAAACAACTTTGCCGAAATTAATGGGGAACTTTTGGCAGAACTATCAGATAAAATAAAAGAAGAATTATTAAAAGGAAATGCTGATATGTCTTTAGATGATTTAATTAAAGACTTATCGGATAACCACCGCAAAATATTAGACCATGGCAAAAGAGCGGACAGCATTGTAAAAAATATGCTGCAGCATTCGCGGAAGCAGGTGGGTGAACTGGAACTTACGGACATCAATGCCCTCGCGGATGAATACCTCAAATTAAG
>JBDSWG010000144.1:0-2904 GCA_039926825.1 Ferruginibacter sp.
CAGGGGCCGGAAATGATGGTGCATTTTGAAAAGCAGGCCGCACGAATGGGTACAGATATCCGCTATGGCCTGGCAACAAATGTTGATTTTTCCTCTCACCCCTTGTTGGTAGAAGTTGATGAAGAAAAGTGGATTGCAGCAGATTCAGTTATCATCAGCACGGGCGCATCTGCAAAATGGCTCGGTCTGCCCAGTGAGCAACGCCTCAATGGACATGGTGTGAGTGCCTGTGCAGTTTGTGATGGGTTTTTCTTTAAAGGAAAAGAAGTAGCCATTGTCGGTGCGGGCGATACTGCGGCAGAAGAAGCTTTATACCTCTCTAAAATGTGTACCGTGGTTCATATGATTGTGCGCCGCGATGAAATGCGGGCCAGCAAAATAATGCAGGATCGCGTTTTGAATACCGGGAATATAAAAATTTACTGGAACAGTGATACGGAAGAAGTGCTGGGAGATACTAAAGTTTCTGCAGTGCGAATTTCCAATAATAAAACAGGTGAAAAAACAGATATACCTGTCAGTGCATTTTTTGTTGCTATTGGCCATGAACCCAACAGCAGCATTTTTAAGGGATGGCTGGATATGGATGAAGCCGGGTATTTAAAAACTGTACCGGGCACCAGCAAGACAAATATAGAAGCCGTTTTTGCTTCTGGCGATGTACAGGATAAAATTTACCGGCAGGCAGTAACGGCAGCGGGTAGCGGCTGTATGGCAGCCCTGGATGCGGAAAGGTACCTGGGTGAAAAAGGATTACATTAATCATGTTATACAGCATACACCTGGACGACTTGCAATTTTTTGCGCATCATGGTTTGCATGATGAAGAAAAAATTACGGGGACCCGGTTTGAAGTTTCCCTGCAACTGGATTTTACTTCTGATAAACAAATTGACCACCTTAACCAAACGGTGGATTATGCAGCCGTTTATGAGATAATAAAAAAACACATGCAGCGCCCGGAAGCCCTGTTGGAAAGGCTTGCAGCCAACCTCGCGGGGGAGATTCAGCAGCATCATAGTTTGATAACTAAAATTAACATCAGGATTAACAAGATTCAACCGCCGCTCAGCAACTTTACCGGTAAAGTCGGCGTATCTTATTGTAAATCATTCTGAGTCCATGAAATTTTTTCTTCTGATTTTATGTATAAGTTTTAACCTGCACACCCTGCAGGCGCAGGATGTAACTGCGCTGTTAAAAGAAGCCCATCGCCTGGAAGCTTTGCCAGATGAAAAAGCAGCCTTTGAAAAATACAAACAAGCACTTGTACAGGATCCGAATTCCATAACCATACTTTCTCAATGCAGTGAATTATGCAGTCGCATTGGTAACCGCGAAATGAAGATCACAACACGGGGCGCTTATTACAATGCTGCTATAGCTTATGCAAAAAAAGCATTAACTATTTCCGCCTCCAGCGACGAAGCTAACGTGGCCATGGCTATTGCCCAGGGAAGAATCGTAATGGTAAAATCCGGGAAAGAAAAAATTATTGCCGTAAAAGAAATTAAGCGGTATGCAGATAAAGCCCTTGCGACAAACCCATCTAATTTTAAAGCCTGGCACATTATAGGAAAATGGAATTACGAGGTGAGCCAGTTGAACATGATGGAAAGGGCAGCGACAAGGTTTTTATATGGTGGTTTGCCGGATGCATCATTAGAGCGGGCCATAAAGGCATATGAGAAAGCCCGCAAACTACATCCCTCATTTATGCTCAACTACCTCGAACTGGCTAAAGCCTATGATAAAAATGATGAGCAAAATAAAGCAATACCATTATTAAAATATCTTACCACCTTACCTTTGCGCACGGAAGATGATTCCCGAATTAAAAAAGAAGCCTATCAGTTATTAAAAACCTGGAAAGCCTGATAAAATCAATTTATGCAAAAGTCAATGTTTATGCTAACGGTAATGGTTAGCCTTTTTTATGCCGGTTTTGGACAGGCGGATACAAAAACCACTACGTCTAATTACGATCCACATGATTTATTTTCTCCCATGTTTTACCCCGGCACCGGCACCATAACCCGGGCAGCAACAGGTGAACCTAATGTAGGTTACTGGCAAAACCGTGCAGACTATAATATTGAGGTAAGCCTGGATGAAAATACCCATGTCATAAAAGGCTCAGTAACTATCAGCTATAAAAATAATAGCCCGCATTTTCTGCCCTTCATCTGGCTGCAACTGGATCAGAATCTTTTTAAAAAGGACAGCCGTGGACAAGCCCGTATGCCTGTAGGCGCCCGTAGCCGCTATGGTGATGCCGGTTCTGATTTTTCTGGTGGGTATAATATTAGTAGTGTGAAAATACAGGGTGACAATGCAATGCCTGAATTCACGATTACGGATACACGCATGCAGGTGAGGTTACCAAAACCCTTAAAACCCGGCGGGGATGTACTAAACCTGAAAATTGATTATAGTTTTATTTTACCGGCATATGGTGCAGATCGCTGTGGCATTATGCCCACGAAAAATGGGGACATATTTTCAGTAGCCCAATGGTATCCACGCATGTGTGTATTTGATGATGTGGAAGGCTGGAATACGCTGCCTTACCTGGGGCCAAGCGAGTTTTACCTGGAATATGGAGATTTTAATTTTAGCATAACTGCGCCGGCCAGCCATACCGTGGTGGCCAGCGGCGAATTACAAAATGCTTCAGATGTGCTGGGTAGTACGCTGGTAAAGCGCCTGGATAATGCCCGCAACAGTGATGCTACCGTGTCCATCATTAGCCAGGAAGAAATGCTGGCTGCAGCAAAAGCACCACGAACAGGCACTCGTACCTGGAAATTTAAAATGCAGAATGCACGGGATGTTTCCTGGGCTTCTTCCAAAGCATTCATTTGGGATGCTGCCCGCATTAATTTACCGGAGGGCAAGAAAGCC
>JBDSWG010000145.1:0-56787 GCA_039926825.1 Ferruginibacter sp.
TTCAGGGCACTGGTAAACTGTCCCTTCACTTTCAATGTGCGCTTCATATCTCCTACTTCTATCAATCCACCGGTGATGTCGTTATTCTCTCTCTTGATGGCATTTTCAATATCTGTAAAACTGATCCGGGAAGCCTGCATTTTATATGGATCTACATTCACCTGGATCTCTCTTTCCGGAGCACACACAATTTCGGCACGGGTGATTTCTGATAATTCTTCAAACCTATCCTGCATTTTATCTGCAAATTCTTTCAGCTTAATACCATCATAATCACCACTCACATTTACAAACATAATGGGCATCTCACTAAAGGCAAATTCCTGGGCATTAGGCTGGGATGTAAGGTCATTGGGCAGGTCGGATTGCGCTTTGTCAATGGCATCTTTTACTTTCAGTTTAGCCAGTTCTGTTTTTACATCTGTATCAAATTCTACTATGATGAGGCTATAATCTGTCTGGGAAATAGATTGAATTTTATTCACCTTGGCACCACTGATTCCCTTTAGTTGTTTTTCTATCGGGCGGGTTACGAGGTTTTCTATATCCTTTGGAGAATTTCCCACATACACAGTGGTAACACTGATGGTGGGCACCACGATGTCAGGAAATTGTTCCTTAGGCATCGTCGTGAATTTATACAGGCCATAAAACGAAATGAGTATGGATATAATATAAATGGCCGTGCGGTTATCTATTGCCCAGGAAGTGGGTTTAAACTCCTTGAACTTTTCTTTAATGCCTTCTGCAACATTCATAATAATTATTTATTAGCCGGGAACTGTAATTGCTGGTATACCTTCCCGTTAGTTTAAGTTTATTGAGCCTGGGTAGTTACTACCTGCCCTTCGTAAATACTCTGGTAACCTTCAGTAATCAACATATCATTTGCCGCAAGGCCGGTCTTTACTTCCACGAGGTTGTCATAAACTTCCCCCAGGTTTATAATTTTTTTCTTTGCTACCATTTTACCATTGGATGTTTTTTCCATTACATACACGTATTTGTTTTTCTCATCACTTTGCACGACGTTTATAGGTATTACCATAGCACCTTTCGCACTGTAATCTTCAATCTGCATCACCACTGACTGGTTCGGTTTTAAAGCAGCGTCAGAATTTATTTTAGCCTCCGCAATAAAACCTCTTTGCGTGGGGTCAATAGACTGGCTGAGAAGGGAAATAGTAGAATTAATTGTTCGCCCGGCATTGGGTACTGTAATGCGGACTGGTGTGCCCTTTGTAATTCGGCTCACATAATTTTCGGGCACATTAGCTACAACTTTCAGGTTGCTGGTATTTACAATTTTTATCTGGGGCTGCCCATTGGCACCCATTCCCATAAAGATTTCACCCACGCGGATATTTACAATGTCTGCGACACCACTTACATCACTATACACATTGGAAGTATTTAATTGTTCCTGCGCTACTTTCACCTGCTCGCCGCTGGCCCTTAACTGGTTTTCCAGGCCCTGTACATTGGTACGTGCCGTAAGCAATTGTACTTCTGTACCGATCCCCTGCTTCCAGAGATTTTGCTGGCGATCATATAATGACCGGGCCAGTGTGAGCTGGGTGCGTATACCTTCTAATTGCTGCCGGGAGGCAACTACCTGCTGCCGGATGATGGCATCATCTAACTTTAATAATAACTGTCCTTTTTTTACAAATTGTCCAGGGTGAACATATACAGCTTTCACCTGGGCCGGGCCCATGCGTGGCGAAATGTAGGAAGTATTTTGTGCATCTACTTTCCCCTGCAGGTCAATGTAGTGGTGAAAATCCTGCACGGCGACAGGTTGTACACCCACAAGGCGGGCATTTGTCCCGGCACCGCCGGCGGTGTCCAGTTTGGCAATCTCTGCCTGTAGCTTCTGGATATCAGCATCCAGCCCGGCCTTATCTTTCTTTAATTGCTCCAGCTTAACCTTTTTTTCTGTAAGCGATGCGGTTGATTCTTTTTTACTGTTACTGCAGGCCCCCATCATACCAATGATAACGGTAAGGGATAGTAGCAAAATAATCTTTCTGGTCATGTTGTAGGTTTTATAAAGTGCCAATGGCTTTCTGGTAATCAATTTTGAAAATAACGGCATCTATGAGGGCACTGTAATAATTATTTTGCGCCACTTTCAATTCTGCCTGGGCATTATAAATTTCCTGGTTACTGCCCAACCCCTGCTCGTATTTAAGTTTTGTTGTGTTATACACCTGCTCTGCCAGTTGCATATTCCGGCGTTGATTATCTATAGTAAGGAGGGCACTGGTAATTTTCAACCTTGCCTGCTCCACATCATTATCTATGGTAGCCTCCAGCTGGGACATATTGTTTTGCGTTTTCTCCAGTTCCAAACGGGCTTTACTGATGCGTGCCGAGCGGGCGAACCCATCGAAAATGGGAACATTCAATTTTAGCCCGATGAGGGCGGTAGGAAACCAGGGATACTGGCTGCCGGTTTTCAGAAAAGTGAATTCTTTACGCTGGGCGTTCTGACTGAAATTTCCAAAAAGGGATAACGTGGGTAAATAACTGAGTTGGTATCGCTTAATATTATACTCCCCTAGTTTTTGAGCCACCTGCAACAGCTGGTACTCTTTACGGTTAGTATACTGGTAAGCAGTGTCCAGGAGGTTAAGTTTCAATTCTTCTTCTGTTACGGAATCCATAAGTATAAGCTTGGCCTTCTGCGGCATGTGCATGAGGTATTTCAATCCTGCCAGACCCGCATCCAGTTGATTATCTACTTTTATTTTCTCTGTCTTTAAATTATTAAGTTGCACACTCACTTTATCTACATCCAGTTTTTCTGCAAACCCATTTTTGTAGATTTCCTTTGTATCAGCAAGCAGTTTATCAAAGCGTGTAATATTGGCATCTATAGACGTCAACTGCTCCCTTCCTATCACCAGTTGATAGTAGACTTTCATTACATTGGCTTTAATCATTTCACTGGTAACTTCTGTTTGCCTGTTGTAAAACTCCAGTGCAGAGTGGCGTGCCTGCAAGCCTACAAATACCTGCCCGTCAAAAAGTAATTGGTTTATATCTAAACCTGCAGTGGCAGAATACTTCGTTCCAAATTTAATGGGGATATACGTGCCGGGAGGGCCGCCCGTAAATTCGGCCGGAATAAGGCTGGTCGGTATTTTCAGGAAATCATTTATGGCCAGGCTGCCATTCACCTGTGGAAAAGCGGAGGCTGTTATTTCCCGGTTGGTTTGCTCCTGGATCTTATAATCCACGAGGGCATTTTTTATCTGCACGGCGTTTTTAAGTGCATATGCTACAGCCTGCTGTGCTGAAAATGCATGCCGCTCCTGGGCGGATACCTGTAGGGTAACCAGGCCTGCCACCAAAAGGGTTAATGATTGTGACCAATATTTTTTCATGCTTAACATTCTTTTATTTTACCGGCAGGCTGGCTGTTAGGTCCTTTGTCCTGCGGTTGAGATATTTCATAATTGTTTTGTGTCCTTTTTCAGTAGCCAGGCCAAACACCCAATGGGTAATAACCTGCTCCTCTACTTCCAGGAGGGTACTTCCGGCACGATGCAAAAATTCTGGGTTGAATAACAGCATCATACTTTCTACACGAAACCGAGCCATAATATTAATATTCACCGACTCACGGTAAAGCCCCTCAGCCTGTCCCCGCTTCAGGTTCTGCCGCATAACGTTGTAGATAAAATCATTTTTATGAGACAGGAAATGATTGAATGCAGCCGGGTGATATTTCTGCATATCAAATAATACAGAAGGATTCATCTTGCGAAACATTTCCACCACCATTTCCATGGAGAGAAAAATTTCATGAATCGCATTTTCTGCTTTGACTTTATCGGCCCGGCAGATTTCCTGGTTGCGGGAAATGACGTCTTCCACTACTTCCTTCACCAGTTCATCTTTATCTTTAAAATAGATGTAAATCGTTTTTTTGCTCATGCCCAGGCGGTTAGCAATGTCATCCATACTTACGCTGCGAATACTGTATTGCATAACGAGGTCGTGTGCTGCCTGCTTAATCCGATTTTTTATTTCCTGTTCTGACATTGAGGATGCAAAACTAAGGAAACTTTCTGTGTAACCAGAGTTTCCATACTCTTTTTTTACCATTCATAACAATTATTTAATGTGCCGGGGTCATGCATATATTTTGTGCGCAGCCTGGGGTATCAATTATCTTTGAGACAAATTCTAAATGATGGAAAAACCATTTGACTATACCAAAGTGTTACAATATTTCCTTCAGGGCCTGCTCATATTAGCGCCTGTGGCCATTACTGCATATGCCCTGTACTTTGTAGTATCCACCATTGATGGGTGGCTGCCTATTTTTACTCATACAGATGAAAATGGTGCTGTACACGTTCAGAATTACGGGCTTGGTTTTGTCATTATCATTGTAGCAATCGTCTCTCTTGGTTACTTCAGTTCATTTTTTATAACGGGCCGAATAGTCAGCTTCTTAGACCGCTTTATGCAGAAAGCCCCGGGAGTAAAACACATTTATTCTACCACCCGGGATTTTTTTGAAGCCTTTGCGGGCGAAAAAAAGAAGTTTACGAAAAATGTGCTGGCCAATGTTGATGATAATGATGTGTGGCGCCTCGGCTTTATTACAGCAGAAGATATGGGAGATTTTGGCCTTGAAGGTTTTGTTGCTGTGTATATTCCAATGGCCTATTCTGTAGCCGGGAATGTTTACGTGGTGCCAAAAGATAGGGTTAAAGCCATTGAAAAAGTGAATAGCGCCCAAACCATGAAATTTGCTGTAAGTGGGGGCGTCACTCATGTTTCTGAAGAAGCCCATTGATGCTTACCTTTACCACAACATGCTCAAAAAATATATTTTCCTTGCCTTGTTTCTCGGCATCAGCCTGAAGAGTTTTTGCTGGGGGTTTTATGCCCACCAACGAATAAATTATTACGCCGTTTTTATGCTGCCGCCGGAAATGATGGTACTGTATAAACCCAACATTGCCTTTATTACCGAGCATGCCATAGACCCGGATAAAAGGCGCTACGCCATAAAAGAAGAAGGGCCGAGGCATTATATAGATATTGATAATTATGGCTCTTATCCGTATGAAGCCTTGCCCCGCAAGTACGATGAGGCTGTGGCTAAATTCGGGATAGATACGATAATGGAAAATGGCATTGTACCCTGGCATGTACAGGTGATGCTGGGACGGCTAACAAACGCTTTCAAACAAAAAAATTTCAGCCAGATATTAAAGAATAGTGCGGAGCTAGGCCATTACATTGCAGATGCACACGTGCCTTTGCATGCTAACAGCAACCATAACGGACAATTTACGAATCAAAAAGGCATACATGGATTTTGGGAAAGCCGGGTACCGGAACTACTTGCAGAAAAAAAATGGGATTTTTTCCTGGGTAAAGCAACGTATATAAAAAACCCTTCTGCCTTCATATGGGAAAGGGTGCTGGAAAGTGCCAAAGCCAGTGATAGTGTGCTATTATTTGAAAGGGAACTCACCAAAGAATTCCCGGATGACCGCAAGTTTTCTTTTGAGCAACGCAATAATGTGGTGATACGCCAGTACTCGTCTGCTTTTACGATTGCCTTTGATAAAAAACTGGATGGCATGATAGAGCGACGCATGCGCCAATCCATTTCAGCCATCGCATCTTTCTGGTATACCGCCTGGATAAATGCCGGGCAGCCGGACCTTAAAGATATCTCCAATAAGAAATTTTCTGAAGCAGAAATTAAAGAGTTTGAGCATTTGAATGAACAGTGGAAAGGCGCTTCAAAAATCATTGGCCGGGAGGAGCAATAGTTCTTCCTTTTAAACAACGTAATTTGATACATAATTTCAATGCCGGGCCTTCTATCCTACCCGCAACCGTTTTTAAGGAAGCTGCAGCTTCTATATTAAATTTTAATAAAACCGGGTTATCCATCCTGGAATTGGGCCATCGCACACCGGAGTTTACTGCCGTTATGGATGAGGCCCGCAGCCTGGTACGGGAGCTCATGAGTTTAGATGAAGATCATGAAGTCCTTTTTCTTCACGGTGGCGCCTCCACGCAGTTTATGCAGGTGCCCATGAACGTGTTGGGCAAAAAAGATACAGCCGCATATACGGACACAGGCGTCTGGAGCAGCAAAGCCATTAAGGAAGCCCGGCTCTTTGGCAAAGTAGATATTGCCTGCTCTTCGGCAGAAAGAAATTATACCTGCATCCCTGATGATTTTGCGGTACCTAACGATGCGGCCTACCTGCACATTACGACCAACAACACCATTTACGGCACACAATGGAAAAACATTCCGCATACCAGTATCCCACTGGTGGCAGATATGAGCAGCGATATATTTAGCCGGCGGCTAAATTTTAATGCTTTTGACCTGATTTATGCCGGTGCCCAGAAAAATATGGGGCCCGCGGGTGTGAACCTGGTGGTCGTAAATAAAAATTTACTCGGTAAAGTAAAAAGAGATATTCCTACTATACTGGATTATCGCAACCACATTAAGGAAGGCAGCATGCTGAATACCCCACCGGTCTTTGCCGTGTACGTATGCATGATCACGCTGCGCTGGCTAAAGCAGGAAGGCGGTGTAGATGAAATGGAAAAGCGCAATACAAATAAAGCTTCCGTACTTTATTCGGAGATAGACCGCAACAGTCTTTTTACCAGCACAGTAGTAAATAAAGACAGGAGTGATATGAACGTTTGTTTTATTATGAAGGATAAAGAATTTGAAGAAAGTTTTTTAGCGCTTTGCGGCCAGCGGGGAATTGTGGGTATAAAGGGCCATCGCCTGGTGGGTGGCTTCCGTGCTTCACTTTACAATGCCTTACCACTGGAAAGTGTACGTGTTTTGGTAAGTATTATGAAAGAATTTGAAGACCTGCAATCGGAGGCTTAGCAAAAAACCTTTTGGTATCTTTGCTGTTTAGCATTTCCATTTATGATTACGATACAACCATTCAAAGCCCTGAGGCCGGAGGCACAGTTAGCGAAGCAGGTAGCTTCCCGCCCATACGATGTGCTGAACCGCAAAGAAGCCAAAATAGAAGCACAAGGCAACCCCCATTCTTTCCTCAATATCACTAAAAGCGAAATAGGCTTACCCGAAAGCGTAGACGTACATGATAAAACGGTTTATGAAAAAGCCAAAGAAAACCTGGATGCTTTCCTGAGCCGGAAAATACTTTTTCGGGAAGATAAACCCTGCTATTATATTTATCGCCTCATTATGAATGGCCGCAGCCAGGCGGGCCTTGTTTGCGCCAGCAGTATAGATGATTATGAAAACGGATTGATTAAAAAACATGAATTTACCCGCCCGGAAAAAGAGCAGGACAGGATAAACCATATTACTATCACAGGTGCACAAACGGGCAATGTTTTCCTGGCGTATAAAAATATAACGGAGATAGATACTTTGTTTAATAAATGGATGCAGGATAAAAGCCCGCAATATGATTTTGTAGCGGAAGATGATATACAGCACACCATCTGGGTTATAAGCGATGCAAAAATAATTGATGAAATAACGCGGCTTTTTCATTCCAATGTACCGCACACTTATATTGCAGACGGACATCATCGTGCTGCTTCTGCAGCTAAAGTACGGCAGGCTGCAAATGGGGCTGCCCGGGCCGGTGCAGATTTTTTTCTCACGACACTTTTTCCCAGTAATCAACTGGAAATTTTGGATTACAACCGCGTCATCACTTCTCTTAATGGCCTGGAACCCGAAGCTTTTTTGGAAAAAATAAAAGATAATTTTACTGTAGAAAAATCATCTGAAGCCGTAAAACCGGCACAAGCCCACGAGTTTGGTTTATACCTGGGTGGCCAGTGGTATATGTTGAAAGCAAAACCCGGCAGCTTCGGGGAAAATGATGCCCTCGACATCCTGGATATAAATATTTTTCAGCAAAACATTCTTACACCTATCCTGGGCATTGAAGACCAACGCACAGATAAACGCATTGATTTTGTAGGTGGCATACGGGGCCTGCAGGAACTGGAAAAAAAAGTGGATAGCGGGGAAATGGCTGCTGCTTTCAGTTTTTATCCTGTAAGTATTCAACAGCTTTTTGATGTGGCAGACAGCAATAATGTAATGCCGCCTAAGAGTACCTGGTTTGAGCCAAAGCTCCGGGACGGCCTGCTCACGCACCTGATAGATTAAATTAAGTAATAATTATGAGCCCGGCAATGGCCGAATGAGTATACCATCTGCCATTTTTTTCTATCTTAGACCCTTTCTATTACCTGAATGTATTACATGATGAAAAATATTTGGTTGGCAATATGTTTTAGTTGTGCCTGCTGCAGCCTGGCAGCCCAGGATGTGAAAGAATTACAACAGACAGCAAAGACTTTTATGCGTGCGGGAGATTATGCCAATGCGGTGCTTGTACTGAACCGTGCCCGCCAGGCAGAACCCAATAATATGGAGGTTGCCAAAGACCTTTCTCTTTCTTATTACCTGCAAAAAGATTATTCCCGGGCTATGGAAACCATCAAGCCCTTCCTGGATGCAGATAATGCAGATGATCAAACTTTCCAGATTGCAGCAAATATTCTCCGCCAGCAGGATGAAGTAAAAGAAGCCGAAAAATTGTATAAAAAGGCTTTGAAAAAATTACCTAAAAGCGGCCCTTTGTATAATGACCTCGGTGAACTGCAATGGAACCAGAAAAATTATGAAGCAATAAAACAATGGGAAGATGGGATAAAAGAAGACCCTTCTTATGCAAATAATTATTACAATGCTTCCCGGTATTATTTCTTCAGTGCAGAAAAGGTATGGGGATTATTATACGGCGAAATTTATGTAAACATGGACCCACTTAGCAACAAAACGCCGGAGATTAAACAAATGATGCTGGATGGCTACAAAAAACTATTCTCTGATGCCAACGTGGAAAACGCCTCAAAAGAGAAAAATAATTTTATAAAGAAATACCTGCAGGCCATGAATAAACAAACCAGTGTGGCCACAACGGGTATAAACGCAGGCTCATTATCTATGATACGTACCCGCTTTATACTGGATTGGTTTAATACGACAGATAATAAAAAACTTCCCTTCCGCCTTTTTGATTACCAGCAGCAATTGCTGAGAGAAGGATTATTTGAAGCCTATAACCAATGGCTTTTTGGTTCTGCCCAAAACCTGGCGGCTTACCAATCCTGGACAGGCATGCACCAGGCAGAAAATGCTGACTTCATTAAATTCCAATCCGGCCGCGTATTCCGGATCCCGGAAGGCGAGTATTATAAGTAATATTCAGTGTTATAACACTGAATGAATAATTTCCTTACATTTGCAAAAAAAATTTATGTCTAAACTCTTTGCCATAGCCTTTCTGGCTTTTTCTTTTACTGCTTGTAATTCTGAAAAAAACACTTCTGAAACTATAGAGAGACAAGATGCAGCTGCAGGAAGCGGGGCTACTTATAGCGTTGACAGCAGTTCTACAATTACCTGGGTAGGCAGCAAACCCACTGGCAGGCATACAGGAATTTTTCAAATTTCTGAAGGCTTATTGATGGTAGCTGACGGGAAAATTACCAGCGGCAAATTTGTTATAGACATGGCCAGCCTGGCAAATAAAGACCTGGCGGCTGACCCAAAAAACCAGGGTATGCTGGAAGGGCATTTGAAAAGCCCGGATTTCTTTGATGTAACGAAATATCCCACGTCAGGTTTTGAAATTACCAGTATTTCCCCTGTAGACAGTGCCAATGCAGGTAATGGCAATACGCACATGCTAAGTGGCAACCTTACCCTGAAAGACAGTACAAAAAATGTAACCTTTCCGGCTAAAGTTACGGTGGATGACAAAAGCGTTGCAGCTTCTGCTACTTTCCCCATAGACAGAACAAACTGGGGCCTAAATTATAAAGGGCCCAATAATCCCCAGGATTGGGTTATAAGTAAAACCGTAAACATTAGCCTGGACCTGAGAGCTACAAAAAAATAATTTACCATCACATAAGACTGCCACCTGTTTTTACACGGGTGGCTTTTTTTATATACCTTAGTCAGCGGCCGTAGCTGCCGGATTGCTTTCGCTCATTAACCAACACTAAAATATGGTTCACCGCATTTTTGATTTTCTGTATTACCAGCATGAACATTTCCCACGGACTGATATGCTATCCGGCCGGGAGCACGGAAAGTGGCATCGTATGTCTACAGATGACGTAATAAAAAAAGTAAACCAGTTAAGTGCTGCCTTACATATGTTAGGCTTAGGCGGTAAAGATATGCAGGTAGAAAACCAGGATAAAGTTGCCTTAATATGCCGCAACCGGCCGGAGTGGCTCATCCTGGACCTGGCCTGCCAGCAAATAGGCGTTATTCTCTGCCCGGTATATCCTACCACTAATCCTAAAGAACTGGTCTATATTTTTAATGATTCCGAAGTTAAATACGCCTTCCTGGGAGGAGAAGAAATAGCAGAAAAAGTAAATGCAATTAAAGATGAAGTACCTACTCTTAAAGATGTTTTTTCATTTGATGTGTTGCCCGGCTGCCGTTATTGGAAAGATATACTGGATGAAGTTTCGGAGGAACACCTGGAGGCCGTGAATGAAATCCGAAACGGGATTTTACCGCATCATTGTGCCACCATTATTTATACCTCTGGCACCACTGGCTCGCCAAAGGGCGTGATGCTGAGCCATGCAAATATTGTGAGTAATGTATTGCATTCAAAAACCTCCTTCCCCTTTGATGATAATGTAACCGCAAGGGCCTTAAGCTTCCTGCCGCTGAATCACATATTTGAAAGAATGGTTTCTTTCATTTATATCTATAGCGGCATATCTATTTACTATGCGGATAGTTTAGAAAGTATTGGAGAAGATTTGAAAGAAGTGAAACCCAATCTTTTCTGCACGGTACCCCGCCTGCTGGAAAAAGTGTATGAGAAAATTATGGCCAAGGGGAGCGAATTATCGGGAGCAAAGAGAAAGCTTTTTGACTGGGCAGTGAGCTTAGGAAATGAATATGATACAAAAAGAAAATCGGCGGTGTATAATATGCAGCTGGCCCTGGCCAATAAACTTATTTTCTCTAAATGGCGGGAGGGATTAGGCGGTAATGTTGAATGCATCATCACGGGTGGTGCAGCTTGCCAGGTAAGGCTATTGAGGATTTTTAATGCCGCACGCATTCCTATTTATGAAGGTTACGGTCCTACAGAAAACAGCCCCGTCATCAGTGTGAATTGCCGGGGAAAAGGACGGTCAAAGTTTGGAACCGTTGGCCTTGTCATAGAAGGGCAGGAAGTAAAACTGGAAGCCGATGGAGAAATATGTGTGAAAGGCCCCAGTGTAATGATGGGCTATTATAAGCAACCCGGGTTAACCAGCGAAACCATCATTGATGGCTGGCTGCATACAGGCGATATAGGCGTCTTTGAAGAAAATAAGTTTTTGAAAATTACGGATCGTAAGAAAGAACTTTTTAAAACCAGCGGTGGCAAATACGTAGCGCCCCAACCGATAGAAAATAAAATGAAAGAGTCTCCTTTTGTAGAGCAGATGATGATTGTGGGGGCCGAACAAAAATTCGTTGGAGCCCTCATAGTGCCCTCAGTTATAAACCTGAAAGAATGGATGGCGCATAAAAATATTGCCTTTACAACCCTGGAAGATGCGCTGCACACACCATCTGTGTTACAATTGTATAAAGAAATCATTGAGTCTTTTAATCATTCATTTAACCATGTAGAACAAGTGAAAAAATTTGAGCTTATACCCCGGGAATGGACGATTGAAACAGGTGAACTGACACCCACGTTAAAGCTTAAACGAAAAGTAATTATGGAAAAATACCAAGCCGTCATCCGGCGTATATACCAATAAAAAAACCGGCTCGCCAGCCGGTTTAAAAAATGAAAGAAAGGCAAGTCTAAACTCATATGGCTTTAGGCCAGGAAATTGTGTTTGGATGATGGTTAGTCATAGTTATAATGCCTTTAATTCAAGTATGTTTTTAGTATTGAAGGAATTTTTTCAAACTCCGAAGATTTATCTATAAAATGATCGCAACCTTCCCGGGTACAAATGTCCTGGTATGATTTGCTTACCTGGTTTGTCAGTATCACATTTTTTATGAAGGGGTAATTAAGCTTTACAAACTTCAACAACTCTATGCCGCTGGTTTCAGGCAATTGAATATCCATTAAAATAAGATGTGGTTTTTCAACTGATAAATAGTGGAGTGCCTGGTTATAGCTGCCGGCATGGTTTACTTTATTTACATAGGGTAACTCGCTCAACATTTCGTTGAGGCGGGTTACGATGAAGCTGGCATCATCTACTATCAATATGTCAAGGCCGGCAGTTTTCATTCCAGATTTAAAGTAAACATAGACCTATTAAAAAACTAATCTTGTAAAGCCTGCCTTAAAGAATTTGTAGAATATGTACTACTATCCACATGCTGTAACTAAAGAAGTTTATGCTCAATAGCATAAAGCGTGAGATCCGCATTTGTCTTCATGTTCATTTTTGCCATTATGCGGGCGCGGTAAGTGCTTACTGTTGTTACACTCAGGAACATGGATTCAGCAATATCCGATACGGATTTGCCGGAGGCGAGTAATTTCAGGACGCTGAATTCCCGATCAGATAAATGTTCATGCAGGAGTTTATTATTATCGCCATCTAATACTGAAGCCAATTTTTCAGCAATGGAAGCGGTTATATATTTTTTGCCCATCATTACCCTTTGTACGGCATTTACCAGTTCATCCGGTGCCAGGTCTTTGCTAAGATAGCCCGCAGCACCGGCTTTTAATACCCGCAGGGCATATTGCTCTTCCGGGTGAATACTCAATATTAAAACGGGGAGGCGGGGTTGAATGTGGCGAATTTGTTGAAGGGCTTCCAAGCCACTACGCCCTGGCATACTGAGGTCACTTATTATAACATCCCATGTTTCCTGCATAACCTTCTTAATCATTTCTTCTGCATCTCCTACTTCAGTAATTTCAGCCGCCGGAAACCCTTCCATAAGAATTTGCCGCAGCCCCCTGCGTACAATTGTATGATCATCTGCTATAAGAAAGCGTACCATAATGAACAAAAATCTATAACGATAAAGGTACAACTATTATCACGTGGGTGCCTTTACCAGGTTTGCCGGAAACTTCAAAACTGCCTCCTAATATACTGGCCCTTTCCCGCATACCTAACAATCCCAGGGTTTTTTTATGCTCTATTTCTTCTGCATTAAATCCTTTTCCATTATCGCTGATATTTAATATGAGAACATTGTTCCGGACATTCAGGGTGCTTTTCACTTTACTTGCCCCGGAGTGGCGCAAAACATTGGTGAGGCTTTCCTGGTACATCCTGAAAACCTGTGTGGCCACGGGTGCTGCAATTTCTATGTTGGAATCATTGTAGGTAAAATCAACTTTAATCTCTGACCTTTTTTGAAATTCTTCACTTTGCCAATCCATGGCTGCAACAAGCCCGAGATCATCAAGAATACTGGGCCGCAATTCCGTGGCTATTTTCCTCACTGAATTTACTGTATTATCAATTAAGCCAAGTGTTTCATCTATCTTTTGTTGAATGATGGGATCTGTAGAATTGATACGCCTTTTGAGCCAGGATATATCCATTTTTAAACCGGTGAGCTGCTGTCCCAGTTCATCATGTATTTCCCGGGCAATATTGGTTCTCTCTGCTTCTCTCACAGTTTCCATGTGTGACGCCAGTTGCCGGAAATCTTCATTCGACTTTTTAAGTTTTTCTTCTGCTACCAGTTTTTCTGTTACATCATTTGCCAGGATTAATTTCGCATGCAAGCCTTCATAAACTATATCGTGACTAATAATATTTACATTCATAACCTTCCCGTTCTTTTTAGTATGTTGCCAGACACCGGCATGCTGAATGCCGGACTTAAATTTGTTTATCTGGTTATTAAAAAGAGTTTTAGCTTCTTTAGGTCGAATATCCGTAATCGTCATGGTTAAAAATTCTTCGCGGCTATAGCCATACAATTCTACAGCCGCAGGGTTCACATCCAGGAACTTTCTTTCGGGTAGAGAAATCATCCACATGGGCATAGGGTTCTGGTTAAAAAGCAACCGGTATTTATTTTCAGATTGCTTAAGTGCTTCAGCGGCTTTTATACGACTGCTTACATCGCGGATAATACCCTGGAAACGGCCATCGCCAAGCAGTTTTGCACTCACTTCGATATTTACAATCTCCCCATTTTTATTTGTTATTTCTGCTTCTGTAAGAATTGTTTTCCCGCCCAGGAGTTCGTCCTGTGCAATAAGAACTTTATCCATGTGTTGCCTTCCAAGCAAATCCCTGATGTGCATTTTCATTAATTCTGAACGTTTAAAACCCGTTATTTTGCCCGCACTTTTGTTTACTTCAGTGAATTTACCGGAATGATCAGATATGAGAATACCATCTGAAGCCTGCTCTATCAACATGCGAAATTTTTCTTCACTTTGTTTTATTTTTTCCTGCGCCAATTTTTTATCGGTTATATCTATACCTACACCCATAAGGCAGTCTTCGCCTTCATATTGAATGATTTTACCGGTTAAATAATAAGGAACGGCGATGCTGTTTTTGCCCAGGAAGTCTGCTTCCACATTTCCTTCACCATCTCTAAATACATTTTCAATTTTAGGAAATAGCTTAGCCGCTTCTGCTTCAGAAAAAAAATGCATCGGGTTTATTTCTTTAATCTCATCTGTTGAAAACCCGGATACCATTTCGAGATTTTTATTCCAGCGATATAATTTACCCTCGCGGCTAAAAATGTAGAATATTCCCGGCAAACTATTAATCACATCATCAGATAATTTTTTTTCTGCCAGGATCTGGTTTTCATAATTCTTTTGCGCCGTTATATTCTGCAATGCACCAAGCATGCGGTACCCGCGGCCATCATTGTTGTAAACAATGTAAGCGCTGTTGCTCATTATATGTTCATCGCCCTCATTTAATATCATACGAAAAGACACTTGAACAAAAGTCAATTTAGATTTGAGCGCATTTATCAGCGTTGATTTCAGTGGCTCCTGGTCATCCGGATGTACCTGGGCCAGGAAATCTTCTAATACAATTGGTGAATCTTTAAGCAGGCCGAAGACCTGTAAAAAAGTATCATTGCCCCACACCACATTTTTTTCCATATCCCAATCCCAGATTGCATCATTGGTAGCACGGGCCACCAGGTAAAACCTTTCATTACTTTTTATAAGTTCCCGCGTAATGATTTCCATTTGCTTTTCTGCATGCTTTCTTTGAGTAATATTTACCAGGCTGCCGATAATTGCCGGTTCCCCGTTGACTTGTGTAGGTGTACCATAAATTTCCAGGTATACATCGTTGCTATCCAAATGCGTTCCCACCAGTTCATAGTAATTAAGGCTTTTGCCCGGTTGTATAATGCGTTCTACCTGGTTACTGAGAGGCACACCATCCTCAACAAACGAAAGGTTAAGCCTGGAAATATAATCCAGCGATTGTTGTACTTCATATCCAAACATTCTATTGAAAGCAGGATTTACATAAACAAACCTGTTATGCTGGAAAATAAATACACCTACCAAAGATTCTTCAACAAGATTCCGGAACTTTTCTTCCGCCTCCTGTAATTCATACTCAATTTTTTTACGTTTGGTAATATCCTGAACAAGAGAGAGTATCCCGGAGTTGTTACCATGTTCATCCTTTAATACCGAATTATACCACTCGCAATAAATTATTTTACCATCTTTACGAATATTCCTGTTTACTAATATGCTACTGGTGGAACTTTCTTTCCCCAGGTGGGACTGTTCTTTTTCAACTGCCCGCCTGTCATCAGGGTGCACAATATCGTAGGTTGAAAATTCCTGATTTAATACTTCATCGGTGTTCCAGCCAAAAACATTTATTGCATTATTACTCCATTGAACAATTTTGAAATCAGTATCAAATTCCACTACGGCCAGTGGTGTATTATTGATATGGCTGAAAAGTTTATCATGAGCTTTCCCCACTTCAATTTCTGCAAGTTTTTTTTCTGTTATATCATGGTAATAAACTGAAATTCCATTGGAAGATGGATATATTAAATCCTCGAACCATTTGCCAGAAGAGGAATAAGGCAATGTAATCTTTAAGGCTTCCTGGGTTTCCTTTGCAGTATGCAGCGCCTGGTAAAAGGGTTCATTCACAACATCCGGGAATAAATCCCAGATAACTTTCCCCAATAGTTCTTTGGGTTGCATATGGTGCATTTCTGCAGCTTTACTGTTTACATATGTATACCGCCAGTCATTGTCCAGTGCTATAAATGCATCCGTTATGCGTTCAAAAACATCGCTCAATTCCGCAGTTTTTTCTTTCACTTCATCTTCCAGTTCTGTTGTAAGCCGCACAAGCCGGGCTTCAGTAATTTTCCTGTCTGATATATTTCGGATAACCGCTACCGTGCCCACCATTTGCCCGTCATCATCCTTTATCATTGAAGAATTTACTTCTACATGCAGGGGTATACCGTCTTTGGTATGGTGAATGGCTTCACCATGCCAGTATTCATTCCTGCGATAACTCTCCATGATAGCAGGCATTTCTGCTTCTCCTACTTTTATATTGAGCAATTCCCCAATGGCCTTACCAACAACTTCATTTTCTTGAAAGCCATATAATTTTTCAGCATACTTATTCCAGTTTGTAATGAGATTTTCCTTGTCTGTAGTGATTATAGGGTCCGAAATATTCCGGATGAGAGAGGCGTTAAAAATTAGTTTTTTCTCGGCACGTTTTCTTTTATCATTATCATTTTTGAAAATAAAATAATTTATAACCATTAGAAAAATAAAAAATATCACTAAAAAAACAAGGAAGAGAAATGCGAGGTTATTACTTTCCAGGTGTTTTTTATTTTCCTTTTGAAGAACATTTTCAGTTTTCACCTGCAAGCGCTGCAAATGCGATAATAATAAGATTGAAATTGCATCTCTTCTTTCATAATACCTGTTATGCAATACTGAATCGCGGCCAAATACTTTACGCAGATTTTTTATTATGTCATCTTCATTTTGCTTCACCGAAGCCAGGTCTTTAATTACAGCCTCGTCTCTTTCCAAAAGAGGAAGACTTAAGGATAACGGGGGACTTTTTAAAGTTGCATTTATGTAGGCTGCATACCAGTTACCCAGTTTATGATAATCATCTTCCCCCCCGGAGGAAATGTACTTTTTTAGAATTTCATCCTGCTTATTAATATTTGTTTCCAATTTTTCCAGCCGGAAAATGAGTGCCAGGGCATTTTCAACTGCCAAAGATGCCCCATCTGATTTACGGATATAATACCCCGTGAAAGCTATTAAAACCAATAAAATAGCCAATGCAATTGCTGAGATAAAACGAATATTAATCTGCCTGAATAATTTCTTCATAAATTGTAATGAAACGGTAGAAAAATTACGACAAAAATATCAGCCATATAAATATGATTGTATTGTTATGTAATTTGATTTCTTTTGTAATAAACCTCCCCGAAGATAATACTGTAACAATCCCACATTATGGAAGTAAAAATTTACAGTTATATTGAACCTGAAGAAGTTTCCCTTTTGTTTTCAAAAGCCGTGGAATGTATTGGAGAAAAATGGCCCGTCGAACCGGTCTCTTCTCTGGCTATCACTGCGCACCGGGATGATGTTTCCCATATTATCTTTTATTACCTGCCAAATACTTCGGATAAATACCTGCAGGAACTAAAACAAAAGCCTAAACATATTCCCCTTGTTATACTAACAGATGATACAAAAAACCTCCTGGACATCAAACACAAAGGTTATAAAGATATTATCCCGGTAAAGGGATTATCCCCGGAAGTATTGTCAGTATACATAGAGTGCTGTGTGCGCCGTTTCATTGCGGAAACTTCTCTTAATTTAAATGATTACCGGCATAAGTTAGTTACTAAAGCAATCAACAATATTATTTGGGACTGGCAACTCAATAAAAAATCTGCTGTCTGGCTGGGTACTGGTCTGCAAACCATTTTAGGATATTCTCAAGATGAAATACTAGTGAACAATAATTTCTGGGAAGAACAAATTCATCCTGAAGACAGGGAAAGGGTGACCCAAAAATTAAATAAAATTATTGACGAGGGAAAAGAAACATCCTGGCAGGATGAATATAGATTTTTAACACGGGGCGGAGAATACCGGTGTATAAGGGATAAGGGCATCATGCTTTATGAAGGAAATAAACTTACCCGTATGGTGGGCTCTATGGAAGATATTACAGACATAGTAAACGCACAGGAGGCCACGTTAAAGTCAGAGATAAATTATAAAATGCTTTTCAATTTTATTCCACTGGCTTCCTTCATCTGGGATATTAATGATTATCAAATACTGGAGGTGAATGAAATGGCGATGAAAGAATATGGATACACAAGGGAAGAATTTTTGAATATGACGGTCCTCCAGCTTAGGCCGGATAATTTTATAAAAGAATTTAAAAGTATCGTAGACGGGCTTAATCGAAATAACATTCTGAAACATGAGCAGGTGTGGGTGCATATAAATAAGCAAAAGCAGGAAATGCTTATGCAGGTTAGTTCCTATAAAATATTATTTCAGGGGAATTATGTTATGCTGGCATTAGCACAGAATATAACTGATAAAATGATTTTGCAGGCGCAACTGGAACAGGAAAATAGCCTGAAACAACAGCAGATAGCAGAAGCTGTAGTGATTACACAGGAAAAAGAACGCACGCGAATTGCCCGGGAGTTACATGATAATGTAAACCAGTTATTAGGTGCCTCCCGCCTCTATATTGAAGCTGCTAAAAAGGAAGCCGTAAATGCAGATGAACTGCTATCGCAAGCTTCAGGCTATATCATGAATGCCATAGAAGAAATCCGCGTGCTTTCCCGTACACTTAATACGCCCCTTATAAAAGAAATGGGATTAAAAGAAACCGTTGAAAATTTATGTTCGGATCTTTCGCTGGTAAATGAAGCTATCCTGGAATTAAAACTGGATAAATTTGATGAAGATGGTTATGATGAAAATCTTAAAATTACCATTTACCGAATTATACAGGAGCAACTCACAAATATTTTTAAATATGCTGAAGCAACGCATATTTTTATTGAAATAGAAAATTCAATTACTGGTATTTCCCTGCTCATTACAGATGATGGTATTGGCTTTAATACCCGGTTGCACACAAATGGAATAGGCATAAAGAATATCTATAGCCGTTCCGCATTATATAAAGGAGATGTTACGATAGAGTCCGCACCAGGCAAGGGTTGCAGGCTGAGTATATTTTTCCCGGAGCCGGCAAGATATGCAGAACCTGCTAAGCTGTAGTAAAATTATTCATTTTAGCAAAAGCATAAAGCTCTACAACATTGCTAACTTTAAATTTTTCAAAAATCCGTGTTTTTTGAGTACTTACTGTAGAGCTGTGCAGCTTCATGGCAGTGCAGATTTCACTAACTGTTTTTCCTTGTATGAGAAGATTAGTTATCTGTACCTGTTTGGGGGATAATAATTCCAGGGGATTTTCTACTTTTTTATCAAACATCTGGTCCGCAAGTGATTCGCTGTAAGATTTACTAATATATTTTCGGTTATTCAGTACCGTTTGTACTGCCAGTTTAATTTCATCCGCAGGTTCATCTTTTTTCACATATCCTTTTACGCCTAGTTTATAAAACTTTTTTGCATATACATTTTCATCATTCATGCTGAACATGAGTATAGGAAGTTGCGGGCAAAGTGAAAGCAATTTTGTAACCAGCTCAAATACATTGGTCCCCGGAATATTCACATCCAGGATGACCAGGGAAAAATTTTGCTTTTTAAACATTTCAAGCGTGGTTTTTCCATCTTCAGCTTCATGAAAAGTACATCCGGGAAAATCTGTTTTGAGAAGTATCTTTAATCCTGTCCGGATGATCATATGATCATCTACCAGCAACACATGTTTAATCATAAGCGGTTAGGTGGTTTTTCAATATTAAAAAGCAGGCTCATTTCGAAGCCCTGCCCCGGCTCAGACTTCAATTGCATAATACCATTGTGCAATTCCGCCCGGCTGTGAATGTTTTTCAATCCCACACCGGTTTTCCGGGCAGCCAGGTTAAAACCCTTACCGTCGTCCCGGATGATGATGTGTAAACGCAAATTTTTCAGATTTATTTTAATCCAGATATTCTGTGCCTGAGCATGCTTAATAATATTATTCAATTGTTCCTGTACAATACGGAATATGGTTAATTGTAAGGGTTCGGACAAGTGAATTTTTTTTAGTACTTCCCACTCTGTATGAAAGGTAAACTTATTTACAACTTTTATGCTTTCCACCAGCTCCTGCAATGCCATCTCTATCCCTACCTCTCCAAGTGAAGGAGGAGATAATGTTTTGGATAAATTACGCAATTCGGCCACGGCAGTTTCTATAAAGTCTTTTGCATTGCTGAGTAATGTATCCCGCATAACTTCATTCTCTAGGGCATATTCAATATATAACTTAGATGTAGCCAGTATCTGGTTAATATTATCATGAAGTTCTTTTCCCAGTTCTTCCCGTTCTTTTTCCTGGGCCGTAATTACTGCAGCCGTTATTTGTTGCTGCTTTTTACGACGTTCTTCTCCAAGCTTTTTTTCCAGGTCTATTTTTTCTGTAATGTCATGTGCAATGGAAAGACAGGCTAACTGGCTAAAATATTGAATGACCTGGTTAGTAATGTCCATGTACTTTACCTTTCCCTTTATATTTTTATGCAAGAGAACATGGTCAGCATGCTGTAGCTGGCTGTCTGCAATAGCCTTTGCTATTTGTTTAAATTCTTTAAGCTGGCCCGGCAATAACAGGTCCGTCATCTTCATCGCCAGAAATGCTGTTTTGGAATACCCATATTCTTCCATAGCAGCATCATTAATTTCCAGGATCTGATATGTACGGGGATTCCATATAAAAATTGAAGAGGGATTAGTATTAAAAAGATTTCGGTATTTTTCCTCAGATGTTTGCAAAATTTCTTCGAAAATTTTCCGGGATGAAATATTCCGAAAGTGAATTACCATAGCATTTATATCCGGTTCATGCAGGAGATTATGATACGTAGCTTCCAGCCATATATAGTATCCAAGTTTATTTCTAAATCTATATTCTAAAGTTTTTACCAGGCCGGGCTTTTGCAAAACATCTTCAAAAGCTTTGTTTACAGCTTCCATTTCATGAGGATGTACCAGGTTTTTGTTCTCCGGCTGAGAATAATCTTCGATACTAAACCCTGTCATTTTAATTGCTGCGGGGCTGGTATCTGTAACAATGCCGTCAATATTAAGAAGGGTAAGTCCTTCAGTACTTTTTTCTATTATACTTCTAAAACGGTTTTCACTGGCTTTGAGGGTCTCTTCAACAAATTTTTCCCGGCTGATATCTGTTACTATGGCAAAAAATCCAGTGACTTGTTGATGGGCATCATGCTGCGGCTGGCATTGCATACGAAGCCAGCACCGCTCTCCATTTTGTTTTCTAATGAGCAAATCACACGAGTAGGTTTGCTCTAATTTCATTTTTATCCTGATGTACCTTATTGTTACAGGAGTAGCACTCAACCGGGCTAAGAAGTCAACCATTGAATTACCTACGATGTCCTCCCGACTGAAGCCGGTAATTTTGGGTAGGGATTCGTTTACCCAGGTGATGGTATTTTCCTGGTTGGTTATGACGATACCGTTTATGGTTTCCTGTGCAACAAAAGATAGCCTTCGTAATTCTTCCTCTGCCTTTTTTATTTCTGTTACATCTTGTATAGCACCAATGAGGCGGGCCACCATGCCATTTTCTTCCCGGATGATGTAACCTTTATCTATGATATGCGCAAAGGTTCCGTCTGTACGCTGTATCCTGTATTCCATTTGAAAATTGGTAGAATCAGGACTATTTAGCATCTCGGACATTTCTTTATCATTACGAATTTTTTCTTCCGGGAGCATACGGTGCCAAAGTGCATCGGGTTGGTTGTATTCTTCTTCCCGTACAGGCCCGATTATTTTATCCCACCCCGCTTTACTCCGGAATATTTTATTGGTGCGCAAATCCCAGTCCCAGGCCATATCATTAGTTGCCAGGGCCACCATGTTGTACCGTTCGTTGCTGAGGCGCAGCGATTCCGAAATCCGTTGCCTTTCTATAGAATAAAGCACAGTTTTCTTAATGATGACTTCATTAAGCTCTCCCTTTATAAGAAAATCCTGCGCTCCCTTATTAATTGCCTGCAAAGCAACGTTGGTGTCATTAATACCTGTAAGTATAACCACAGCAGCTTTTCCGGTGTATTGCTGTAGTTTATAAAATGTTTCAATACCGGAACAATCCGGCAAAGACAAATCCAAAAAAATAATGTCAGGTTGCTGAGTTTGCAGGTATTCAATGGCCCTATCAAGATCCATCACGTGGCTCACTTTTTTTAATTCTATACTTGTTTCATTCAACACTTCCCGAAACAAAACAGCATCGCCAGGGTTATCTTCAATAATTAAAACATGTATGGGCACTTGTACTATCTGCATTCGACATTTTTATTAATATTCTTTGATGGTAAAACAAAACCTGGAGCCCTGGCCACCATTATCCTCCACCCAAATTTTGCCACCATGTGCTTCTACAATTTTTTTGCTGATGGAAAGTCCGATGCCCGAACCTTCATATTTATCGTGGTGATTCAGCCGTTGAAAAATATTAAATATTCTCTGCCTGTCTTCTTCTTGGATACCAATTCCATTGTCGGCAACGATAAACTTCCAGCCAGCAGTTTCTTTCTCCGCTGATATTTTTATTACCGGCTTTGTATTGGAATTATATTTTAATGCATTGCCAACCAGGTTTTGAAAAAGCTGGCCTACCTGCACTTTGTTTGCAATAATTTCAGGTAACGCCCCTACCTCTATGCTGGCCCCTGCCTCTTGATTATTTTTTTGAAAAAGGTTCTTAATATTTACCAGTTGCTCATTCATGTTAATCAATTCCCTTTTCATGTCCGGGTTTCCCTGCCGGGAATATTCCAGCAGACCGTTAATAAGTTTTTTCATGTGTGCTGCACCATCCACTGCAAAATCTATAAACTCATTTGCCTTTTCATCCAGGTGAGCCTGGTAGCGTTTTTGAAGCAGTTCTAAAAAGCTCTGCACCATACGAAGCGGTTGTTGCAAATCGTGCGAAGCGATGTATGCAAAACGTTCCAGTTCCCCATTACTTCTTTTTAATTCATTAGCCTGTGCCGCCAGGTGAATATTCAGGTTTTTTAAAATGCTTTCTGCTTCTTTACGGTGTGTAATTTCTCTCTGGTTTATTACTACACTTGCAATATTTTCTACATTAAATAAATTGGTAATAGTGCCTTCAACCCAAACGAGGTCCCCATTTTTTTTCTGAACGCGGTATTCCAGCGTAACAGGTTTTAAAGGGTTTTCTAATATGCTCTTATAATTTTCCAGGAGGAAAGGAAGATCTTCTTCTGCTGCGAGCTCTCCTAACTTTTTTCCCATGAGTTGCAAAGGAGAATAACCTAATACCTGTAGCACAGATGGACTGGCGAAAATAATTTCGCGGCTATGATTTATTTGGAGCATCATATCTGCACTATGCTCTACCAGGTATTTATATTTTTGCTGTGTACTTTCTATAGAAGCTTCAAGTTTTTTCAGGGCGGTAATATCATGAAAGGTTCCAACAAATTTTTCAGCCCGGCCTTTAACATTCCTGGTTACAATTCCCTGGCACTGTACAAATTTTATATCGCCTCGTTTAGTTACTACCCTCAGCATAATGTCGTAAGGCAGTCCACTGGAAAAAGAATGGTTTAATATCTGTATAGCCAGTTGCCTGTCTCCGGGATGTAAAACATTCAGCCCGTTTTCTCTTGACGCCTCTATTTCCCCGGGCTCCAAGCCACAAAGACGATAAAATTCATCACTGAAAATGCATTGGTCTGTTGCGATGTCCCATTCCCAACTTCCAATACTGGCAATGGATTCCGCTTTCTGCATGAGTTCCCTGCTGGCCTGGGAAAGTTTTATTGCATGTTGTTCCCGCGTAATATTAATTCCGGACATCAAAATAAGATCAATTTCTTTTTTTTCATTTCTAACCGGAATGTACCGCAAAAGAATAACGGCCTCATCTAACTCAGGTTTGCTATAAATATACTCCACTGTTTCTCCGGATAAAACCTTTTCTTGTATGCCTTTTAATAATTGGGCACGCTCCGGAAAAATTAAATCAAAAAGGCTTTCACCAGCCCTTACTACTTTAGGTATTAATGTCTGTGACATTTCAGCAGCTTTTTTATTGGCTGCAATAATAGTAAAATTACGATCTAGAATAAGCATAACATCCGTACTATGCTCCAGGAGAATATGCAAAACTTTTTGCTGAGAAACAATTTCTTCGGGCTTAAAACTTTTATTTAAATTTTCTTCAGACATGAACTTCATTTTTATTAACGCATAAACCCGATAGTAATTTTACCAGGTAAAAATATTTTTTTAAGGTGGTATATTTATTCCCACTGTTTATTGCTAAGTTTACCTGATATACTTCAATATCAAAAGTATAGATTATACTTTTTAACCCTGGAAAAATATAAAAACTAACGTTTTATTTTGAAGAAGTTTTTACTAATAGATGATCATGTTGTTGTACGATCCGGTATAAAAATTTTACTCTCAGATTTTTACAAGCAATCAGAAATTCATGAAGCAAAGGATGGCGATAGTGCACTAAAATGTGTAAAAGAAAATACATATGATTTGGTTATGCTGGATATCCAGATGCCTAATACAGATACATTTGGATTGATGGAATATTTCAGGGTCAGGTACCCGGAACTAAAAGTATTAATGTTTTCCATGAGCCCGGAAAATATTTATGCAAAACGTTTTTTAAAAGCGGGTGCACGGGGGTTCATCAGCAAAGATGCACCGCTGGATGAAATCAGGAAAGCTATTGAAACCGTTCTGAATGGTCGTAAATACATCAGCGAAGCCATGATAGATATGCTGGCAGAGGCGGACAGTAAACAAAAAGACAGCAACCTCTTTAATAATTTATCAGCGAGGGAATTTGAAATTGCTTCACTCCTGCTCAGCGGGAAGACACTCAGCAGCATTGCGCAAACGCTCCACCTGCAAGTGAGCACAGTTGGTACACATAAGGCCAGGATTTTTGAAAAATTAAAAGTAACGAACATCCTGGAATTAAAAGAACTGGCAAATAGTTATAATATTTAATCTTCCTGACTTAGAATAATTTTCCTTGTTCGCCGGGCCGTCGAAATTTTGTACAGTCCAGGTTCCAGCGCTCCTCATTCATATTATATAGCTTACCGTATTTCTTATATTGTTGCGCAACCATTTGCGCCAATGTACCTTCTCCCCTCATGCGCACGCCCCAGCGGCTGTCATTCACTTTCCCGTCATGGCTTTGCTCTATCAGGTGCCAGACTTTATCTGCCTGGTTAGGAAAATTTTTATAGAGCCAGTCGTGGAAAAGAAATTTTATTGCGCCATTCAGGCGAATAAAAGTATATGCTGTAAAACTAGCCCCCGCATCTGCAGCAGCTTTCATAATACGCTGCATTTCGTGTTCGTTTAACCCCGGTATCATCGGACCCATCATTACACCCGTACGCACACCTGCTTTGCTGAGTTCCTCAATAACTTTTAATTTTTGCCGGGCCGTAGTCGTACGCGGTTCCATAATACGGCGCAGATCTTCATTAAATGTGGTTATGCTCACCATGGCAGAAACTATATTTTTGGATGCCATCTCCTGCAACACATCTTTATCTTTAATTATCCAGGAATTTTTTGTGAGGATACCAACGGGCTGGTTAAATTCATTGCATACTTCCAGCATTTTGCGGGTGAGGCGGTAAGTCTGTTCAGCCGGTTGGTAGCAGTCTGTATTGCCGCTGAGCATGATGGGGGCACATTCCCATTTTGGATGCTGCAGAAATTTGCGCAGCAATTCCGGCGCATTTTTCTTTACTAAAATTTTCTTTTCAAAATCCAGGCCGGCGCTGTAACCCCAGTATTCATGCACATTGCGGGCATAACAATAAATACAACCATGCTCGCAACCGGCATAAGGATTCATACTGTAACTCATGCCCACATCGGGGCTCGCAACCTTGTTTACAATTGTTGCTGCCTGTTGCTCCAGGTATTGTGTGGGCCCATTAATAATTTCCCAGTCATCTATGGCTTCCACATGTTCCCGGACCTGTTCATTTTTTATAAATTTATTTTTTGTATTGAACTGGGCACCGCGGCCATGTAAATACGTTTCATCATTACCGTTATGTACGGTTTGTACAGGCACCGCATCCTGCTTTAATGGCTCTGGCATTTTCCGGGTTTTCTTAACTGAATAATGATGCCTGTGTGGTATTCACCGGCAAGTTGTCAAATGTAAGGCGGCGCAAAACCTGGTAGTTTTTTTCCCCTTCTTTTCTTCGCAATACCAGTATACCATCTGCTATAAAGCGGCCGGTAAAATTTTTATGTGCATATTTTTCCCAGGCTTTTTCATATTGCCAGGGTACAAGTTTACGGGCTATAGGAATGTACGGGTCTATAAGAAAATGAGGTTTATTATCTGCATCCAGTTTCATCAGGCGCTGAGCATCTGTACGGATTTTCTTCACGATATATTGAACCGGTAATTTTGTTTTTACATTTATGTAAATGGTATGTGCAGGAAAACTTCCATAATCACTCAGTTCAATTTTCACCGGGGCCAGGCCCATAGCTATATTTTTAAGCCTACTGATGATTTTTTCTTCCTGCATAGCCAGTTGTTTAAATCTTACTAAAGCAATGTGTGGTCGTGAATACAAGGCATGTTCATTCAAAAATTCTTCAGCGAATATTTTTTTCACCTGGGTAATTTTAGTCTGAACTTCTTCGTGGGGCTGCAAAACGACCAGGTATTCATGGACGTCGTATCCCGGCAGGGTGAACAGCATAAATCATTATTTTATTTATGAATAATATTTCTATATCCTGATTGTGTATAACTAAATGCAACATTATTTAGCATAAAAATACTAAATAATTTAGTTTTGTCAAAACCTTTTTTATGGAGATAGAATATATTTCAGATTCGGCACACCACGGCACCCATGCTTTTTCGCAACGTGATAATACAACCCCAGGTGATAACGTCTTTGGCGCCCCGGCACACGACTTTATGGAAAGAAGTATAGATTTAAATGAACACCTGGTGCATAACCCGCAGGCAACCTTTTTTTTGCGTGTAAGTGGAGAAAGCATGTGTGATGCCGGCATACATGATGGTGATATCGTAATTGTAGACCGGAGTATAAAGCCTCAAAGTGGTAAAATAGTTATTGCCGTTATTGATGGGGAAATGCTCCTCCGGCGTTATATAAAAACATTTAACAGCCTCACCCTGGTACCCGATACAAAAAAATTAAGCCCCCTAACCATTACAGAATACCATGATTTTAAAATATGGGGTGTGGTTACTTATGCTATAAAATATGTGTAGAGAAGACTGATGGCCGAAGGCATACTCATATGCACAAATAAAATAAAACCCAGATGGAGTATTAACAAATATGAATAAAAAAATTTAGATCAAGACAGTATTAGTAATTCTTTTCACCTTATTATAATATCCGATCGAAAGGATTAGGCCAGGTAAATGATGATTATTTTTTCTTCTCTCTTATTAAAAAACGTTGTTGCAACTTTTCATAAATCACCAGGTTGAGCAGTATCAACAGCATACCATAAAAAATATCTTCTACGGGGATGGTATAAATTTTTATTCCCAGGTTTTCTGCATCGTTATATAATACCACGGGAATGGCTGTAAGAAACCCATTTACCAAAAGGAAAGGAATAAGGATAACGGTATAGCTTAGAAGAAAAAGTGAAAAATTAAAGCCTGAAAAAAAAGTACCACGCATGCCATAGATAATTATCATGAATGTGCCACATGCCATGAAGGTATACGCAGTATAACGCTGCTGCAAATGAAAAAACCCAATAACGATAATAAGGAGCGCAATAAAAATAAACAGAGATTGGGAAATTAAGGTGTTTTTGATACCTGGGAAATAAGATTTAAGGCAGGCATAAATGAAAATGCAACAGTAAGGGACCACGAAGAAAAATAATACTTCTTCTACCGGCAGGTTTATTAAATGCAAGCCTGTAATATAAGCGGGATTAAAACTCCAGACACCAAGGTTTGTAAACCAAACATCCCAGCTGATATAGAACAAAGCCGGGAGCAACATGGCCGGGAAAATAAATTTCCATAGTTGCACAAAGGCTACTTTTTTATCAAAACTGAGCAAAAAAGGAAATGCGAGAGACCCCGCCAGTATGAGAAAATATGTGTAGTGAGAATTGATAGTGAATAATTTGAAAGTATCCAGCCCTATATGTTGGCAGCGAAAAAAAAAATATTATTTAGCGACTTAAATTCGGGGCCGCAGCAGATGTCTTATATAGTTTGTCACGCCTCACTTTATCCCAGTATTGCTTCGCAACAAATAACATCCCAAAACTTTCTCCCTCTTCTTTGCCTAAATGTTTATGATGCATTTTATGCGCCCAACGAATTGTACGGACATAAATATTTCTACTGCGGGTAAACCACCTAAAACGCTGGTGAATAATGACATCATGTACTAAAAAATAAGCCAGGCCATACATAGCAATTCCAAAACCAATTGCGGCTACCCAGTACCGTTCGTTTTGCAGGCCGAGCATAATACATAACCAGCTGGGTATTGCAAAAATGAGGAAGAAGGCATCGTTTTTTTCGAAAAAACCCGGTTCGGGCTGGTGATGATCTTTATGCAAGTACCAAAGAAAGCCATGCATCACAAAACGATGGGTAAGCCACGTGATGGCTTCCATTAGCAAGAAAGTACCCAGTGTAATGCATATGTAAACTATCCAGTTCATAAAAAAGTGCGGATAACAAGAAAAAACATTGCTTGTATCAATAACAAATTTACGGCGAATTTGTTTGCCTTTTCCCCTACGGCAAAATAGAAAACAGCCGCTAAAGCTGCACTGATAACGAACCAGCTGACATAATTATATACGGGGATTCCCGCTGCCCAGTTCCAGAAATTTAATTTTATAGCAGCAGGCTCCAGTAACCAATCCAAAGCTACGGCCAGTAAAGCGGAATCGGTTATAATGGTCATTGCTTTGAGCCATTCAGGCGACACTTTGTCCGTCTTTTTATGGATGTTAGTGGCCAGCATATACATACTGACAGAAACACAATAGATAATAATAAACCAGTTAACACCAATTACCAGGGGAACATTTTTAAAGGATGTACCCAGCACAGGCGTGTAACTATAATCTCCAAAAAACATTCCGGTAGAAGTGCCGGCAATTTCTGTTAGCATCCCTGTAATATAGCAGGCAACAAAGAAAATTATTAACCCGGGTTTTATTTTTTCCTGCACATAAAAAATAAGTACGGCCATCAGTACGAGGTTTATCCAGCTGAGAGAAGCAAACTGATTTACATCGTAAAAAAACATTCCGCATAAACCAATCAGGTGAAAAACAACTGCTATGCCGGTGGCAATTTTTTCTTTAATGGTCATGAGTGGTATGTAAGGTTTTATTTCCTGCAATGCATTCAGCAACAATTTTTGCACTGTGCAGGCAAAGTGGTATGCCCCCGCCCGGGTGGACACTACCACCGCAGAAATATAAATTTTTAATGGCCCGGCTTTCATTTGGGTGGCGAAAAAAAGCCGCCAGGCGGGAATTGGAACTGGTACCATACAAAGAACCCATGAAGCTACCGGTTTCCATTTCCAGGTTACGGGGATCCTTAATGATTTCTGTTTCTATAAAATTTTCAATATCTGTATCCAGGCGTTCATTGATTATTTCAATAATTTTTTTCCTGGCTGCTACTATCCATTCCTCCCAGGGCTGCCCGGCGTTGGCGGGTACATTTATCATAACAAACCAATTACCGCAACCACCAGGTGCATGACCGGGCTCTTCCTCCGCTGTAATATTTATATAGACAGTAGGATCTCCCGGCAATTTTTTATGGATAAATATGTCATTAAATTCTTTACGATAATCTGCACTGAAGAAAATGTTATGTAAACCCAAGGCATCAAATTGTTTAGATATGCCCCAATAAAAAATCATTGCACTACTACTTCTCTCCTGCTTTAATAAGGCAGCTGCCCGGTTGGTATCCTGTAATAAATCCTGGTAAGTGAAATAGATATCTGCATTACTGATGACTGCATCCGCAAAAATATTTTCTCCCCCGCATACAATACCCCTGGCTTCACCATCTACATGAATGATTCTTTCTGCGGGACAATTTAAATGAAACTTTACACCTTTATAGCGGGCAAGATTGAATAACGCTTCCGCTACAGAACGCAGGCCACCCACCGGGTACCAGGTTCCTTCATTAAATTCCAGGTGAGGAATCACGCTTAGCATAGCGGGCGCCTGGTAAGGATTACTTCCGTTATATGTCGCATACCTGTCAAATAATTGCCTGGCATGGAGAGTAGAAAAGTTTTTTTTATTGTACTTGCCCAGGGTAGAAGTCAACCAGGATATTCGCAAAGCACCTAAAGCTTTCAATACCCGGGCATGCAACCATGTACTTCGACGGTGCAGGCTATAATTTAAAAAAATATATGCTATGCGGTTATAGAGTTTAGCAGAGCGGCCAAGATATTTTTTAATACTATCTTTATTTTCTCCCAGCTTTTCATTCATCTCTGCCGCAAATTTTTCAACGTCTGAATAACCGGTTACGTTTTTCCCATCTGCAAAAAAATAATTACAGGCTACTTCAATTTTACGGTATTTAAGGTAGTAATATATGTCCTCACCAGCCAGGCTGAATATTTCTTCTACCAATTTTGGTTGTGTAAATAAAGAAGGCCCATAATCAAAGCGATAACCATCTTTTTCCAGCACAGCCATTTTGCCCCCGGCATAATCATTTTTTTCATAAATCTCAACAGCAAAGCCTTGCACAGACAAACGAATGCTGGCGGCCAGTGCGGCAATTCCGCTGCCAATAATGATAATTTTTTTTCGATGCATTTTATAATCAACCCTGGGAACCTGCAAGATACTCTACCAACTTAGGAAATGCAATTCTGAACCAGGCTGTATAGTTTTCCGGAAAAATTTCCAGGCCCTGAGCAATTTCATCAATACTTACATACTTCCAGGTTTTTACTTCTTCTTCTGCTGCCACAATATCACCTTCATATAAGCCTGTAAATACATGATCATATTCATGTTCAGATAAATCATTATCAAAATGGCATTGGTAAGTAAATTTAAAAGCCGGTTTCAGAAAGGTGGCAAAGCCCATTTCCTCCTGCAGGCGTCGTGTGGCAGCCGGTAGCGTTTCTTCACCGGGAGCCGGGTGGCTACAGCAGGCATTCGTCCACAATCCCGGGCTATGATATTTTCTATCAGCCCTTTGTTGCAATAGCATATCCCCATTTTTATTGAAAATGAATATGCTGAACGCACGGTGCAAAAGCCCCTTTTCATGTACTTCCAGTTTTTCCATAGTACCGACAGGCACATCATTTTCATCTACCAGGATAACATCAGGCAAGGTTAAAATTTTAAAAGAGGTTAAGCTGGCTTCGCAAGCCGGCACGCATTATTATAAAAGCTTTGGAATAATTCGGAATGCGGATTCTTTCTTCCATTAACACGGAGGCATTAGCCTTTTTTATTTTGCGAAACAGCGATAAATAATATTTATATGCCACATAAACCCCAAAACGGGCTTTAGCTGGCAAGTGAACAATACCTTCCCAGGCATCATTAAAATCCTTTTCAATTTCCTCCTCAATATTTCGTTTAGCCGCTACAGTGAAATTATTAAAATCAACCCCGGGGAAATAAGTGCGGTTCAGCTGCTGGTAGTCTGCTTTTACATCCCGAAGGAAATTTACTTTTTGAAACGCGGCACCCAGGGACCGTGCCGCAGGTTTTAATTTGTTGAAAAGCATCTTATCTCCTTCGCAAAAAACATGCAGGCACATCAGGCCCACTACTTCAGCACTTCCATATATATATTCCTGGTAAAGAGAAGCATCATATTCCTGCTCATGCAGATCAAACTCCATGCTTTTAAAAAATGATTCGATAAGTGGAATTTCAATTTCATATTTATTTACGGTGCGCTGGAAACTGTGCAGGATAGGATTAAGGCTGATTTTCTCATCTAAAGCCTGGTAAGTTTCCAGGCGAAAACGTTGAAGAAGTTTTGCCTGGTCATGCCCATGAAAAGTATCTACAATTTCATCTGCAAAACGTACAAAACCATAAATATTATGAATGGGCGTACGTAAGTCACGATGCAACAGGTTTATGGCACTGCAGAATGATGTACTGTACAGTTGGGTTGTCATCCGGCTGCACTGCTCACTCACTTTATGGAAGAGCTGCATCATATTTTACCTACATTTTTCATAATTAATTCTGCTGTAATTTCCCCGCTGATAAGAGACGGAGGCACACCCGGGCCTGGTACTGTTAGTTGCCCTGTGTAATATAAATTATCAAGTTTTTTATTTTTTAAAGATGGTTTTAATATGGCTGTTTGCATCAGTGTGTTGGCCAGGCCATAAGCATTGCCTTTAAAAGCATTATAATCATTTACGAAATCCTGCACGGCATAAGTTTTTTTATAAATAATATTATCTGTAATCTGCTGTCCCGTATGCTTTTCATACCTGCTCACAATCATTTTAAAATATTTCTCCCTTAACTCCTCCGTATCATTCTCCAGCCCTGCGGCTACGGGTATGAGGAAAAACAAATTTTCCATACCGTCAGGGGCTACTGTATCATCGCTTACAGATGGCGCACATACATAAAATAAAGGTTCTGCAGGCCAGCGGGGATTTTTATAAATTTCTTTTCCGTGCTCCTCAAAATCCACATCAAAAAATAACGAATGATGGGTAATGCCTTCCAGTTTTTTATTTAACCCTACATAATATAAAAGGCAGGATGGCGCCATTGTTCGTGATTCCCAGTATTTGTCGTCGTAGTTGCGCATATTTACTGGTAATAAACTTTCCATAAAGTGATAATCTGCTGCTCCCACCACTATGTCAGATTCATGCGTTTCTGTGCTGTTTCCATTTTGTGTAAGGACCCCAGTAATTTTTTTTCCCTGTGTTTTAAGTCCGGAAACCTTTTTATTATATAAAAATTTCACACCGGCACCTTCTGCTACTTTCTCCATCGCCTCTACTATTTTATGCATGCCTCCTGTAGGATACCAGGTTCCGAGTTTTATATCGGCATAATTCATAAGGCTATATAAAGCCGGGATATTTTCCGGTAAAGCCCCAAGAAATAAAACCGGGAATTCCATGAGCTGACGCAGTGCCGGGTGCTTAAAATATTTTCTCACGTGCTTACGCATAGAAGTAAATACATCTAGTTTAAATATGCCTCTTAAAATATCTGAATCTACAAATTCGGAAATTGATACCCCGGGTTTATAAACCAGTTTATGCATACCTACTTCATATTTGTATTTCCCTTCTTCTAAAAATGCCTCAAGCCTCTCCCCACTACCCGGCTCCCATTCTTCAAATAACTTTTTAAGGTCACCAAAATTTGCCGGAATATTCATAATACCATCCTTTCGATAAATTCTATAAGAAGGATCCAGGCGGTGCAGCTCATAATGATCTTTTACATCAAACCCAAAGTTTCTGAAATACCGCTCAAAAACATCCGGCATCCAATACCAGCTAGGGCCCATATCAAACATAAAGCCTTCTGCAGAAAATTTTCTTGCCCGGCCACCTGCAATATTATGTTGCTCCAGCACTGTGACATCCCAACCTCCTTTCGAAAGATAAGAAGCAACAGAAATACCTGCAAACCCCGCCCCTATTACAATTGCCTTTTTCACTCGTCTAAAATTAGGTTTTGCCCGCTGACTTTATTCATACCGCACCAATTTTTCTTTCAGAAGTTTTCGGGCAAAATGTATCCGGCTTTTTATCGTACCCAGGGGTTCATTCATTAGCGCAGCGATTTCATTGTATTTAAATCCTTCGAAATATAAAATGAATGGCTCACTGAAAATTTTCGGAATATTATAAAGTGCTTCTTTAATTTCTTTCAACCTTATATTGGTATCGGCCATATTAGGAACTGAAGAACGCTGATGATTGAGGTATAAATCATTTCCTGAATTATCCAATACCAATCGATTCCGGGATTTACGGCGGTAATCATTGATAAAAATATTACGCATGATGGTGTACATCCAGGCTTTTATATTAGTACCCGTACGGTACTTCTCATTATTTGCCAAAGCCCTGTACATCGTTTCCTGCATCAAGTCCCTGGCATCTTCACTATCTTTTGTAAGCGTAAAAGCAAAAGATTTAAGGGCGTCAGAGTTATTAATCACCACCTCAGAAAAATTTCTCATTTGAACTATTGTTTAATGTTTTATGGTATAAAGTTAAACAATTTTTTGGCCAAAAAAAATATTTTTTTAATTAATTGAGTAATTCTATCACTTTCATAACCTCCTGCAATGATTTTTTAATAAAAACAGGTGCCTGTATTTTGGACTCGAAACGCTGGGTAACCATGCCGGAAATATAAAGGGGACGATGTTGGGTAATTTTTTTCATATAAGAAACGAAATTACCCAGGTTAAAGGAAGGGTGGCTGTTAGACGTAAGATGGGTAAAAATGCAATCAGGGTTTTTCAGATCAATTATATATGCAAGATCCTTACGTGGTACATTGGTACCGAGATAATATATTTTTGCACCGCGGGTTTTTAAAATGTATTGCAGATACAACAACGCAATTTCATGATGTTCCCCTTCTGGTAAAAAAAGTACAACTGAAGTTTTGAGCATGCGAATGGGCTGCGTTGTTTCAATACCCATTATAAGTTTTTGCCTGATAATATTGGACACAAGGTGCTCCTGTGCTGGGTTTATATAATTTGTTTGCCAGAGTACACCTATCTTTTCCAGGAAGGGGAAAATGATATGGCTGATGGCCCGTTCTATGCCGCGGGAAAGAATATATGAATCCAGGAGTTTTTCAAATTCCTCAATATTGAGGTCTATCATATGCTTTACCAGTTCATTTACCAACCTTTCCTGCTGGGCTTCCTGGGGCGAAAGTGATAAAATATTCTCGCGTATCTGCTGTCCGCTCATTTTATCAATATGAGAAATCTTGAAGCCATTTTTGTTGAGAAGGGAAATATTAAGAATGGTTTTCAGTTCTTCGTTACTGTAGTAACGAATATTGGTATCTGTACGCTGGGGTTTTAAAAAATTATATCGTTGCTCCCATATCCGGAGGGTATGCGCTTTTATACCCGATAGTTGTTCCAGGTCTTTTATAGTGAAATTATCCATGTAGCAGCATTGTAGATAAGGAACAAAACTAACACGGAAATTGTTTAAACTATCAGAAAATAAATTAAACAGCGGCAGGAGGGTGAATTTCTTCTATGGCGTTGATGTAGGCGTCTATTACCAGTTGTTTGGCAAACTTCTTTACCGTTATTTTACGGGCATTAGTGCCCAATCGCTTCCGCTCACTTTCAGGAAGCTGAAGCATTTTTTCCATTTTATCTGCCAGGTCCTGACTATTCTTTACTTCGCAGAGAAAACCATTTACCCCATCTTCTATAACATCGCGGCAACCGGTTACATTAGTTGTTATGCAGGGCCGCTCCATACTTCCTGATTCCAACAAAACTCCGCTCATCCCTTCCCGGTAGGAAGGTAATACAATGCAATCTGCCTCTGCAATAAAGGGACGCACATCATCTGCAGCACCCAGGTATTTAATTATGCCTTGCTCTACCCAGCCAACAATATCTTTTTCCGTAATGATATTTTCTTTCAGGTTCTGGGAGTAATAAGGCCCCAGAACCTGGAATTCAACATGATTATATTTTTCCCTTAATATACTCGCTGCTTCTACATATTCAATAATGCCTTTGTCTTTTATGAGACGGCTGATGAATAAAAACTTAAAAATTTCTGATGAAGATTGTTTTTCCCGTGGTTGAAAATATTCGTAATCTACACCAGAGCCAGGTAAAAGACCCACCACTTCCGGGCGGATGAATTTTTTATCAATAAATATTTTCATATCATCCCGATTCTGAAAAAAAACTTTTCGCGTTTTCCTGAGAACATATTTATATAATGTACGGGCAACTGCATAAGCCAGGCTTTTACTTTCTGCCAGTGGGCCAATACCCGTAATGTTAGTAATGGTAGGAATGCCGAGGCTGCGGGTAACCATATTTCCCCATATGGCCGGCCGCATAGTAAAGGTGCAACACACATCAGGTTTCAGTTCCAGGAGTGCTTTGCGGATGTTATAAATATAACGGGCAATATCAGCTGGGTTTGTATTACTCGTTCCAATGTCAATCACCTGGAATCCTTTTTCGCGTGCTTTGTTTAATTCCTGTTTGCTTCCGGCAGAAAGTATGGTTACGTTATATCCATATTCCATAAGCGCAGTGGTAAATTTCCTGCGTACGGTATTAGCAGAAATAATATGATTCTCCACCAGGATAATGTTCTTCTTCTCCATCTTGCATTTTTCGCCGGCTGCAAATATATTTCATTATTGCTTCAAAAGGCTATAAGATGCCAACGGCACTGATAGAAGCTTAAACATATAACATGCACAGCTTGAAATAATTTACAATAAATTTGTTTCAAAGGCTTAGAAGCCTTTCACATATATATTAATCCAATATGGGTTTTCTTGATATAATTTTATTCATCGTATATGTAGCACTCTTTTATATTTTTTTTCGGTGGCGCCGCAAAAGAATCCAGAACCCTTTACTGCAACGATATCATTATTGGGCCTTTTGGGCAAAAATTTTTGCCACTTTCGCTATCACCATATTTAATTTTTATATATCTCCCGGCGATTCTACTATTTTATTCTATACAGAAGGTGTAAATATTTATAAATTGATTCTGAAAGATGCCATGCATTTTAAATGGCTGTGGCTCCCCGGCCAGGACTTTGATCTGACCTATGTGTACAATTATGGCAATGTGGGTTACTTCCCTAACCCTGCTAACTATTTCATCATTAAGACAGTAGCCATCTTCTCTTTCTTCGGTTTTGGACGATATAGCGTGATTCAATTATTTTTTTCCATGATTGCATTTTCAGGCATTTGGAAATTATTTTATTTTTTTTACGAGTTATATCCCACCCTCCATAAAAGGTTGGCAGTGGCTATACTTTTTTTTCCCACAGTTCTTTTTTGGAGTTCCGGCATTCTTAAAGATCCAATATGTATGGGAATGCTGGGATGGCTTACCTGGTCAATATACCAGGGCATTCATAAAAAGAAAAACCCGGTGAGAAATTTAATTATTGCCGGTATAAGTGGGTATATCCTGGGCATTGTGAAACCCTATATTCTCTTCGCTTACCTGCCATTTTATATTTTATTTATTATACTTACTAATATTCACCTTATAAAAAATACAGTGCTGAAGGGCGTAGCATTTGTTTTCATTATTGCCTTCAGTATTGGCGGATTTCTTTTAATTTCTGACAGGCTCGAAGAGGAAATGGGATTTTTCGCCATAGAAAAATTAGCTGAATCGGTAAAGGCGCAGCAGCGGGGCTTTATCAACATGTCTGACATTGCTGAAAGTTCTTTTTCACTTGGTGTAGAATACGACGGCTCGGCCGGCAGCCTGGTGCGCATTGCCCCGGCTGCTATAAATGCAACGTTGTTCCGTCCCTACATTTGGGAATCGAAAAAAGTTTCTACGTTACTTTCATCACTGGAAAGCCTGATGCTGATGTTTTTTACATTGTACGTATTTTACCGTGCCGGCCCAATTCGTTTTTTCCGCCTTATCATTCAGAAGCCGATGATATTATTTTGTTTCACCTATTCTATTATGTTCTCTCTATTCATAGGTGCCACCACGCTCAACTTCGGAACCCTGGTGAGATATAAAATTCCGGCTATACCATTTTACCTTATTGCGCTAATTTTAATTCTTCATTTTAGTACTTCAAAAAAAATAAGGCCCGCTGGTAAAGGCGGGCCAAGTGTGGTTTCAGAGTAAAAATATTTAACGGCCTATGCCGCATTTGTAATTTGCTGTGGGCTGACCGGCGGCAACATAAACTGCCGGGCTATGCGATAGTAATTTTTCATTTTCAAAATGGGATTGTAGCTTGTTTTTCTTTGCAGCCGTTGTACAACAACAGATGGTGTTACTGCATAATTGTTTATAACTGCATGGTACAATGGCCAGCAAATGAAAGACAGTTTTTTCATCCTGTCAGATTTTTGAAAAAATAAAACAGCGCCGGAAAGGGCAATAAAAAAACATAAGTAATTTATGAATGCATAGGCTTTTTTTGAATGTTTAGATTGGTGAATTTGCCAGCGGTTACGTACGTAATAGTAAACTTTCCATTGTTCTTTAAAGTCCCAGTCCCGCCGGTAATTAAAAGCTGAAGGCGGGTGATAGTGCAGGCTAGTGGTAACGGTATAAACCGGGAAAGCATACTTCCTCGTAATCCTGTTGAAATATTCTGATTCATCTCCCCATACAAAAAGAGAAGTTTTGGGCAATCCGGCTTTTTCAATAATAGCACGTGGAATTAAAGTACCATTAAAGGGGTGCCCAAAATCTTTAACCAGGATTTCTTTTGCTTCATCAATAGTTCTATACTCAGCCGTTTTCCATACAAAAGATTTTTTGTCTTCTATATTGATAACGGCGCAATTAAGCAATGCCGTTTCTACAGGCGCTTGAAGGAGCAGTTGTTCAAGTGCATTTTCCTGCGGATAACCATCGTCATCCATACACCAAACCCAACTGCAACCCGCCTGGAAAGCCCACTGGATACCAGTATTGAAGCCGCCTGCGGAACCACAGTTAAACTGGTTTATAGTGACCACATCCGTTTGCGTGGCCAGCCATTTTGCGGTGCCGTCCGTACTGCCGTTGTTCACCACGAGGATGACGTCCGGCCGCCGGCTTTGTTGTCGCAACGCCTGGAGACATTCAGCCAATAAGTGTCGCCTGTTATAGGTGACCACTACGGCTACAACTTTTTCCATAAGGGTTAATTTGGTTTTAAACTGAATACTGGATACTATTAGATAACGAGGCAGATATGCGGATATTGCCTCTGCGTATTTATCCACCAGGCTAAAAAACTAGGGAAAACGATGAAATGCAAGCCGGTATGGAAAAAGTAAAAAAAAGCAGGATAAATAATATTTTTCCACATGTCCGGGATGCGAAAAACTACTAGCAGCAGATCGTAATTTAACTATAGAAAAAGGTTAGAAGGAAATATAGGCAAGGCTGTTTTACTACGTATGGCAGCTGTAAAATCGCCTGCCATGCTTAAGGCTTCCCCTATTACGTGGTGCATATCCATATAGCGGTATGTAGCCAGGCGGCCCAGGAAGGAAACACCCTTTTCTGCAACAGCATCTTCCCGGTATTTTTTCAATAAAATTTTATCATCTTCCAGGCATTTGGGATAATAGGGAATATCCGACGTGCCGGTTTCTTTGCTATATTCTTTAAAATAAATAGTTTTATCAAATTGTTGCCAGGGACTAAAGTGTTTGTGTTCTGTAATACGGGTGTAAGGAATATCTTCATCGCAATAATTCATTTGGGCCGTGCCCTGGTAGTCGCCTTCTTCCTGGAATTTTTCGAAAGTAACTGTACGGTAACCCAGGCGGCCATAACGGTGATGGAAATACGCATCTAAGGGTCCGGTATAAAAAACATGAGTGAATGTTTCCAGGTTTTCTTTACCGGGCTTAAATATCCTGTTTAAAAAAACCTGTATCCTGGGAGATGCAACCATAGCCTGCATCACAGCCGTATAGCCCTTCTCCGGTATGCCTGTGTAAGCGTGTGCATGGTAGTTATCATCATAATTAAAACGAACCGGTATACGTTTTAAAATGGAGGCCGGCAGGAGAGATGGTTCACAGCCCCATTGCTTTTTCGTGTAGCCGTAGAAGAAAGCCTTGTACAACTCGGGGCCAATAAATTGCAGGGCCTGTTCTTCAAAGTTCTTTGGATCATTTATAGATTTATCGGTCAGGCTCTTTAAAAATTCCTTTGCTTCCTGCGGGGAAAAACTTTTATTGAAAAACTGGTTGATGGTCCCCAGGTTTACTGGCAGGGAATAAATGCTCCCGTTACTGTTCGCCTTCACGCGGTGTACATACGGATGAAAATGGCCAAAGCTATTTACATAATCCCAAATATCTTTTTTATCTGTATTAAAAATATGCGGCCCATACTGGTGTACCATGATGCCGGTTTCTTTATCTTTTTCAGTGTGGCAGTTTCCCCCGACGTGGCTGCGCTCATCCCAGATCTCTATGGTACAATCCAGGTTTTCTGCCAGTTGTTGTGCCAATACAGAACCAGAGAACCCGGCACCAATAATGAGAAATTTATGATCCATCTGCAGGAAAGAAAATTAAGTAAATTGATAAACTGCAATTTGCCCGGTATATTGCCTCAAACTTCTTCTTGCGAAAATATTTCTGAGTAAATAGACCGGTATTTTAGAACAGCATGCTGAAGTGCATAAAATTTCATGGCCCCAGTGCGGATGCTTCCCGGCTCAAAACTACGACTATACATTTCTTTTGCAGCACGGGTCATTTCGTCATCAGAAAAATTTTTTAATAAAATACCGGAGTTAAATTCTTCTATTATTTCCGACACATCTCCCACTCCCTTGTTCGTAATGAGGGGAATATCCATGGCCATAATTTCTGCATGCTTGGTAGGTGAAGATGAAATTTTTGAATAACAGGGCTTAATAAAGAATAAGGAAAATTTACTGAGGGAAAGCAACAAGGGAACTTCATGACGGGAAGCGGCATAGGTAATTATTTTTGTAGCCGGAATCCCACACGATGTTGCCATTTGCATGATGCCTTCATGATTGTAAGGACTAATAAATAAAAATTTTGCCTGTGGCCGCTGTAGGTAAATTTTATAACACATCTGCAGCATTTCTTTTGTAAGATACCAACCCCCTACAGAACCCAGGTAACTGATGACTTCATCTGCGGGGTCAATACCGAGTTCCTTCCTTATGCTATCCCGCATCTCTTCCGTAATGGATTCCGGGTTAAATAATTCCAGGTCTACACTGCAGGGAATTACTTCCAGCTTCAGCGGGTTTTTCTTAATATTGCTCCACTCCAGAATTTCCTTTTTTGCTGCCTGCGTTAGGCAGACATTATAATCTGCTTCTTCCAGACATTCATATTCATGATTTTTAAAAAAATTATAAATGCGCCGGTACAATGGTTTGTCCAGGTTCCACATTCCTCCATCTACTCTTTCATCTGCCCAAAAACCGCGGATATCATTCAGAAAACGAATGCCTTTATATTTCTTTAACCACAAGCCTGCCAGTGCCGGTACACCGGGCCGGGTATGCACTAAATGAAAGGGATTTTTCCTATGCAGTTCTACAGCTTTTTTGCGAAGCATATAGTAATCATAAACAGAAGAAATAACCGGCGGAAATTTATGATAGGGCAAGCTGATCCAGGTGATGGGAAAACCCTCAAGGCTTTTGCTGACATGATGCTGGTGCGCAACATATCTTTCTTTTTTATCGCAACTTAAAATTGTAAAATGATAACCAAATGCCGTCAGCCCTTTAAGATAAGGTATAACCTGGCTTTGACCCAGGGGGTCTGTCATGCCATCGTAAGAGATAAATAAAATGTTTTTGATCCCTTCCAATAATTAATTTTTAGTTGGATGTAGGTTTTATGCCACGGCCGGTTTCATCCACTTGTCATACCACATCTGGAAAACAAGAAGATGCCATATTTTTTCTGCACGTTCTTTTTTGCCGTTGTAGAAAGAATCCTTCATTTTTTTAATTTCTGCCGGTTGAAAAATATGCTGAGACTTTATATAATCTTCAGCCAGGAATGTTTCTACCAAAGGCCGGAGATCATTCGTCAGCCAGGTGGCAATGGGAATACCGAAGCCCATTTTTGGCCTGTCCATTAGCTCTTTCGGAATATATTTATGTACGATCTCTTTAATAATAAATTTCTTATTGCCGTTATTGTATTTGTATTCCATAGGCAGGCGGGCCGCCCATTCTATAATCCGCTGGTCCAGGAAAGGTTCTCTTCCTTCCAGGCTAACGCTCATGGTTGCACGATCTACTTTTTGGAGAATATCATCCAGCAGGTAGGTCTGGTAATCAATCGCCATAATGAATGGCAGGGTGCTGTTATATTCATCTTTCAGTTCTTTACTATCAAACGCAGTAGAGAGGCCGGATACGGGTGCCAGCAAAAGCCGGGAAACATCCTCATCATCCATTTGGCGGGAAAGACTCATCATTACATTCTTCCGCGAAGAATCTTTAAGCAACCCTTTCAGCTTTTCATAGCGGCTGTGAAATAAATATTTTTTATTGAGAACAGGTATCGCATCTGCAGGTATCATATTCATAACGCCAGCGGCAGTTTTACGCAGCGCCGCTGGTATAGCTTCCAGCTTGCGGCCATATTTCATAATATAATCGTAGCGGTTATACCCGGCAAAAATTTCATCTCCGGCATCGGCAGATAAGGCCACCGTTACTTTTTCGCGGGCAATACGGCTAACCAATGTTGTAGGTATCGCACTGCTGTCAGCAAAAGGCTCATCATAAAAATGTGGTAGCTCCGGAACTATTTCCAGGGCTTCTTTTTCCGTACAATAGTATTCTGTATGATCCGTCCCCAGGTGTTTAGCCACATCTTTTGCATAAGGCGCTTCATTGAGCCCCGCATCCGGTACGCCTATTGTAAAAGTCTTTAGTTTTTCTGTACTGTCTGCCTGCAATAATGCAGTAACGCAGCTACTGTCATACCCGCCACTAAGGAAAACGCCTACTGGCACATCACTGACCATTCTGTAGTTAAAGGCACTTTTTAATAAAGATTCTGTTTCGGTTATGGCATCGGGCAAGCTGATATCCAGCGGAGGCTGGTTATAAGCATCGTAAACATTCCAATATTGTTTTATCACCTGTTTTTTTGCGGCCAGGTCCAACATCAGGTAATGACCGGGCTTTAGCTTCCAGGTATTATTAAAAATACAATGCGGGGTGGGCACATAACCATACTGCATATACGCAGCGAGGGCATCAGTATTTAATTCTCTTTTATATGCCGGGTGCTTCACCAGGGCTTTCAGTTCGGAGCCAAAAAGAAATACTTCCTGCTGCCAGCTATAAAAAAATGGTTTTACCCCTGCACGATCCCGGCAGGCAAAAAGTTGATTCTTATCTTTATCAAGAATAACAAATGCAAACATGCCGATGAAGTGCGACAATGAATCTGGCCCCCACTCTTCATAAGCGTGTAGAATAACTTCTGTATCACTATGTGTATGAAAACTATGACCCAGTGGAACCAACTTTTCTTTTACTTCCTGGTAGTTGTACATCTCACCATTAAAAACAATGCAGAAATTCTTATACCACATAGGCTGACTGGCATCTGAACTCAGGTCAATAATAGACAACCGGCGGTGGCCAAGACCGACCTGCGTACCGCCAACAGTTTCTAACGCCTGACCCTGGCCGTCCGGGCCGCGGTGAGCAATAGCAGCCGCCATACCCTTAAGAATTTCTACTGAAGACGCTGACTTAAAATCTACAAACCCGGCTATCCCACACATATGTTTTTCTCTTAAAATTAATTGCGCAAATTTACAGAATTAATGGGCGTTTATTTGATTATTATAAATATTACGCAGGGCATTTATATGTTTTATACGGGAATAGTTTTGCTGAAAAAGTTCCAAAGCTTTCATAGCCATTTCAGCACGCAGCGCAGATTGGGATTGAAATTTTTGCAAGGTTTCCAGGAAGCCCTCTTTACTTACCTGAATGTGAAAATATGTAGCTGTTTCACCACATTGCTCCCGGAAAGAAGCAATATCATTTAGCAGTAAAGGAATACCGGTACCCATAGCTTCTAAAATAGAAAGAGAAAATCCTTCCACTGCGGAGCCGGATATATACCCATCATATTGGGGCAATACCTCTTCGATATTATCAACCTCACCTTTAAGCTTAACCGCTGTTTGCCCTGCGGCCATTTTTTCCAGGCTTGTTTTTAAAGGACCGTCACCATAAATATCCAGATCAAAGCCATTGTGCTCATCTGGCCAGAGTTGTATTAAACGTTCCATATTTTTTTGAACCCTTAAAGCGCCTGTGCAGACAAAGCGAAATCTTCCTTCAGTATCCAGGTTGATTTTATGTTGTATTTTTTCTTCGTCCACAAAAGTATAAATAACTTCTGCCTGCTGTGATGATGCGGGAATTAGACTGATATAATCTTTCAAAACACCCTCTGAAACAGCAATGATGTAAGAAGGCCTTTTGCGAAAACTATATTTATCTAGCAAGCGGATATATTTTTTTTTATAATCGCCGGCGGAACCCACTGATGTGTGTATAGTAGTTACCAAGGGTATTTCTTTGCGCACAGAGACGCGGCAAAGAATCGTGGGCCAGTAGAGATGGCTATGAACCAACACTGGTTTTTCCATGCGTATTAATTTTCGAAAATTGTTTCGGAGCAAGGGTAATTGTTTTGTATTCTTCATACCCAGAGAAATATGTCTGCAATTGCCGGGTAAATGAGCAAAATGATTATCATCTGCCAGGGTAACCACTACGTGATTGTATTCCGTCAACTCCTTCAAAGTAGCCAGCAGCATAGTTTCAGCACCGCCGCGGCCCAGGCTGTAAATACAATGTAAGATGGTTTTCTTTCCCAATTTTACTTCAGATTAAACATTGGAAAATAAAGAACTTGACGCTGTTTTCTTCCAGTAAGGCTTTGAAATCCATATTGATAACACTAAGACGATTGCATATACGAGCATAACAGAAAATGCAGCGCCGGGTGCCTGCCAATGCGAAATGAAATAATAATTACAGCCCAGGCTCAGCACTGTACTGGCAGAAGAAATAATAAGGAGACGGCGTTTATCTTTATGATAAAGTAAAAAAGAATAGAAAAAATAGCTGATGCCCCAGAAGAAAAATCCTATACACAGCATAAACTGGTATTGAAGGGCAACTGCATAACGCTCATGTATAAACGTTTTGTATGCCCAGGGTGTGAGCAACATGAGCAACAGCAAAGCGGTAATCATCGCAGAAAGATAGCCTTTAAAATGTTTCTTTATTTGCTCCCTGTTATCCCCGGATTTAGAGAGCAAGCTATAAATTTTAGGAAAAATATATTGCAACATGGCCATGCTGAAAACATTGATGACCAATGCAAAAGTGGAGGCAATGCTATAAATCCCTACTGTAGCAGCATGATCATTAGTAAATGAAGCCAGGAAAAAACGGTCAGAGGCACTCATACAAAAAATACTGCCCTGCATAAGGATAACAGGAAAGGCATACAACAATTCTTTGCGCAAAAGTTGTTTTTTTATTTTACCGAAAATGTACCTGTTTTTTTTAAAATAATAAAATGCATATACCCCTATAGCCAGGTAAGAAATGAACATACCGGCAACACGCCCCTGCCAGCGCCAGGCCAGGAAGACGACAAGAAATGCCGATAAACCTAATTCAATTATCGTTTTAAATACATTCGCCTTCACATAAATACCCGGTTGATCACTATTACGGGCAAGGCTTAGCAATTGTTCATTACAAAAAGTAAGAAAGGCAATGACGGGTATAAGTAGGAGAAAATTAGAAGGAATGCCAAAGCGGGCTTGCAGCGAATCCCGGAAAACAAATATGGCTGCTATCGATATAACCATCATCACCACGGGTAATACAAAGCCGGACGTAAAAACATCCTGGAAGTCTTTTTTAGAAAGCCGGAAAAAATCTGCACTGGCAGCATGTATAATGCCCATGGAAAGAAAGGGCATGAGAAAAAGTATGCCATTACTGAAAAGGCTTAATACGCCATTTTCTCCGGGTGTAATATAAAATGGGTTTGTGAAGACAAAGAGTAATAAAAAACCTGCCGCCTTGGAAAAAAAATTGCTAAAGGTGTACATACCAATAGCACGCAACCCCGCCGGAAGGCGAAAAATTTTAATATTTGTTGTAAGGGGCATAAGGTTCTGCCCAGACAGAACGTAAAAACACGAATAATATTACACCCTGGTTAAGTGAAAAACTTAACTGGACAAACTAAAAAGGTATTCCCCGTAGCCGCTTTTACGGAGCTTTTCCGCTTGTACATGTAACTGTTCCCTGGTAATGAAACCTTTTCTCCAGGCAATTTCTTCCAGGCAACCTATTTTAAGGCCCTGCCTTTTTTCTATAACCCGCACATATTCACTGGCATCATGCAGAGAGTCAAAAGTTCCGGTATCCAACCAGGCAAAACCTCTATCCAGTACAGCCACTTTCAGGTTGCCCTGTTCCAGGTAATACTTGTTTACATCCGTAATCTCATATTCACCGCGTACGCCGGGTTTAATATTTTTTGCCACATCTACCACGCTATTATCATAAAAATACAAGCCTGGTACGGCAAAATTACTTTTTGGCTTCGCCGGTTTTTCTTCAATACTGAGGGCCTTATAATCATTATCAAATTCTACCACACCGTAACGCTCGGGATCGCTCACTGGGTAAGCAAATATGACCGCGCCATCCGGGTTAGCGGCAGAAGATAAAAGCCTGCCAAAACCGCTGCCGTAAAAAATATTATCTCCCAGCACCAGGGCAACGCTATCCGTTCCAATAAAATCTGCACCAATAACAAATGCCTGGGCCAGGCCGTTAGGCACTTCCTGCACAGCATAATTTAAACTGCAACCCCACTGGCTACCGTCACCGAGTAAACGCTTAAACTGGGATTGGTCTTCCGGTGTTGTAATGATTAAAATATCACTTATACCGGCAAGCATTAATGTACTAAGCGGGTAATAAATCATTGGCTTATCATAAATAGGCATGAGCTGCTTACTGATGCCCATGGTAATGGGATAGAGTCTTGTACCTGAGCCGCCGGCGAGAATAATTCCTTTCATTTAGTTTATTTATGAAGGTTTAAAATGTTTAAAGGTTTGGTTTACTGGTTTTAGATGGTTTAGGTGGTTTAGATAGTTGGGCTTTTTCTTGTTGAGATTTACGAAGCATCGCTATTAAATAAGTTTGCTTTTCATTTCTTTCCCTGCCTTCTATGTATACATTTGAATGTAGAAAGCCTAATTCGTTGCAGATGATTAAATCATTTAATATTTCAATTGTACTACTATATGCTATAGTACTAAAATGTGATTGATCTTTTTTAGTTATTCTTGATGTTCCTTCTGCCAGGTTAGAAGCTATAGATATTGCAGCCCTTCTCATTTGTTGCTTTGCCTGTTGCCAGCATTCCAGTTTTTCAAAAGAATAAACTTTCATGGGTTATTTTTTTTTGAGATTAGGGAATTAGGTTGAGATAGAGGAGTTTAGAGCTAAACTTCTTTCCTAAACTTTTCTAAACCATACTAAACGCTTTTCTCCTTGCTCTTTCCGTATTGTTCTTCATAATAATGCTGGTAAGCTCCGGATGTTACATCCTGCAGCCATTCCTGGTTTGCCAGGTACCAATCAATTGTTTTTTGCAGCCCTTCCTCAAATTGAAGGGACGGCAACCAACCGAGTTCATCCTTCAGTTTTGTAGCATCTATTGCATAGCGCAAGTCGTGACCTGCCCTGTCTTTCACAAATGTTATCAACCCGGCAGAAGTGCCGCCTGGCCGGTTTAGTTTTTCATCCATTTGCCGGCACAATTCTCTTATCAATGCAATGTTGCTCCATTCATTGTGGCCACCAATATTGTAAGTTTCTCCTGTTTTTCCTTCATGAAAAATCAAATCAATTGCCCGGGCATGATCTTCTACAAACAACCAATCTCTTACATTTTCTCCTTTACCATAAATAGGCAGGGGCTTATTATTTATTATATTGGAAATGCATAGTGGAATTAATTTTTCCGGGAAATGATAAGGGCCATAATTATTACTGCAGTTGGAAATTTTTACGGGCAGCTTGTAAGTATGGTGCCAGGCTCTTACAAAATGATCTGAAGAAGCTTTGGAAGCGGAATACGGGCTGCGTGGGTCATAGGCCGTGTCTTCATAAAAAAATCCTTCATCGCCCAGGGATCCATATACCTCATCGGTGGAAATGTGGTAAAATAGTTTATCCTCCATATTTCTCTGCCAGGCATTCTTAGCTGCCTGTAAGAGGTTTACCGTACCCAACACGTTTGTTCTTACAAAAGCTAAGGGATCTGTTATAGACCTGTCTACATGGCTTTCTGCCGCACAATGTAATACCGCATCAAAATTATATTGAGCAAATAATTTAGTGAGCAGTGCCTCATCGGTTATATCTCCTTTAATAAAAGTATAATTATCGCTTTTCTCAACATCCCTCAGGTTTTCCAGGTTGCCTGCATAAGTAAGTGCATCCAGGTTATAAATATGGTAGTCCGGGTATTTATTTACAAATAAGCGGGTAAGGTGTGAACCAATAAAACCTGCCCCACCAGTAATTAAAATCGATTTCATAAAATAAATTAGGCGCAAAAGTACAACAAGCAATTAAAAGCGTTGAGACTAACCAAAAAGATGTTAGTTAAAATTAAACCTGGTGTTTTAAATTTCTTTTTTTGCCGGCTTCAGCTTCCAGGCAAAAACACCGGCATATAATAAAGCAAGTGCTGGTAGCCGGTACCGTGTTATAGTTCCGAGGTTAAATGCTGTTGCGCCAACGACAATGCCCATAAATAAAGAGAATAATATAGCAAAACCGATTACCCGGGAATGATTATGATGCATAACAGTGGGGAGGTATTTAATTTTTTTAAACAGGAGATAATATAAAAACAGGTTTTCTAATATTACAAAAAGGTAAACTATCTTCCTGAGTTCCCAGGGGTATGGGCGTGTAAACACAGTAATAAAACCCTGTAAGCATAATTTGAAAAAACCATAAGTGGTATTTTCAAAAGTCATCATAATTGTACTATCTCCTGGTTGAGCCATGTATGCATATACATCAAAAAATTTCCGGGACTGCGTCATGGCTTCCTCAATTCCCAGGTTATACCAATCGCTTATATTCTCAAGATTGAAGATAACGAATACAAAAATTATAAAAAGGAATACCCCTTTGCCAGCGAGTTTCAGGGAATTGAAGAAAACCACGAAATATACCAGGAATAACGAAAGGGCAAAAACGAAAAATATGTATGATTTTATATAAAACAGGATTACAGCACCCAGGCAAATGAAAATGGAGCGCCGCAGGATATTTTTTTTGGAGGCGAAAATATTGAAGAATAGAATGCCCAGGCCGAAAAGGGAAATTGGATCTTTTAAAATACCGCTGCCCCAGAACCAGAGAGAGGGTATATAAAGGCTCAGGTACGCAAACTGCCTTTCAAAGCCGGGAAAAATAGTGGTGAAAGTTTTAAAAATATACCAGCAACCTAAAAATGATAGCGTGCCGAAACATAAGGATATACCGAGGTAAGAATCAAAACAAAAAATATTAAACAGCGAACCGACTTTGCTTACATTGGCATTTTCCGTGGATTGGTAAACGAATGACGCTTCTTTATACACTTCCTGCACCCTGTCTATATATTTTAATACATCAGGATGCGAAGACGTAGGATCAGAAAACATAATTCTTACCCAGGCTGTAAAATCATGATAAAAAAACTCCCGCAGAATCTGCGTGTTTGTGTAATATGCGTATGTATCCCCATACCCATATATATACTGGTAAATAATGGCAATAAAAATGGTACCCACCACCCGAAGCAAAAAACCCGGGAACATATATTTCTGCAACTCTGGTGGCTGGTGTTTTTTGAAATAGCGCAGCAGCATCCATATAATGCACAGCATTAAAGGAAAAACGATTAAATCAACTGTATTGAATAACTGAGTTTTCAAATGCTGTTGTTTATTTCCACGGAAGAAATTCCAGGTTCAGGCAAACATTTTACCCTGTTAATCCCCAGGATTATATTCTTTTAATATTTTCATTGCTTTATTGTTTCCACTATTTCCAAATTATTTGCGTGCAACAAAATTTCGTTTTCCTTCTCTACAGCTGCCTTACGCTTATTCAGCTTCCAGGCAAATATGCCGGAAAAAAGAAAGGCCAATGCGGGCACCCGGTACCTGGCTATAGCACCCAGGTTGAAGGTTGTAATGCCGATAACAATGCCCATTAATAAAGTAAAATAGAGACAGAACTGAACAACTTTTCTGTTATTCTTGGTGAAAACAACAGGCCCGATTTTAAATTTTTTAAACAGCAGGTAGTACATCAGCAAATTTTCCATGATCACAAATAAATAAACCAGCTTTCGGAACTCCCAGGGAAAAGGGCGCATATAAACAGTAATTAAGCCTTGTATACTCATTCTAAAAAAGCCCAGGGGGCTAGGATCGAAATTGTAAATTACTGTACTGTCGCCCACTTCAGCCCCGCTAGTGTAGCTATCAAAGAAAACTTTAGATTGATCTACCAGGCTTAAAAAACCTTTTTGTACTGCAGATGCTATCGGCCCGATGGTGATGGCCAGCCCAGCCAGTACAAAAAATCCAAACACCACTTTACCGCCTATCTGTAACTTTTTGTAGAAGTGCGATACCAGTACAATGGAAAATGATATGGTAAAAACATAGAAGATATAGCCCTTCAGGTTATACAATATGACCAACCCAAAAAACATATAGAAAGCACGGGCTATTAAACTTTTGTCCGAAGCATAAGCATTATATAATAAAATGCCAATAGCAAATATGCAGAGCGGATCTTTCAGCAACCCACTTCCCCAGAACCAAAGCGAAGGAATATAAAGACACAGCCAGGCAAATTGCTTTTCGTAACCCGGAAATATTTTGGTAAAGGTTTTAAACACATACCAGCAACCGATAAAAGAAAAAGTGCCAAAAAAAAGTGCAATACTGAGGTAAGAATTAAAGCATACGAGGTTGAAGACAGAAGCCACTTTGCAAAGGTTTGCATTCTCTACAGACTGGTAAACCAGGGCTGCAATGGCATTCATGTTTTCAACCAGGTTCAGATAAGTCTGAACATCTGCATTCTTGCTCCGGGGGTCAGAAAAGAGAACGGTAACCCAGGATCCAAAATTGTCAGTCATGAGGGCGTGCATGGCTTTTACATTCATGAAAAAACCATACGTATCGCCATAACCATATACAAATTCGTAAATGACTGCAATGCTAAAAGTACCCAGGACACGTAAAAAAAATGCATTGAAAAAATACTTCTGAATATTTTCAGGCTGTTTTTTCTTCAAACGCCTGAGCGAGAATATGATTAAAAGCAAAACCAGCGGAAAGACAATAAAATCTATCCCATTGAACAATGATATATTCAAAATATGAGATTTTAATACAACGGCTTCTAAAGGCTGTTACAAATAACGAATCATAGTAATCGTTATACTGTAACTCACGAAAGATGGCCAATGAGTGAACGCTTCAGAAGCTATTTCTGTTTTGCCAAGTGCAATATTACAGAAAAATGACTAAAGAATCGGGTGGACAAGAACCACAGGGTTAAATACATTTATGTAATACAGGTTGCTATTAAAAAATATCCATGTCGCCGAACCACAGGTTAAAATCAGTTTCTGCAAGGCTTGTTGTCTCTTCGTCACTTAAACCCTTTACTAAAAAATTGAACCTGTGCTGAAACTGCTTACTGAATGAGCCGGGATTATATGGCAGATCAGCCAGGTTGTATGCCAGCACGCCTGCATGAAATTTAGAAGCGGCAAATTTCCTGGAAGTATTCATGAGTATGGGATAATTAGCCTTTTCTACAAAAATCATATCCATCAACACCAGGAAAGGAACTTTTTTCCTTTGTACCCGTTTCAAAATAATATACCCAATAACTTCCTGCCTGTTCTTCACCTCCAATACAAATAATTCATTAGAGCTGTACTGCCCATACCGCCAGGTGTAATATTGTGCATCTTTCATTAATGCGTTATCCGGCGCCAGCTTTTCATTTATAAATTGCTTTGGAATTTCATTTACTGAGGGCAGCACTTTGTACCGCACACCCGGCGACCCGGCGGTAAGGCGGGGCAACAAAAAAAATACATCCGGGCATTTAGCTTTTACATACCCAAATTTTCCCAAAAAAATGGGCGTACTCATATCATTTGTAAACGTAAGAAAGGCTGTAACACCATTTTCATTTATATTTTGCTGATGAGTATGGTTGTAGAGTTTATTAAATAAGCCCATCCCTCTTACACGCCCGGATGTAAGTACATTCTGGGGCATAGCAACCTTTACAACCTGGTTATGAATTTTAAATGAAAAATTATTTGTAGTAGCGAAACCCTCTATCCTGTCTGCCTCGTTTACTTTCCATATGGCATAAGCACCGCTGGGGTTATCCAGGTACCAATGCCGGAGAAATGCTTCAGACATATTTTCATTTCCCCCGTTTTCTTTTGCTAAAAGAGTGACTTCCCCGAAATCTTTTTCAGCAATTTTATCAAACTTAAACTGCCTGTCGCTCATTTGCCTGGATTTTTTTTGCTAACTCTGTCATCGTATAACTAATAAAACCGTATTTAATATTAAGCTCATTATAATAAGAAAGCACCTGCCCCAGGAAGGCAATATTTTCCTCAATATGGTTACCAAAATTATGAGGGTGCCACCAAAGATGATAGGTGCTGTTATGGGTAGCTGCATGTAACATTCCTGTTTTAATACGCCTTAACCGCCATTTATCTAAAAAAGAAAGGGTCCTACTATAGGGCCTGAGAAAACGGCTGGCAGGAATATTCACAAAATCTTTATTAGCAACAGAGACGTCGCTGAAAGTATGATGGCCGGTAATGTTTACATAAACATCCAGGAGCCGGACCCCCCGCCGTATTAAAGATTCTTTGTCACTATTACGCGGCTCGTATATCCAGGACAATTCATTGCCACGGTAGCAAATTAAACCAGCTTTTTTACACACCTCCAGGTAAGCATCATTATACTGGTTGCGTGGGAAAACGATTGAAGTAAAGGATATGTCATTATCTGCAGCTACTTTTATAGCCATTTTCAAATCATCTTCAAATTCAGAAATATTCTGCCCGTTTTCTAGTGTATAATAGTGGGAATATGTATGGGTTCCTATTTCCTGGCCCGGGGTGTGGGCAATAAGTTTTATCAGTTCCGGGGCAAAATAATATGCAGGATCTTCTATTTTATCAAATTCATCATGATAGGGGGAAAGATTTTGATCAGCATAACCCGGCTTTTTTCCAGGAATATTTTCCAACAAATCCTGCTTATTCTTTAAGAATAAAAAGCCGACTATTGCAAATGTGCCTTTAATATTGTGCCGGGTGAATTCTTCCAGCAACCGGGGAATTACAGTATGTACATTTTTAATATTATCCCCGTATGTGGCAATAGATCTTTTATCCCTTACCCCCCATAAAAGTTCAAAATCCAGTGAAATGATAAATTTTCCGTGTTGTTCCATAAAAAGCCAATAATCCGTCCGATTCGTACCTATTCCTGTTTAGTAGGAAGGCGTAAAAGTAGGATTTGCATCCTTATTATTAGAACAAGTTTGAAAACTATTTACATAAACTCCCTCACTCCGTTGAAAGTAAGCCAAGCTTATACAAAACAGTTATTATTGCAATTTGATAATGATTGTACCTTCTGTTCTAAATTAATTAATTTCGCAAAAATTATTAAATGGAACTCAATAACCTATTACAGGATTTAACACCCGTATTCAGAAGTGAATTAGATGATGATAACATTGTGCTGACGCCGGAAACGACAGCCGACAATGTAGAAAATTGGGATTCTATCACCAACATTCAATTGATTGTGGCTATAGAGAAAAAATATAAGATCAGGTTTACTTCCAAAGAAATACAACAATTTAAAAATGTTGGTGAACTGGCAGAATCATTACGCTCAAAAATTAACGGGTAATATTCGCTGCATGGAATTTTTACAAAATTTAATATCCCAAAGCAGGTTACTGGAAGTATTGCATGAAAATCTTCCTGCAGAAATGAAAAGCGACCCGCTTTATTTACAGGTAGAAAAATACCTGGCAGCGTATTGTGACTTCAACAATATAAGTGCGGAGAAAGCAATACATGAATATACGCGGTACATCAGCCAGTACAATAAAGATTGTAAGGCTTTTGCCAAAACGGGTGAGTATCCCCTGGAGGCTGACAAAACCGAATTCACCATAAGCCGGGAATCTTATGATGTTGTATTGATGCTTTCGGTATTATTTACCCGTCACCGCTTCAGCATCATGTCTTTGCTGCAGCAATATGCAGGAGATGCCACCGAAGCACTTTATATCGGGCTGGGCTCCGGCCTGGAGATTGATCTCACAAAAAATTCTTTCCGGCATATTACAGGTTATGACCTAACGGTAAATGATTTTTTGGCAACAAAATTTCCATCTGCCTCCCTGCATAGCACTTTGTATACCGGGCAACAGGCTGATCATTTTGACGCAATCTTCCTGATAGAATTACTGGAACACCTGGATGATCCTTATGATCTCATTAAAATCTGTTACAACTCTTTAAAGAAAAATGGCCGCGTGCTGCTCACAACGGCTACCGATATCCCACAGTTTGATCATTTGTATAAGTTTGCTGTAGATCACATGGATTTTGAAGAAAAAATAAAAGCCATAGGTTTTCGTATTGTTTTCAAAGAAAAAATTACCCATCAGTATTTATCCATCAACATCAGCCCCTGCAACCATTTCTATGTAATTGAAAAGGCGTAACGTGTATGCAGTTTAATTCTATCATTTTTTTCGTTTTTTACGCTGTCCTACTCCTGCTTTATTTTATTGTACCGAAGGCTGGGCGCTGGCTGGTATTGCTGGCAGGAAGTATATATTTCTATTTATGTTTTGAGCCCGTTTATGCCCTGGTATTGGCATTCGTTATTTTAATAGATTACGGCGCTGCTATTGCTATTCACAAAACAAAAGTTGCTTCCCGAAAAAACCTGTTTTACCTGGTGGCACTTATCAGTAACATCGCCATCCTTATCTTTTTTAAATATTTTAATTTTCTCAACAGTTCCTTAACTGACCTGTTAAGTTTTATACACATCAGCAACCCGGTTCCATTTGTAAAAATTTTATTACCAATTGGTATTTCCTATTTTATTTTTTCTTCTATCAGTTACCTGATAGATGTAAAAAATGAACGGATATTACCGGAGAGAAATATCGGGTATTACACGTTGTATGTATCGTTTTTCCCGCATATCAGCAGCGGGCCGATAGCACGGGCAACGTACCTTTTACCCCAGTTTCGTAAGCCACAAGTCTTTACTACAGAAAACTTTTATATAGGTAGTACACAGGTGATGTATGGGCTTTTTAAAAAATCGGTCGTGGGAGATCGCCTGGGCGATTATGTATCCGTTTATTTTAGTAACATAGAGCATACCTCCGGATTTTCCACAGTCATAGCCTGCTGGTTATTTCTCTTCCAGTTGTATGCTGACTTCTCCGGGTATAGCGATATGGCGGTAGGTTTCGCACGGATATTCGGCATACGGATTATTAATAACTTCCAGTTGCCATTGTTTTCTAAAACGATGACCGAACTATGGCGGCGCTGGCATATCTCTCTGTCGCTTTGGATGCGTGATTATTTGTTTACACCCATAACCATTGCAAAGAGGAATTGGGGGAAATATGCTGTTGTCTTCAGCCAGATGATAACGTTTGCCATTGTGGGTATATGGCATGGCGCCGGCTGGCAATTTCTTTTTTATGGTATCATTCATGGTATTTATTTAAGTTCCGAATTCCTGCTGAAAATAAAATCATCCTATTTCAATAAATCATTTTTAAGAAAATGCCTGGGTGTTTTCATTACATTTAATCTGCTCAGTTTTTCCCTGGTATTTTTCCGAAGCCAGAATATGGCAGAAGTGATATATACATTTAAAAATATTATTACCAATTTTGCGCCGGTAAAACTTTATATCCCCGATGCCATTCAGTATTTTACGATGCTGCTAATGCTGGGAATATTACTGGCGCTGGAGTATTTTGTATTGCGTAAGAATACCTGGGAAATGTTGTTGCATCGCAAGCCGGCATTCCTGATGTTTATATGTCTTAGTTTTTTTATGCTGATACTCTGGTTTGGAATCTCCAGCAGTAAACAATTTATTTACTTCCAGTTTTAGAATAAAAAATATGAAATTATTCAGAAACATAGTCATCTTTTTAATACTGGTTAAGCTACTGGACCTGGCGTTGTTTTACACCATGAATTATTTTTATACGCATACTTATGCCGGCCAGGATGGCGGAGACCTGAACAAATATTTACAGGACCCTAACCCGCCGGATCTGGTGATATTAGGATCATCCACTGCAAGGTTCCAGGTAAATCCGGATAGCTTCCCTGTGAAAGCCTGCAACATTGCACGTGCCATGACGGAAGACAGTTACCAGTTGGGTGTTATTTCTGTTATGATAAAGAATAACAAGACGCCCAAAAATATTTTGCTTTCCCTGT